>NZ_JBSHAO010000019.1:11067-148255 GCF_053611545.1 Streptomyces sp. NPDC054796 | reverse complement strand
GCCGCGTACCGGTCGGGTACGCGGCCACCACACCGGCCGTCGACGGTCAGGCGCGGCGGAGCGGGGAGCTGAGCTGCCCGACCAGGTCCCGGGTGCTGTCGCGGCGGCCCCAGGCGATGAAGGAGACGACCGCCAGCGTCACCAGCGGGCCCGCCAGCATGCCGCTCTTCAGCACCAGGACCTCGCTGATGGCGGCGCCCACCATCATCAGCGCGAAGGCGAAGGCCGCGGCACCGGCCAGGCGGGGGATCAGGAGGGCTATCCCGCCGACGAGTTCGGCGGTGGCGATGAAGTAGAGGAACCAGTCGCCGATCCCGAACTTGGCGAACGCCTCCACGGTCTCCTCGCTCGCCAGGTACTTGATCACCGCGCCGTTGAGCATGAGCGCGGCGGTGAGGATCTGGAACGTCCACAGCGCGATGTTCGTCTTGCGGCCGGGCCCGGCGGCAGCGGCGGGGGATGCGGGGGCGCCGGAAGCGGAGGATGCGGGGGTGGCGGCCGGGTCGGATGTCGGCGGTGTCATGGTGGTGTCCTCTCCAGGGCGTGTCGTGCCGTCGAAGAAGAGACCCGGGAAACGCGCGAAACTCATCGCCCGCCGCGCGGAGAGAACCGTCCGCCGCGCGGTCAGTCCAGGCCGCGTGCGCGACGGAAGCGGGCCAGTCCGTCGGCGAGGTCCACGAGGGGCTCCGGGTAGTCGAGCCCCTTGCGGCGTTCGTCGGGCAGCTTCCATGGCTGGTGGACGGCGGGCCCCTCGACGTCGGCGAGTTCGGGCACCCAGCGCCGCACGTACGTGCCGTCCGGATCGAAGCGCCGGGCCTGCGACAGCGGGTTGAGGACCCGGTTGGGGCGGGTGTCGGTGCCCGTGCCCGCCACCCACTGCCAGTTGAGCTGGTTGTTCGCGACGTCCCCGTCCACCAGCAGTTCCAGGAAGTGCCGGGCGCCGACGCGCCAGTCCACGTACAGCGTCTTCGTCAGGAAGCTCGCCGCCAGCAGCCGCCCCCTGTTGTGCATCCACCCCTCGTACCGCAACTGCCGCATCGCCGCGTCCACGACGGGATACCCTGTGCGCCCCTCCCGCCAGGCGTCGGCCTCCTCGCCGTCGCCGCGCCAGTTGTCGCGGTGGCCGCGGTACTCCTCGTGCGCGGACCCGGGCCGGGCCGCCAGCACCTGATGGTGGAAGTCACGCCAGGCCAACTGCCGTACGAACGCCTCGGCGCCCGCGCCGCCCGCCGAGCGCGCCCGGTGCACGAGTTCGACGGGCGAGAGCGTGCCGAAGTGCAGATGCGGCGAGAGCCGCGAGGTGGCGTCGCCCGCGAGGTCGTCGTGCCGTTCCTCGTACGCGTCCAGCGGGCCCTTGCGCCAGGCCGTGAACCGCCTGCGGCCCTCGGTCTCGCCGCCCTTGGCCACCCCCGGGGAGGCGCCCTTCACCCCGGACCGCGCGGGCACCCGCGCCGACCGCACCTCCTCGGGCACCCGCACCACCCGCGGCACCCCCATGACCGAGCGCTGCCCCTCCCGCTCCCAGCGCCGGAAGTACGGGGTGAAGACGGCGAAGTGGTCGCGGCCCTGCGGGGTCACGGCGCCCGGCGGGAGCGCGGTGACCACGGCGTCGTGGACCCACAGGCGGTGCCCCTGGCCCTCCAGCTCCTCGCGCAGCCGCTCCTCGCGGCGCAGTGCGTAGCCGCTGACGCCGCCCGCGACGTGGACGTCCCGCGCGCCGGTCTCCGCCGCGACCCGCGCCGTCTCGGCGACGGCATCCCCCTCGCGCACCACCAGCCGGCCGCCCCGCTCGCGCAGGCCCGCGTCGAGATCGGCCAGGCAGTCGGCGAGGAACGCGCGGCGGTTGGGTGCGTCGAATCCCGCGGCCCGCACCCCCTGGTCCACGACGAACAGCGGCACCACCTCGTCCGCGCCCGAGAGCGCGGCACGCAGCACGGGGTTGTCGTGCAGCCGCAGATCGGCGGTGAACAGGGCGAGGGCGACGCTCATGGGCTACTCCTGTGCGCGCCGCGTGTGCTCCGTGTGCCGCGCGCTCTGTGCGGGCGGCACGGACGGTATGCACGGCGCGTCCGGTATGGGTTCGTCACCCCCGTTCCTACCGGGATCGGGCTCCCCGGCGGGGGACGCCACGCGCGTCAGCTCGGCGTTGAACTGGGCGCCGGTCAGCAGCGCCAGGTTCGAGAACCACAGCCAGATCAGGAAGACGACGACGCCCGCGAGCGAGCCGTACAGGCGGCTGTACGCGGCGAAGTGGGAGGCGTACAGCGCGAAGCCCGCCGAGGCCACCAGCCACAGCAGCACGGCGAGGACCCCGCCAGGGGCGCCGTGGTACATCGCGCGGGAGACCGGCGGGCCCGAGCGGAAGAGCACGAGCACCAGCAGTGCCACCAGGCACAGCAGGAAGGGCCACTTCAGCAGGGACCAGGTGGCCGCGCCCGCCTCGCCCGTCCCGAACCAGCCGCCCAGCGTCCGCGCCAGCGGCCCGCTGACCACGAGCACCACGGCGCTGGTGACCAGCAGGGCCAGCAGTGCCAGGGCCGTCAGCACGATGAAGTGCGCCTTGCGCAGGGCCGGGCGGCTGTCCTTGACCCGGTGCATGCCGTGCAGGGCGCGACGGAAGACGGCGAGATAGCTGGAAGCCGACCACAGCGCGCTGACGGTGCCGGCGCCCGCCAGCAGCCAGAACGCGGACCGCTCGTGCGCCATGTCCTCCAGCGCGCCGCGCAGCGCGTGCCCCGCGTCGGCGGGGGCGAGGGACACGATCTGATCGATGAGGTCCTGCGTCGCCGCCGGGCTGGCCAGGCCGATGAGGGTGACGGTCACCAGCAGCGCGGGGAGCAGCGCGAGTATGGCGTAGTAGGTGAGGGCCGCGGCCCAGTCGGACACGTCGTCGTTCCAGATGGAGGCCGGGGTGCGGCGCAGGGCCGCACGATAGGCACCCGGCGCGGGCTTGAGCGACGGGTGCGGTGCCTGTGCGGGGGCGGCGGCGCGGCGGAGGACGCGGCGAGCGGTGTCCCGGCGGCGGGCGTGATCGGAGCCGGGGGCGGGGGCGGATGCGGACGCGGAGTCGGTGGCCGCCGTGTCGCCGGCACCCTCCGCCGTGCGCTCTCCGTCCGCACGTGCCGCGCCCGCGCCCGCTCCGTTCTCGTTCTTCTCCTCGCCCGCGTCCGCTCCGTCCGCGTTCTCCCCGTCCGCCCGTTCGCGTGTGCTCGCCGCCTGCTGCCGCGGCCCGCCGAGGCCCCTCACCTTGCCCGCCCTTCCGCAGGGGACGACTTACATGTCCTGCTCCGCCCCTGCACCTACCCGGCATCAGGCGAGCCACGATACGGGTGGGAGATCGTCCTCCGCCTCCGTCCCGAGGCTGTCAGCCTCGGGACTGAGACGCGGGCAGCCCCAGGCCCTTGGCCAGCTCGGGCCAGGAGTCGTGGAACTCCCGCTGCCAGTACGGCCACGCGTGCGCACCCCCGGTGTAGAGATCGACGGTGGCGGGGATGTCCAGGTCCTCCAGATGGTTGGTGAAGGACTTCGTGGTGGGCCACACGGAGCTTTCCAGGATCTTCCCGTCCAGCGGGTCGTCGTCTCCGCCGCCGACGATGCCGGTGCCCGCCGAGATGTACAGCTCGGTGCCCCGCAGCTTCTCGGCCTGCGCGTACGGGTCGCGGGCCTTCCAGTTGCCGCTCTGGAAGAGAGGGCTGCCCCACATGGACAGCGGGCTGAGCAGTTCGCGGGCCACGATCGCGAAGAGGAGGGTGGGTACCGAGGGGAGCCGGGTGTGCAGGATGCCGCTGTAGGCGGCGGCTGCCCCGAACATGCCGGGGTGGCGGGAGGCGAAGGCCATGGCGCCGTAGCCGCCCGTCGAGACTCCGGCGACGGCACGCGCGTCGCCCGCGCGGTAGCTCGCCTCCAGGATCGCGGTGACCTCCTCCAGGATGAACGCCTCGTAGTCGGGGCCGCCGCGCCCGCTGTTCCACCAGGCGGTGGGGATGCCCGTCGGGCCCGACTCCGGCATGACGGTGATGACGTCCTTGTCAGCGGTGAAGCTCTCGATGTCCGTCTCGCGCGTCCAGGAGGTGTAGTCGTCGTGCGCTCCCTGGAGGAGGTAGAGGACGGGCCAGGTGCGGTCGGGCCGGTCCTTCCAGCCGGTGGGGAGCAGCAGCCGCACGGGCAGGGTCTTGCCCACGGCCGGTGACTCGACCTTCAGCTCGACGGTGCGCTCGTCCGTCCACTCCTCGGAGACCACACGGGCGCCGCCCGCGACCGTGGTGCCGACAGCCGAGGACCCGCCGGAGGCGCGGGAAGCACCGCCCGGCGCGCCGGAGGCGGTGACGGGGAGGGCGCCGAGCCCCGCCGTCGTCACGAAGACGACGGCGAGCGCGACGGCGCGGGAGCGGCGCGGCGCGCGGTGACGGCCACGGGATCCGGGAACCGGGCACGGAGACGGAGACGGAGACGGGGACGGGGACGGGGACGGGGACGGGGCTGGCCGGGGCATGGCGGGGTCACCCTTCGAGGTAGGCGGTGAGGTGGCGGGCGAGGGTGTCGACGGCGGGCGGGTCGAGCAGGGAGAGGTGGTGCCCCTCCACGGGCACGACGGTGAGGTCGGAGCAGTACGCGTCCCAGCCCAGCGCCTCGTCCGTGCGTGTGTACCGCTCGTCCCGCACGCTGTGCGGCGCCTCCTGCGTCGCCCGCAGCAGGAGGGTGCGTCCCTCGTACGGGTGAGGCGTGTGCCGCTCGCCGCTGCGCAGGTCGAGGTACGAGGTGCGCTGGTGCTCCAGCACGGCGGCGGGCGGGTCGACGGCCTGTTCCAGTGCCTTGACGACCAGATCGACCTGGCCCGCGTCGTCCATGAGCGCGAGTTCCTCGTACGGGAGGGGCAGCGGGTGCCCGTACGTGGCCTCCACGTACTCCGCGAAGGCCGCGAACCTGCGGCGTGCCTCCGCCAGCGGCGGGAGCCCCGGCGCGGGGAGGGGCAGCACCGTGTCGATGAGGACGAGCGCGCTGACGGTGCCGCCCGCCTCGGTCAGCAGCCGCGCGGTCTCCTGCGCGAGCAGCCCGCCGTAGGACCAGCCGCCCAGCGTCCAGGGGCCCTCGGGCTCCGCCTCGCGGATGACCCGGGCGTACTCGTGGGCGCGTTCGGAGACCGAGGGCAGCTCGGGCAGCCGCTCCAGGCCGACGCATGGACGCCCCGGTTCGGGGGCGGCGCCGAGGCGCTGGGCGAGGGGGCGGTAGACGGCGGTGGTGCCGCCCGCCGGGTGGGCGAGGAAGAGGGGCGCTCGTGCGCCGCCCCCCGGCAGCGGGCGCAGGATGCCGGTACCGGTACCGGACCCCGCGCCCTCGCCCGTGCCCGTGTCCTCCAGGTACGGGCGCAGCCGTTCGGCGACCTTCTCGACGGTGGCGGGGCGCCGCAGCAGGGCGACGGGATCGGGGAGGGCCCCTGTCCGGTCGGCGAGGGCTTCGGCGAAGCGCTCGGCGAGGTCCGGGGTGACCTCGGTGCCGGGCGGCAACAGGTCCTGTTCCGCGCCCGGACTCTCACCGCCGAAGAGGGACTGCCAGGCGCGGGAGACGGCGCGTTCGGCGTCGTCGCGGGGAAGGACGCGCCCGGCGAAGGACCCGGCCCGTACCCGGACGGCGGCGGGCGCGGAAGCGGCGGCGGGCGACGGCGAGGGCGGGCCCGGAAGCACCGGCACCTGCACCGGCACCGGTTCCGCGCGCTCCCCGCTGTCCTCCGCCTCGCCCTCGGCCCCCACTTCGACCGTCGCCTCCGCGAGCCAGGCCGCGACGCCTTCGAGCGTCCCCTGCCGCAGCAGCACCTCCAGCGGAACGGTGATGTCGAACTCGCGCTCCACGAAGGTGCGGATGCGCGCGGCCATCAGGGAGTCGAGTCCGAACTCGCCCAGGGGCAGCCGTGGGTCGAGCTGTCCGGCCGCGAAGCCGAGGATCTGCGCCGCCCCCTCGGCCAGACGCTCCAGCACGGTGCGCGGCCCGGACACCCCGCGCTCCTCCCCCTCCTCCGCTCCCTCGCCCGCCGGAAGCGGCGCCGCGTCGAGCGGTTCGGGGTGCGGCCACGCGCCGGGCGCTCCGGGGTGGGCGGTGCCAGCCACCCGGCGCACCGGTGTCGGGACCCAGTGCGGCCGGTGCCGCCACGGCGGCGCCGGCACGTCGGCCACCCGCCCGCCCGGGTGGAGTTCCCCCGTGCGCGGCTCGGCGCCGTGTGCGTAGAGGGTGGCCAGCGCGGTGCGGAAGGTGCGCGCGTCGTCGCCGTCGCGCCGCAGCGTGGGCACGAGCAGCGAGGCACCGGCGTCCGCCGCGCGCAGTGTCTCGGAGAGCGGGTGGAGCTGGGTGGGGTGCGGGGAGATCTCGACGAAGGTGCGGTGCCCGTCCTCGGCCGCCGCCGTCACCGCCTGTGCGAAGCGCACGGGTCGCCGCAGGTTGGCGGCCCAGTAGTCGGCGTCGAAGACCGGGGGCTCGGGCGCCGCGGGGTCGCGGGAGGAGTCCGGCACCGTCGGGTCCAGCACCGTCGAGTAGAAGGGCACGGCAGGGGTCCGGGGACGCAAGTCCGCCAGCCCCGCCGTCAGTTCCGGCAGCAGCGGATCGACGTGCGGGGAGTGCCCGGCCACCGTGACCGGCAGCGCGCGGGCGAGCCCGCCGCGCTCGGTGACGTGCCGGACGATGCCGTCGATGTCCTGGTCGGAGCCGGTGACGACGCACTGCGTCGGCGAGGCGTGCACGGCCAGTTCGACGGTGGGGAAGCGTTCGGCGAGGGCCCTCACCTCCGCCGCCGCCAGCTCGACGGCGGCCATCGCGCCGCCTGTCAGCCGTGCGAGCAGCCGCGAGCGCAGCGCGATGACGCGCGCCCCGTCCTCCGCGTCCAGCCCGCCCGCCGCGACGGCCGCGGCCACCTCGCCCATGGAGTGCCCGACGACGGCCGCGGGCTCCACCCCGTGGGCCCGCCACAGCTCGGCGAGGGCCGCCTGGATGCCGAAGAGCACGGGCATCACGACATCGGTCGTCGTCAGCTCGGCTTCGGGGCGCAGGTGTTCGCGCAGGGAGAGACCGGCGTGTGCGCGCAGCAGCGGTTCCAGCCGGTCGACGGCGGCGGCGAAGGCGGGCTCGGCCGCCAGCAGCCGCCGTGCCATGCCGGGCCACTGCGAGCCGTAGCCGGAGAAGACCCACACGGGCCCGCCCGTGTGGCGCAGCGCGAGTTGCCCGTCGCCGACCCCGGCCAGCGATGTGGGGCGTCCCTCGGCGTACGCGCTCAGCGCCTCGGCCGCCTCACCCGCCCCGCCCGCGACGACGGCGGCGCGGAAGCGGCCACGCCCGGTGCGTCCGGCGAGGGTGCGGCCCAGGTCGTACGGGTGTGTCGCGCGCCCGCGCGGGGTGCCGAGCCACTCGGCGAGCCGCGCCGCGTACTCCCTGGTGCGGTCCTCGGTGGGCCCGTCGAGGAGCAGCAGCGCGGGCGCGCGGCCCTCCCGGTCACGCGCCTGGTCACGCGCGCGCCGCTCTTCCGTGCCGGTGTCCCCGTGCGGCGCAGGGCGCGCGGAGGGCCGGTGCTCCTGGAGGACGACGTGTGCGTTGGTGCCGCCGAAGCCGAAGGCGGAGACGCCCGCCGTGGCCGTGCCGGAGTAGCGGGGCCAGGGCTCGGGGTCCGCGGCGACGCGCAGGCCCAGCGCCTCGAAGTCGATGTGCGGGCTGGGCCGCTGGAAGTGGAGGCTGGGCGGGATCTCGTCGCGGTGCAGCGCGAGCACCGTCTTCACGAACCCGGCGATCCCCGCCGCTGCCTCCAGGTGGCCGATGTTGGTCTTGACGGAGCCGATGAGCAGCGGCTTGTCGGCGTCGCGGCCCGCGCCGAGCCGCGCCCCGAGCGCGCCCGCCTCGATGGGGTCGCCGAGCGCGGTGCCGGTGCCGTGCGCCTCGACGTAGTCGATGTCCTGCGGCGCCACGGGCGAACCGCACGCGCGGGTGTGGGCGCGGGCGAGGAGGGCGCGCTGTGCCTCGGAGTTGGGCGCGAGCAGCCCGTTGGAGCGGCCGTCGGAGTTGACGGCGCTGGAGCGGATGACGGCGAGCACGCGGTCGCCGTCGCGCTCGGCGTCGGACAGCCGCTTGAGCACGGCCACGGCACATCCCTCGCCGCGCACCATGCCCCCGGCGTCGGCGTCGAAGGCGCGGCAGCGGCCCTCGGGGTTGAGCGCTCCCATCCGCTGGAAGGCGAGGGTGATCGCGGGCGCGAGGAGCAGATTGACGCCGCCGGCCAGCGCGGTGTCGCTCTCGTGGCCGGTGAGGCTGCGCACGGCGTGGTGTACGGCGACGAGCGAGGAGGAGCAGGCGGTGTCGAGCGCGAGGCTGGGGCCGCGCAGGTCGAGCGCGTAGGAGAGGCGGTTGGCGGCGATGCTCAGTGCCGCGCCGGGCGGGGTCCAGGCGTCCACGGCGCCGAGTTCGGCCGTGGTGAGCTGCGCGTACTCGTTGCCGCTGATGCCGATGAAGACGCCCGTCGCGGTTCCGGCGAGCGCGGAGGCGGGGACGGCCGCGTGGTCGAGTGCCTCGCGGGCGACCTCCAGCACGAGGCGCTGCTGGGGGTCCATGACGGCGGCCTCGCGGGGCGGGATGCCGAAGAACTCGGCGTCGAAGCCCGCGACGTCGTCGAGGAAGCCACCGTGACGGCTGACCTCCCTCGTCTCGTCCGGGGTGCTGAAGGGGTCCCAGCGGCCCTCGGGGACGACGGTGACGGCGTCGCGGCCCTCGCTGAGCAGTTGCCAGAACTCGTCGGGGCCGCTCGCGCCAGGGACGCGGCAGCCCAGCCCGACGACGGCAACGGCCTCGGGGCCGTGCCCGTCGCCCGCGCCGTCCGGTGCGGGTGCTGGTACCGGTACCAGCACCGATCCCGCTCCCGGCCCCGAGGCCGAGGCCGGGGCGGAGGAGCCGGAGGCGGCTGCCCGCGCCGCGCCCCCGGTCTCCTCCGCCCCGCTCCCCTCCGCCAGCCGCCGCCTGAGCTGGGCCAGGGTCGGGAAGTCCCAGAGCAGCGTGGCGGGCAGGGGCTCTCCGGTGAGCAGGCTCAGCTCGGCCGCGATGGACACCGCGTCGGCGGAGGCGAGGCCGAGTTCAGCGAACGGACGGTCGTCGGTGATCTCCTCGGGCCGCAGCCCGTAGCGCTCGCACAGCCTGGTGACGACCGTGACGCGCAGCAGCTCCTCGCGCGGCACCCGGTCGCCGGTCAGCACGGTCATCGCAGGCTCCCCTCCAGATAGCGCTCCCGGCAGGCGGCGCGGGAGACCTTGCCGCTCGAGGTGCGCGGTATCGCACCGGGCGCCACCAGCCGGAAGTCGGCCAGCCGCACCCCGTGCCCCGTCGAGACGACGGCGCGGGCCGCGTCAGCCGCCGTGGCGCTGTCGCACTCGCCGCCCTGCTCGGCGTCGCGGCCCCGCTCGGCGACGACGACCAGGCGCTCGGCGCCGTCCTCGCCGGGGACGGTGAAGGCGGCGGCGCGGTCGCGGCGCACGACGGCCAGTTCGCGCTGGACGGTCTCCTCGATGTCCTGCGGGTAGTGGTTGCGCCCGTCGATGATGATCAGGTCCTTGAGCCGCCCGGTGACCAGCAGCGCGCCCTCGTGCAGTGCCCCGAGGTCGCCGGTGCGCAGCCAGCGGCCCTCCTCGCCCGCCAGCGTGGCGGCGAAGGTCTCGGCGCTCTGCTCGGGACGGTTCCAGTAGCAGGCGCCGATGTTGGGCCCCTGGAGCCAGATCTCGCCGACCTCCCCGTCGGGCACGGCCGTGCCGCGCTCCGCGTCCACGATGCGCAGCCGCTGCCCGACGGGCGCGCCACAGGTCACCACCGGCAGCGCCGACGCGTCGCTCTCATCGACGGGCACCGCCTTGCCCTCGTTCAGCGCGGCGCGGTCGACGGCGAGCCGCGACGGCGGCGCGTCGAAGGGGTCGGCGCACACGAAGACGGTGGCCTCGGCCAGCCCGTAGGAGGGGCAGTGGGCCTCGGCACGCAGCCCGCAGGGCCCGAACGCCTCACGGAAGCGGGTGACGGTGGAGGGGCGCACGGGCTCGCTGCCGTTGATGAGCACGCGGACGCGCGTCAGGTCCAGCTCCGCCTTCTCGTCCTCGGTGACGCGGGAGGCGCAGTAGTCGTACGCGAAGTTGGGCGCCGCCCCGACGACGCCCGGGTAGCGGGACATCAGCCGCAGCCAGCGCACGGGGCGCACCAGGAAGGAGACCGGGTCCATGAGCACGGACGGGAAGCCGCCGAACACGGGCGCGGCGACGCTCAGCACGAGGCCCATGTCGTGGAAGAGGGGCAGCCAGCTCACGGTGGTCGTCGCGTCGGCGTCGCGCGCGTAGACCGCGACGGCCTGGGAGGCGTTGGCGACGACGTTGCGGTGCGTCAGTGCCACCCCGGCGGGGACGCGGGTGGACCCTGAGGTGTACTGGAGGTAGGCGACGTCCCCCGGCCCCGCCCTGCGCTCGACGGGCGGCTCCCACGCGGTGGACGGCAGCCCGTCGACGGTGAGCACGGGCGGCGCGCCGCGCTGCTGCTGCTCCTGCTGCTGCGCGAGGAAGTGGCGCACCGTCTCCAGCGATCCGGAGTCGGTGAGCACGCAGGCGGGTTCGCAGTCGGCGAGTACGGCGGCGAGCCGCCCCTCGTGTCCGGGGAGGTCCGGGGTGAACAGGGGGACCGCCACCACGCCCGCGTACAGGCAGCCGAGGAACGCGGCGACGTAGTCGAGCCCCTGCGGCAGCAGCAGCGCCGCACGGTCGCCGGGCAGCGCCGCGCGCTCCAGCCTCTCCGCCACGGCGAGGGCACGGCCGCGCAGGCCGCTCCAGGTGAGCGATCTGTGCGTGCCCGCCGAGGCGTGGTCGCCGAACTCGACGGCCGTGAAGGCCCGTCGGGCTCCGCGCTGTCCGGCTCCGGCCCAGTGGTCCAGCAGATCGGTGAGCCGTTGATCCTGTGGGGAAGATGCGGGGGGCATGAAAAGGTCCTCCACGTTACGGGGACACCCAGGCTCACCAGGCAAAGGGACCGAGCAAATAGCGGCAATTGACAAATCTGCCGGTGGCGCCTGTGAAGCGGATGCTGAGTGAACCCTGTTTTCCCAGGTCAGCGGCCTTCCATAAATTCTGATGAAGCGTCACGGATAATTCTCACACCGTTCCCCAGATCGTTTCCCGCGTGCTTACCCGAGTGACAAAGGCGGCGGTTCCCTTTGTCACCGGGGCGGAAAATGCCGCGCGAGGGGGCGCCGGACGGCGCGCGGGGGCCTAGAGTCCGCGTGCGGGCCCGCCGCCCCTCGCCCCGTCTTCGCCCCGCCTGCTCCGCCCGCCCCTCCGCCTTCCGTCCGTCTCCGGTCTCCAAGGAGCGCCGCCCGTGGGCCGTGCGCGCGCGTTCGCCGTGCTGGCGATGGTCGCCCTGTCCGGCTTCGTCGCGATGCTGGACAACACCGTCGTCCACGTCGCGCTGCCCTCGCTCCAACGCGAACTGCACCTCTCCCCCGAGGAGTTGGAGTGGGTGGCCATCAGCTACGTGCTCAGCTTCTCCACCCTGATGCTGCTGTGCGGGCGCCTGTGCGACCTCGTCGGGCGGCGCCTCGTCCTGGTCGTCGGACTCCTCGTGTTCACCACCGCCTCCGCGCTCGCCGGACTCGCGGACAGCGGCGCCGCGCTGATCGCGGCGCGCACCGTGCAGGGCGCGGGCGCGGCGTGTGTGATCCCGGCGTCGCTCGCCGTCGTGGCCGGCGACATACCGGAGAAGCGGCGCACCTTCGCCATCGGGGTGTGGACGGCCGCGCTCGCCGTCGCGCTGGCCTCGGGGCCCGTCGTCGGCGGCGTCGTGACCGAGCACTGGGGCTGGGAGTGGGTGTTCCTGCTGAACCTGCCCTTCGGTGTGACGGCCGCGCTGCTCGCCCTCGCGGTACCGGCGCCCACGCGCGATACGCGCCGCGTGGGCGAGCTGCTGCGGGTGCTCGACGTGCCGGGGGTGCTGCTGTCCGGCACGGCGCTGTACTTCCTCACCTACGGGCTCGTCGAGGGCGGCGAGAAGGGGTTCCGCACGGACCCCGTACCGCTGTGCCTCACCGTCGCCGCCGTGACCGGCCTCGCCTTCCTCGCTGTGGAAGCCCGCACGTTCCTGCCGCTGGTCGACCTGCGGGCCTTCCGGGTGCGCACCCTCTCCGGGGGTGTGGTCGCGCAGATGCTGTGGGGAGTGGGCCTGAACGGGGTCTTCTTCTTCACCTCCCTCTACCTCCAGCGCATCCTGGACTTCTCCCCCACCGAGGCCGGGCTGGTCTTCCTGCCGCTGGCGGTGGTGCTGCTGGCGGTGACCCCTGCGGCGGAACCGCTCTCCAAGCGGCTGGGCGCGCACCGGGTCATCGCCGCCGGTCTCGGCATGGTCGCGTGCGGCCTGTTGCTCGTGTCCATGGCGGGCGGCGACGCCACCTACGCGGGCCTCCAGCCCGGGCTGGTCCTCATGGGGGTGGGCTCGGCGTTCACCGCGCCCATGACGGTGGCGGCGCTCGCCGACGTGCCCGAGAGCCGTTCGGGGACGGCATCGGGGCTGGTCAGCACGGCGCGCGAGGTGTCGGGCGTGTTCGGGATCGTCGTGGTCGGCGTGGTGCTCGCCCGTCGCCAGCGCGATGTCCTGGGCGACGGGGGTACTCCCGACGCGGCGTTCCTCGACGGCTACGAGACGGGGTTGCGGCTGGCCGCACTGCTGGTCCTGAGCGGTTCGCTCGTGGCGCTGACCACGCTACGACGCACGGGCCGCCACCGCACCCTTCGCGGGGTGCGGAAGGAAACGCAGGGTTCCCCCTACACCGATTGCGCCCCTTCACGGGGTGCACGGTGAAGGCCACACGGGGTGCACGGTTCTTGCAGGGGTGCGCCTTGGCTGGTGCCCCTTTGGGGTTGCGTGCGCGTGCTGCGGGCCGGTGGCACGGGTTGTGCCCACCCGTCCCGCCTGCGGGACGATTGCCCACAACATTTGGGTGCCGTCGCCCTGCGGTACGGGGCCGGGTGCGGGCCGGTGGCTGCGGCGCGGCGTGTGGTGACGGTGCGACGCGGCTGGCGCCGCGTGATTCATGGTTTCGGCCGTGGATATGGGGTGCCTGTGTGGTGGGGGTCGGCGCCGCGCCGGGGTGTCTCCTCGGGCGTAAAGGTCTCACTTTCGGCTCTCCGCCGGTGACTTGCTCGCCCTGCGGGGACCCCCCGCCACACCACCTCCCGGTCGCGGCCAACTCCCGGCCGGTGACCTCCACTGTTGTGAAACGGCGCCCCACTGTTGTGCCCACCACCGGCCCGCAGTCGCGAACGAAACCCCAAAGGGGCACCCCCGGGCTGCGCACCCCCGACAGGGGGCGTTGCGCGGGACGGTCGCCCTGTGAAGTGGGGACCGCAGGTCCCGCGCCGGGGGTGGGCATTGGCCCACCCGGAGTGGCAGTGGGCCACCGGCGGGACGGGGACGCGGTGGGGTGTCCCCGCAGGTCGAGAAAGTCACCGGCGGAGAGCCGAAAGCGAGACCTTCACGCCGAGGAGACACCCCACCGCGGCACCGGACACCCAAGAACACGTATCCCACACGGCCACCGTCAGGCACCAAGAATCACGCGGCGCCAGCCGCGACGTACCCGCACCACACGCCGCGCCGAAGCCACCCACCCGCACCCGACCGGCGACGGCACACCAAAATGTTGTGGGCAATCGTCCCGCAAGGCGGGACGGGTGGGCACAACCCGTGCCACCGGCCCGCAACACGCGAACGAACCCAAAGGGGCACCAGGGAAGGCGCACCCCCGCAAGAAACAGGCACCCCGTGTGGCCATCACCCCGCACCCCGTGAAGGGGCACACCACGGTGAAGGGCGAACCCCTCGTTTCCTTCGCAGCCCCGTGAAGGGGCACGCCGACCTGCGAGGGCTCGCCATGTGGGCGAGGATAAGGAAATGTTGCTGGCTGACGTCGCGCGGGCCTCGCAGGAGATCGCGGAGTCCTCCGCCCGTACGGAGAAGATCGCCCTGCTCGCGAGCCTCTTCCGCGAGGCGGAACCCGCCGAGGTACCGGTGGTGGTGACCTACCTCGCGGGGCGGCTGCCACAGCGCCGCACCGGCGTCGGCTGGAGCACCCTCAAGGAACCGGTGTCTCCTGCCGCCGCACCCAGCCTCACCGTGCCGGACGTCGACGCCGCCCTGGACCGTATCGCCGCCGTGAACGGCAAGGGCGCCCAGGCGGAGCGCAGACGCCTGGTCGTGGAGCTGATGGGCGCCGCCACCGCGGAGGAGCAGCACTTTCTGCTGAGGTTGCTCGGCGGGGAGCTGCGGCAGGGGGCGCTGGACGCGTTCGCCGTGGAGGGGCTGTCGTCGGCGGTGGGCGCCGAGCCCGGCGAGGTGCGGCGCGCGGTGATGCTGGGCGGCTCGCTGGGCGCCGTCGCGCGGGCGCTGCTGGAGCGCGGTACGGCGGCGCTGGAGGACTTCCGCCTGGAGGTGGGCCGCCCCGTGCTGCCCATGCTGGCGCAGACGGCGAAGGACGTGGACGAGGCCGTGGAGCGGCTGGGGCCGTGCGCCGTGGAGGAGAAGCTCGACGGCATCCGGGTGCAGGTGCACAAGGACGGCGGGCGCGTTCGGATCTACACCCGCACCCTGGACGAGATCACCGACCGGCTCCCTGAGGTGGTCGCCGCCACGGAGCTTCTGGAGGCGGAGCGCGCCGTGCTCGACGGCGAGGTCATCGCGCTGGACGAGGAGGGCAGGCCGCGGCCGTTCCAGGAGGTGTCCTCGCGGGTCGGCTCACGTCTGGATGTGACGGCGGCGCAGGCGTCGCTGCCCGTGTCGCCCGTCTTCTTCGACCTGCTCTTCCTCGACGGCGCCGACCTCCTGGATCTCCCCGCGCACGAGCGCCACGCCGCACTCGCCCGTGCGGTGCCCGCGCCGCTGCGCGTGCGCCGGGTGGCCGTTTCCGACCCGGAGGACGACCAACTTCGGGAAGCGGCGCGGGAGTTCGCTGACGACGTGCTGGTGCGCGGGCACGAGGGCGTGGTCGTGAAGGGGCTGGACTCCACCTATGGTGCCGGGCGCCGGGGTGCTTCCTGGCTGAAGGTGAAGCCCGTGCACACTCTCGATCTCGTGGTGCTCGGCGCCGAGTGGGGGCACGGTCGCCGTACCGGCAAGCTCTCCAACCTCCATCTCGGGGCCCGTCGCGCCGACGGTTCCTTCGCCATGCTCGGCAAGACCTTCAAGGGCCTCACGGACACTCTTCTGGCCTGGCAGACGGAACGTCTCCAGGAGGTCGCGGTGACGCGTGAGCGGTGGGGTGTGACGGTGCGGCCCGAGCTGGTCGTCGAGATCGCCTTCGACGGTGTGCAGCGCTCGACGCGGTACCCGGAGGGTGTGACACTGCGCTTCGCGCGCGTGCTGCGCTACCGCGACGACAAGGCTCCGGCCGAGGCCGACACCGTTGAGGCGGTCCGCGCCCATCTGCGCTGACCGCGCCGCACGCCTACTCCGCCGGAGCCACCCGGCGGGGCGCCACTCCAGGTGGTCAAGGACTACATCGAGAACCAGAAGCGGCCCCACTGAGCGCGGCTGTCCCCGGGGAGCGTTCCGAAGCGATGCTGCGGCGCTCCGCGCCGCAGAGCTCAGGACCGGATTCCCTCCCCGCCCGAAGGCGGGAGGGAATCCGCGGAAGAGGGATGGAGTCCTCCACCGACACACGTTGCCGCCCCGTGGCACTGGTGAGCGTGGTCGTCGAGGTCACCGTCCGGGTCGTGGGCTGGGACCTCCTTGCGATCGTAGGCGCCCGGGGGCGGGGAGGCCCGTCGGCACCGCGCCGACGCGACGGGGTTACGCTCGCCGCGTGAACGGGAGGGACGCGCGGAGGGATCGGGACATGACGTCGTCATCGCGGGAGCGGTCGCGGGAACAGGAGCCGGGGCCGGACCGGGAGCACCCCGGTGCGGGGCCCGCTTCGTGCTGCGCTCCGTCGGCTCCGACGTCCGGTGCGTCCGCCACGTCCGGCACGTCCGCGTCCGTCGGCCGCACGAGCCTCGCGCACGTCATCCGGGCCCCGGCGCGGCGGCTGCCCGCTGCCGAGGGGCGGGGAAAGATGGTGGCCCTCCCCGGCGGCACGTTCCGCATGGGCAACGAGGACGAGGCCGCGAACCCCGGCGACGGCGAGGGACCCGTACGCGAGGTCACCGTCGAGGCGTTCCGCATCGACCCGCAGACGGTGACGAACACGCGGTTCGCGGCGTTCGTGAAGGACACGGGCTATGTGACGAGCGCCGAACGCTTCGGCTGGTCGTACGTGTTCGCGGGGCTGCTGGACCCCTCCGTGGTCCGGTCCACCCCACCGGCCGACGGCACACCGTGGTGGCGCGGCGTGGAGGGCGCGTACTGGCGGGCCCCGGAGGGCCCCGGCAGCTCCGTCGGGGACCGGGCGCGGCACCCGGTCGTGCATGTGAGCTGGGAGGACGCCGCCGCGTTCGCCGCGTGGGCGGGCAAGCGGCTGCCGACGGAGGCGGAGTGGGAGTACGCGGCCCGCGGCGGCCTCGACCAGGCCCGCTACCCGTGGGGCGACGAGCTGACGCCGCGCGGCAGGTGGCGCTGCAACATCTGGCAGGGCCGCTTCCCCGTCGTCAACACGGCGGAGGACGGCCACATCGGGACCGCGCCCGCCGACGCGTACCGGCCCAACGGGTACGGGCTCTACAACACCGTCGGCAACGTGTGGGAGTGGTGCGCGGGTCCCTTCGGGGCCGAGGACGAGGAGCGGCGGGCGATGCGTGGCGGCTCGTACCTGTGCCACGACTCGTACTGCAACCGCTACCGCGTCGCGGCGCGCACGGGCAACACCCCGGACTCCAGCACCGGCAACCTGGGCTTCCGCTGCGTCCAGTGACCGGACACCGTGCGACCGGCACGGAGGTGTGTTCGGCCGGTCAGCCGACGACGCTGCCGAGGCGGCCCTCCAGCACGACCAGGAGTTCGCCCAGCGCCGAGGACAGTTCCTGTCTGCGCGCACCGTCGAGCCCGGCGAGCAGGGCCGCCTCGTAGCCGAGCTGTTCCGGCAGCAGCCGGTCGATCAGCTCGCTGCCCGCCTCGGTGAGCGAGAGGTGCGCGACGCGGCGGTCGCGTTCGTCGGGGCGTCGTACGACGAGGCCGCGGCGTTCCAGTTCCTTGAGCCGTTTGGTGACCGCGGCGCCCGAGGCGAAGGTCTCCCGTGCGATGCGGCCCGGGGTCAGTTCCCTGTCCACGCGGCGCAGGGTGCCGAGGATGTCGAACTCGGCGCGGGTCAGCCCCTCCTGGCTGAGTGGTGCCTCGGCCGCCTGCTGGAGCAGCGCCGCGCAGCGGTTGAGCCTGCCGATCACGGCCATGGGGGCCGTGTCCAGGCCCGGGTGGACGCGTTGCCACTGCCGTAGCACCCCCGCGACCACGTCCTCGTCGTTCCGTTCCCCGTCCCGTTCCCCGTTCACGGTCTCTCCTCTCACCGCCCGCCATTCTCCCGCCTGTCCGCCGCGGGCGCGGCGCGGGGTTCAGGCGGCCATGACGGGCGGGGTCAGCCTGCGGATGAGCTGGGCGAGGTCGCGGTGGCCCTCGCGTTCGGCGAGGGCGACGCGCTCCTCGGGGAGGGCGCGCTGCCACCACTCGCCCGAGGCGGTCTCCACGGCCTCGCGCAGTTCGACGAGTGCCGCGGCCAGCCTGTCGCGGGCCCGGCCCGCCTCCTCGTACGGTGCGTCCGTGACCAGCAGGTGCCGTACATCGTCGCGTGCCGCTTCCGCGTGGTGCAGGGCGGTCTCGATGCGGTCGCTCGCGCGCCGGTTGGTGACCAGCACGCAGCACAGGAGTCCGACGACGACGCCGACCACCGTGTCGATCCAGCGGTCCCCCACCAGGTCACCGGCCGCGACGGGGCTGCCGAACTGGCTCAGGAGCAGGGCCATCGGGGTGACGCAGACCGAGCCGAGCCAGTAGTTGCGCGAGATGAACGCCTCCGCGCCGATCTGGAAGGCGAGCGCGAGGAGGATCATCGCGAGGTACCCGGTGTGGATGACGGGCAGCAGCGCGGTGAAGAGCAGCAGCCCGAGCAGGTTGCCCAGGGTGCGCTGGACGGCGCGCTGCCAGGAGAGGGTCGTGTTGGCCTGGTAGATGGACGCGGCGGTGACGACGGCCCAGTACGGGTGTCCGACGCCGAGCGCCATCGAGGCCCATCCGGCGAGGGAGCAGCCCACGACGACGCGGGCGCCTATCGGCAACAGCGGCGAGCCGGGGCCGAGCTGCGCGGCGAGGGCCCGCAGGCCGCGGGGGCGTTCCGGGGCCGGGCGGCGGGGCACGTAGGCGGCGGAGCGGTCGGCCTCGACGCCCGCGAGGGCGCCCGCCTGCGCCGGGGTGAGGTCGATCTCGGGCAGCGCGCGGCCCCACCGCAGGCCGGCGGCCCAGGCCAGGCAGCGTTCGGCCTCGGCGGTACGGGGCCCGTGGGTTCCCGTACCGGTTCCGGTTCCGCTGCCGGTCCAGGCTCCGGTTCCGGTTCCGGTTCCGGTGCCGGTGCCGGTGCCGAGCGCCGATTCGGCGCGGACGAGCAGCCGCTCCAGCGCGGTGCGCGCGGCGACGGCCGAGGGCGTGCGGGCCGGGACGAGGAAGAGGGTGTGCCAGGCGGCGTTCACGGCTGCGGCCGCGGCGTGCCGCGCCCCGGGCGCCGCTGGCGCCCCGCCGGACTCCGCGCGCAGCAGCGCGGCCGCCGCCTCCAGCGCACGCGCTGTGGCGATGCGCTCGGGGCCCCTGGGCCGTACGAGCGCGGGCGCCATGCACACGAGCCAGGCGACGGCGCCGCCCGCGAGCGCGAGCAGCACATGGAAGGGCACCTGGTCGAGGCGCTGGGGCACGAAGAACGCCGAGGCGGCGATGAAGGTGAGGATGAGGTTGCCCGGCGGGCCGATGCGGACGGCGTCGCACACCATCTTGTGGACGGCGGCGACGAGCGAGGCGAGCAGCACCAGCAGCACGGCCGAGCCGGTCAGCGAGGCGGCGGTCAGGGCGATCGCGAGGGAGGCGGTCATGCCGAGCACGACCCGGCCGAGGGTGCGGGCGCGGGCCGCGTACGGCAGGCCGTGCGCGTACAGGGCGCACATCGCCCCGGCGGAGGTGTAGAGCACCAGGTCGAGGCGACCGAGCGCGTAGAGCGTGAAGTGCGGGACGGCGATCGCCGCGGCGGCGCTGAAGGCGGGCTTGTGCCAGATGTCGGCGGGCCTGCGCAGCCGGACGGTGCTCTTCACCGGCAGCGGGCGGATACGGACCGCGCCGGATCCGCCGGTCGGTTTGGCGTGCTTCCCCATAAAGAAAAGGTTAGCAATTAATTTACTCGTGAAAGAGTATGGTGAGGGAGGCTTTCACCACACGAAACCGCCCGGCGCGCGGCCGGGCGGCTCAGTGAGGTGACTCCGTGAGGAGACCGCGAACTCAGACGGAGACCTGGACAGGGCGCCGCGCACGGGGCTCCAGCTGGAAGTCCTGACGCACCGGGTGCCCGTCGCGCACGAGCACGCGAGACACGGCGGCGAGCCGGTCGGGCGAGCTGGCGATCACGTTGACGACGCTCTCGGGGAGGCCCGTGGCGGCGTACTCGCCGTTGCCGTCGGTCATCGCGCGCACCAGCTCGCGGCCGTGCGTGCCGGTGACGGTGATGGCGACACCCTTGAGCGGCTGCCCCTGCGGGTCGGCGACGCACCCCGTGAGCATGGGCTCGGACTGGCCGATGCGGTGCTTGTGCGGGGGAAGGGCGCTGGGCTGCTGGAGCTCGAAGGTGGGATCCTCCACCGGCGGCTCGGGCACCTCCTCCTCGTCCCCGGCCGACTCGCGGGCCAGCGCACGCCGCTCCCGCCACGCACCGAGGGCGAGCAGCGCCGCGCCGACGACCACCCAGCAGCAGATCACCAGCACGGGGCGCACGACGTTCGTACCGTCGAAGTAGAAGAGCCCGCGCAGCGCCTCGATGAGGTTGCCCATGGGCATGATCGGGTGCAGCGCGCGGAAGAAGCCGGGCACCATCTGGACGGGGATGGCGCCGCCGCTGGACGGCATGCTCAGCAGCACGAACAGGCCCATGGCCACGCCGGGGAAGAACTGCTTGCAGAACGGGACAAGGCCGTACGAGGTCTGCGCCACCGCCTGCGTCATCAGGAACAGGAACAGGATCGCCAGCGGCTTGTTCGGGATCACGTCCATCGAGAGGCCGACGAGGTAGGCGACGACGCTGATCACCGCGCCCGCAGCCGCGAGGGTGATGATCTTCTTGCGGCGCCCGAAGGTGGTGGCCCTCAGCAGCATCATCACCATCACGTACGACGGGATGGTGCAGGCGAGCACCAGGTAGAAGAGCCCTGTCCCCATGCCGTCGCCGGCGGCGGTCGGGGCGACGTCGTGCATGTGGAGGTGGCCGCCGCTCTGCTGCGCGACGGCGGTGAAGGTCTTCTGGAGCACGGACTCCAGCGAGTAGCCGTCGGCCTTGGCGACGAACAACTGGGGGTTGCCCGCGGCCGGCACGTATCCGGCGGTGGCGTCACGGTCGGTCACCGCGTCGCGCGCGGCGCCCGCGTCCGAGACCTGCACGATGTCGAAGGCGCCGGGGCTCTTCTGGTCCAGCGCCTCCTGGATCTGCACGGCGGCGTGCCCGGGGACCGCGACCTCGACGTGGTGCGGGGTCGGGTTGTGGAACGGCAGCAGATAGCAGACCAGGAACCCCGTGAAGAAGAAGGCCGGGAACCACAGCGTCGACGCCAGCGTGCGCAGCGTCGCGCGCAGGTCCGACTTCTCCTCCGCTTCTCCCCCCGCTCCCGCTTCCGCGTTGGCCTGTGTTCCCGTCTGCTCTTCGGCCATGGACGTGGTCCGCCTCCTCGCCTCTCGCTGCGCACTGTCGCGTGATCCACGCCATATTGGATGGCATGGACAATAATTAGCTACGCTAACAGAAACGTGCACGAGTGCAAAAATGCATTACTGTACGGAAGGTGGAGTCGAGAAGAACGGCGAGCGCCGAGGCCCTTCCGCCGGCCGAGGACTCTCCCTCGTCAGGGCTGCGGGAGCGGAAGAAGCTGGAGACGCGGTCCGCACTGCGCGCCGCGGCCGTCGAGCTGTATCTGGACAAGGGGCCCTCGGCCGTCACGGTGCACGACATCTGCGAGGCGGCGGGCGTCTCCCCGCGCACGTTCTTCAACTACTTCGAGACCAAGGACGACGCGGTCTTCGACTGGGACCACCGGCTGACGCACCAGCTCGTCAAGGGCGTGCGGGACCGCCCGTCCGACGAACCCCCGCTCCCCGCTCTGCACCGGACCATCCACGACGCCGTGCCCGCGCTCGTGGCCGACCCCGGGTGGCACTCGCGCGGCGCCCTGCTGCGCCGGTACCCGGAGCTGATCCCGCGGCTGCTGCACAGCAACCGGCGCATGGAGGAGGCCGTCGCCTGCGCCGTCGCCGAGCGCACCGGGCTCCCCGAGGACGCCCGCTATCCGCGGCTCCTGGCGGGCGCGGGCCTCGCCGCGTTCCGTACGGCGATGCGCGCCTGGGACCCCGGCACCGGCGCCGACTCGCTCCTCGGTCTCGTCGACGAGTCCTTCGGCCTGCTCGCCGCTGGCCTGCCCGCGCCGGAGCGGGACGCCGCCGAGCGGGACGGCGAGGCCTGACGGGGCACGACGGGTGCCGCGCGGACCCGTACCCGGCACCGGACCCCCTCAACAGGTCAGCGGGGCGTGCGCGTCAGCACCTCGCAGCCGTCGTCCGTGACCAGGGCCGTGTCGGAGAGCGCGTGGCGGCCCACGTGCGCGTCGAGCATCCAGGACTGGATGTGGAGGGTCATCCCGGCGCGCAGGACCATCGTGTTGCCGGGGCGCAGGGTGCGGCTGCCGCCCATCCAGCCGGGCGGGAAGCCGATGCCGACGAGGTAGCCGCAATGGTGACGCCGGTAGGTGCCGCCCACGGCGCGGTCCATGACGGAGCGCCAGGCGTGGAAGACCCCCTCCGCCGTCTCTCCGGGCCGCAGCGCCGCGCACAGCGCCGCCATCGCCTCGTGCGACGCTTCCGCCGCGCGCGCGTCGCGGGCCGCCGTGTCCTGGCCGAGGTGGCGGAGGCGGGCGAGCGGGGCGTGGTAGCGGCCGTAGGCGGCGGACAGTTCGAGGAAGACGGCGTCGTCCGGGCCGATGCGGCGCGTCGACCACGTCAGATGCTCCTGGTCGAGCCGGTCCGTGGTGCGTACGAGCGGGGCGAAGGCGGGGAGGCCGCCGCCCGCGCTGAGCATCGCCTCGTGCACGGCGGCGGCCACCTCGTTCTCGCGGGCGCCCGCCGTGGCCGCGGCGAGTCCGGCACCCATGGCGAGGTCGGAGAGGCGTGCGGCCGTGCGGATGTGCTCGGTCTCGCGCGGGGTGTGCACGGACCGGCACCCGGTGAGCAGCGGGCCGCAGTCGGCCCAGCGGGTACCGGACGGGCCGCGCTCGCGGAAACCCTCCCTGAGCCGGTCCCAGACGGCGGGCGGCAGGCTGAGGGAAGCGGCCTGGTAGCCGAGCGTGCCGGGGATGCCGGAGCGGCCGGGGATGCCGGGTAGCGGTGCGAGGTCGCGGAGCGCGTCGAGCAGCGCGTCGGCGGGGTCGGTGCCGTCGCCGTAGCCGACGTGCGCGCAGCCGTGTGTCTGCGCGGCGGCCGTCGGCGCCTCCATCTCCCGCTCCACCAGCACCGGCGTCCCCTCCAGCGGCAGCAGCAGTCCCGTGACGGCGAAGTGGCCCTGATGGTCGAGGCCGGAGAGGTAGTGGACGTCCTCCGGCGCGGTGACGAGCAGGGCGCCGAAGCCGTCGCGTGCCATGGCGGCACGGACACCGGCGCGGCGCTCCGCGTACTCCTCGGCGGGGAAGGCGGGCGGCGCGGGCACGGGGTGGTCCGGGCCCGCGCCCAGGTCCGCGCCCGGGGCCGGGGCGCTCCGCTCGGTCATGGCCGACTCCTCCTCGTGCGGGGACGTGGTGCGTGGGGCTGGTGTGCCCGCGCCCCTACGTGTCCCCCCGCACGTGTCCCGTTACGCGCGGGCGCCCCGTGGCCCTCTTTACGGCCGGTTGACCTCCCCGTACGCTCCCTCACCGCCACGCGACCACGCACGTACCGCGCACCGCGCACAACGTGCCGCCGTCACCGGAGCCGGGGAGGCCGTTCATGGGCAGCACGGGCAGTACGGGCAGCAGGGGCACCAGACGCAGCGGACGCAGACACGGGGGCGCCGTCGCCAGGGCGCTGGCGGTGGCGGGACTGCTCGTCTCCGTGCTGGCCGGAACCCAGGCAACCCCCGACGCACACGCGGCCGACACACACACCACCGTCACCCGCGACACCGCCCCGCCCACCGCCGCACCCGAGGTCGTGCCGCTCCAGGTGACGGGCCCCGCCGAGAAGCGGTTCAACCTCGTCCTCCTCGGCGACGGTTACACCGCCGAGGAGCTGGACGACTTCCGCGCCGACGCCGACGCACATCTGAACGTGCTGTGGAGCATCGAGCCCTTCGCCTCCTACCGCTCCTACCTCAACGTCTACGCGGTGCTGACCCCCTCGCCCGAGTCCGGCGTCGACTGCGACCCCGACCTCACCTCGCCCCGGCGCGACACCCCGCTGGGCATGGGCTTCTGGGGCGGCTGCCGGGAGGCGGGGCCGCAGCGGCTGCTCACCATGGACAGCGCGGCGGCGGCACGCTACGCGGACCTCGTCCCCGGCACCACCGACGCCAACCGCCAGATCGTGGGCCTCGCCCACAGCGACACGTACGGCGGTGCCGGAGGCACCTACGCCACCGCCTCCGGCGGCAACGCGCTCTCGTCGCTGATCACCCCGCACGAGATCGGGCACTCGCTGGGCGGGCTCCAGGACGAGTACGACTACTACCAGCGCGGCGAGCCCGGCGGCGCCTACGAGGGCGGCGAGCCTGACTCCGCGCACCACACCCTGCTCACCGAGGCGCAGATGCGCGAGCGGCACGCGAAGTGGTGGCGCTGGCTGGGCGAGAAGAGCCTCTCGGGCGGCACCATCGGCCGCCACAAGGGCGGCATGTACAGCACCAAGGGCGTGTGGCGCCCGAGCAGGCACTCCATGATGAAGACGCTCGGCTACGCCTTCGACCAGCCGCAGCGCGAGGTGATGACGCGGGCCGTCTCCGCGAAGACCTCCCTCGTCCAGAGCAGCACCCCCACCTCGGCGCCCCTCGGGGACGACCGTGTCGTCTGGCTGGAGACCATGCATCCGACGGGCGGCGCCCTGGACGTCACCTGGGCCGTGGACGGCAGGCCGGTGAAGTCGGCGCGCGGTGCCCGTCAGCTCGACCTCTCCCGGCTCGGCCTCGCGCCCGGCACACACTCCCTCACGGCGACCGTCACCGACCCGACCCCCTTCGTACGGGACCCCGCGATCCGCGCGTCCAAGGCACTGACCCGCACCGTGGAGTGGACGGTGGACGCGAGCAAGGACACCGGCACCGGGCGCCAACCGACGGACGCGGCAAGGGAGTTCACCGGGCACACGCCGACGGAGTCGCCCGTCGGCGCGGACACCGTCGTGTACGCGGACACCGCGCACCCCGACGACCGCGCCTTCGCCGTACGGTGGCGTCTCGACGGACGCGCGCTGCCCACGCCCCCGCCCACGCGGGGCAACGACCGCGACCTCGATCTCGGCGCCCTGCGCCTGTCCCCCGGCAGCCACACCCTCACCGCCGAGGTGACCGACCCGCACGCGCCGCGCACGAAGGGCGAGCGCCTCACGTGGACGGTGGACGCGGCCGGCCCGAAGACGGTGTACGAGCTGTCCGAACCGCTGCGGAGGACCGAGCGCCCCGGCAGGCCCGTGGAGTACGTGTACGACGGCCCGTTCACGATGCGGCTCACAGGGCGTGACGACGGCGAAGGGCACGTCGTCAGCCAGTTCCGGGTGGACGGTGACGGCTGGTACCACTACTTCGGCTGGCCCACCGACCCGGACGCGCCCTTCCGCTTCACCCCCGGAGGCACCGAGATCGACGGCCTCGTCTACGGCAAGCTCGGCACACCACGCGCCGTCCCCTGGGACGACGCGAGCCCGGACTACGGCACCCACACCGTCGAGTACCGCTCCATCGACGCGGCCGGAAACGCGAGCGCGCCGAAGAAGTTCCTGGTCACCCTCGTCCCCCCGCGCGACGGAAACAGGAACAGGTAGATGAGGGACCGGGGGCAGGAGCTCACGGCTCGTCCGGGCCGGGTACGTCCGCGCGGTCGCGCAGCCCCTGCCCGTCCGCGCGCTCGCGCAGCCGCTCCGCGATCACGGCCGCCTGCACCCTGCGCCCCACCCCCAGCTTGGCCAGCAGCGAGGAGATGCGGTTCTTGACGGTCTTCTCCGCGAGGAAGAGCCGTTCCGCGATCTGACGGTTGGTCAGCCCCTCTCCGATGAGTTCGAGCACCTGCCGCTCACGGGGCGAGAGGTGGGCCAGTCCGGGCGGCCCCGGACGGCTGTGCGGGGCACGCAGCCGTTCCATCACGCGGGCCGTGGCACCAGGGTCGAGCATGGACTTGCCGCTCGCGACGGTGCGTATGGCCGACACCAGGTCGGAGCCCTTGATCTGCTTGAGCACATAACCTGCGGCGCCCGCCATGATCGCGTCGAAGAGCGCCTCATCGTCGTCGAAGGAGGTGAGCATCAGACAGGCGAGGTCCGGCATGCGGGCCCGCAGTTCCCGGCAGACCTCGATGCCCTCCTGGTCGCTTCCCTCGTCCATGCCGCCCAGCCGGATGTCGAGCACGGCCACGTGCGGGCGCAGCGCGGGGGCGCGGACGAGTGCCTGGCGCGCGTCGGAGGCGTCGCCGACCACTTCGAGGTCGGGTTCGGCGCTGAGCATGTCGCGCAGACCGCGGCGCACCACCTCGTGGTCGTCGAGCAGGAAGACCCGGATCGGGAGCTGATGCTGATTCTGATGCAGTTGCTGGTGCTGATGTTGTTGCTGGTGTTGTTGCTGGTACGGGCCGCGTCCCGCTGCGTTCCCCCCGGCGCCGCGGCCCTCCTGGGCTTCACCGCCGTTCCCCACGTCGCTGTGCGGCATGTCCCTCCTCAGATTCCCGGACCCGCTTTCCGCTGCCCCCGCACCGGATCCGCTTCCGTCCGCCCTCGCTGTCGTCGCCGTCGTCCCGGAACCCGCTGCCTGCCCCCACAGCCTTATGCCCTGAAAGGCCGTCGGTAAGGGGCCGTTCGGCCCCCGCGAGTGCGAGTAATCTGCTGTTCCGGGCGCCGCGCTGGCGGCGCGACACGTCCCCCGGAGGTCGTATGGCGGATTCCGAGGACCAGGCGCGAGGTCAGGCACGGGACCGGGCCCCGGAGCACACTCCGGATCGCACCCCGGACCACGCCCCGGAGTACACGCTGGGGACCGGGCGCGAGAGCTGGCTCCCGCAGCTCCGGCTGGACCAGTTACTGGACGAGTTGCAGTCGCGGCTGGACGCCGCCCGTAAGACACAGGACCGGATGCACAGCCTGCTGGAGGCCGTGCTCAGCGTCGGCCGCGAACTCGACCTGGCGCAGGTGCTGGAGCGGATCGTGCGTGCCGCGATCGTCCTGACCGACGCGGAGTACGGCGCCGTGGGCGTGATCGGCGACGGGCGGCGGCTCTCCCGCTTCCTCCCCGTGGGCATCTCGGACGAGCTGGCCGCGCGCATCGGCCCCCTCCCCCAGGGCCACGGCATCCTCGGCGAGCTGATCCGCCACCCGGAGCCCCTGCGGCTCAACGACCTCGCCGAGCACCCGGCCAGCTACGGCTTCCCCGCGAACCACCCGCCGATGCGGACCTTCCTCGGGGTGCCGATCAGGGTCAGGGACGAGGTGTTCGGGAACCTGTATCTGACGGAGAAGCGCGGCGGCTCCCGCTTCGACGCGGACGACGAGGCCGTCCTCACCACGCTGTCCGTCGCGGCCGGGGTCGCCATCGACAACGCCAGGCTCTACGCGGAGAGCCGCCGCCGCGAGGAGTGGGGCGCCGCGCTCGGCGAGATCACCCGCTCCCTGCTGAGCGGCGCCGACGCCACCGACGTGCTGAGCCTCATCGCGCGGCGCGCACTGGAGGTCGCCCAGGCGGACTCGGCGTGCGTCCTGGTGCCCGACCTGGGCGCCAACGTGCTGCGCGTGGACGTCGCCGTGGGCGAGCTGGCCGCCGAACTGTCAGGGCAGGCCGTCGAGTACGAGAACACCCTCGCGGGGCTCGCCGCGCGCACCGGCAGACCCGCGGTCAGCGCCGATCTGCGCTCCGACCCGCGCGCCCACGCCTTCCCCGGCCTGGAGGACGCGTACGGGCCGACCGTCGCCGTGCCGCTGCTGGCCAGGGAGCGGGTGCAGGGCGCGCTGCGCCTGAGCCGCCTCGCGGAGCGCAGCCCCTTCGACGTGACGGAGGTCGGGCTGCTCTCGGACTTCGCGGGGCAGGCGGCGCTCGCGCTGGAACTGGCCCGGCACAGGGCGGAGTCGGAGCAGTTGGCGCTGCTGCACGACAGAGACCGCATCGCGCGCGATCTGCACGACCTCGCGATCCAGCGGCTGTTCGCCACCGGGATGACGCTCCAGAGCGCGGGCAGGCTGATCGACCACCCGGAGGCGTCCGAGCGGGTCGGGCGCGCGGTGGACGACCTCGACGAGACCATCAAGATCATCCGTTCCACCATCTTCGCGCTGCGCTCCTCCGGCGAGGAGGCGGCCGGCGGCGCGGGCGGCGAGAGCGGCGGCAGCGCGCTGTCCGGTGGCGGTGCCGGTCTGCGGCGGCTGATGACGAAGGCCGTCGCCACCTCGGCCGAGGCGCTGGGCTTCACCCCGTCGCTGCGGATGGAGGGGCGGGTCGACACGGACATCCCCGAGGAGACGGCGGACCAGGTGCTGGCGGTGCTGGTGGAGGCCCTGAGCAACGTGGCCCGGCACGCGCACGCCCGTCGCGCCGATGTGACGCTGACGGTCGACGCGCACATCGTCCTCACCGTCACCGACGACGGTGTGGGCGTGGGCGAGAGCGTGCCGCGCACGGGCGGCCTGGCCAACATGCGCTCACGCGCCGAACTCCTCGGCGGCACGCTGGAGATCACTCCCGCGCGGCTGCCGGGCGAGCACATGGACGGTGCGGTGGACAAGCCCGTGGACGAGATCGCGGACGGCGGCCCGGACGGAAGCCCGGACGGGGGCCTGGACGGAAGCCTGGACACGGTTCCGGTTCTCGCCCACGCCACGGTCCGCGGCGGCGGGACGGGCCCACGGCCCGGCACCCGGATCGTGTGGCGCGTGCCGCTGCTGTCACCGGGGAACGGCGAGGAGAAAGGGGCGGGCGCCCTGACTTGAGTCTCCAGCGGCTGGAGACAGCAGGGTGGGGACATGGACGGTACGACCCTCTACGCGATCGGTGAACTCTCCCGGCGGACCGGCTTGTCCGTGCGGACGATCCGGTTCTGGTCCGACGCGGGCGTGGTCGTACCGGCCGGCCGAAATCCCGCCGGATACCGGCTCTACGACCATGCGGCGCTGCTCCGTCTGGAACTCGTCCGCACCCTGCGCGAACTGGGCATCGGCCTCGCCACGGTGCGACGGGTGCTGGACCGCGAGCTGTCGATGGCGGACGTCGCCGAGGCGCACGCCGCCGCCCTCGACACGCAGATCAGGACGCTGCGGCTGCGCCGGAGCGTGCTGCGGGTCGTCGCCGGATCCGGGTCCGACCCCGAGGAGACCCAGCTCATGCACCGACTCACCCAGCTGTCTGCCGACGAACGCCGTCGCCTGATCGACGACTTCGTGGCGGACACGTTCGGCCCGGAGACCGCACCCGGCACGGAGAACCCGCCCGGCACGGACGGTGACGCGGAGGGCGCGGAGGGCGGCCGGGCCGCCGAGGCCATGGTGCGCGCCGCCGCTCCGGACCTCCCCGAGGACCCGTCGACCGAGCAGGTCGCCGCCTGGGTGGAACTCGCCGAGCTGGTCGGCGACCCGGACTTCCGTGCGCGCATACGCCGGGCCGCCGTCGAGCAGGCCACCGGGCGCGCGCCGGACATCGACACCGCCGCAGGGGCCGCGCTCATGGAGTACGCCCGCGAGCGGATCGCCGGGGCCCGGGCGGCGGGCGTCGATCCGCTCGACGACGAGGCCGCCCCCGTCGTCGACGACCTCGTGCCCCGGTTCGCCGACGCCCTGGGCCGCACCCCCGACGCGGAGTTCCGGGAGTGGCTGGCCCAGCGGTTCGCGCGCGCCCACGACCCGCGCGTGGAGCGGTACTGGCGGCTGGTGTGGACCGTCAACGGCTGGCAGGAGGTGCCGCACCTCCTCCCCGTCCACCCCTGGCTCGCCGAGGCGCTGGCCGGGAACCACGCGACGCGACGCTAGCGATCCGTCTTCGACCGGATCACGTCACGCCCCGTCGGGCTCGCTCGTGGACTGGAGTGCCTTGTTCAGGAGGGCGGCGAGTTCGCGCAGCTCGTCGGGCTCCAGCCGGGCGAGCGGGCTCGTCCCCAGCGCCGCCTCGATGACCGCTTCGCGGACCCGGCGGCCGTCGTCGGTGAGGTTGACGACGCGTGAGCGCCGGTCGTGGGGATCGACGGTCCTCTCGACCAGCCCGCGTTCGGTGAGCTGCTTCATGACGAAGCTGAGGTTGGGCGCGTTGCAGAACACGCGCCGCGCGATCGTCTTCATCGGCGGCGGCGCCTCGTCGGGATCGATCGCCCAGAGCGCCTGGGCGGTGGCATGGGTCAGGGAGTGTTCGGCCAATGCCGCCGTCAGTCGGTCGTTCGCCTGCATCACCGCCGTGTGATTGGCGAGCACTGCCGCTTCGAGGATGCTCCGCGCCATGGCACCGAGGATACATCTTTACTTCGATGCTCGAAGGAGTATGGTTCGAGCCTCGAAGCAAAATCCGAGGTGCCCGGCGACGGGCGCCCTCGGAATGGACCGGAAGGGAATCACTCATGCACGACTACACCGGGCAGACAGCCCTGGTCACCGGCGCGTCGAAGGGGCTGGGGGAAGCCTTCGCCCGCGAGCTGGCCGCACGCGGAGCCCACCTCGTCCTCGTGGCACGCTCCGCCGACGCGCTCGACAAGCTCGCCGAGCAGTTGCGATCGGCGTACGGCGTCCGGACCGACGTGATCGCCGCGGACCTGACGGACCGGCAGGCGCCGCAGGCGGTCGCCGACGCGCTCCAGGAGCGGGAGCTGAGCGTGGACCTGCTGGTCAACAACGCGGGCATGGGCGCGGTCGGGCCCTTCCTGAGCCGCCCGTACGAGCCCAACGCGCGATCGGTCGACCTGAATGTGAGCGCCCTGATGGAGTTGGTGCACCACATCGGGCGGAGCATGCTCGAGCGCGGTCGCGGCGGCATCATCAACGTCTCCTCGACCGCGGCTTTCCAGCCCATGCCGTACCAGGCCAGCTACAGCGCCACGAAGGCTTTCGTGCTCTCCTTCACCGAGGCACTCGTCGAAGAGCTGCGCGGTACCGGTGTCCGGGTCATGGCGGCCCACCCCGGCGCCACGGACACCGGATTCTTCGACGGGACGACGGCCGTCATGAACCCGAAGGCCGTCGCCCCGGACCGCGTCGCCGCCAAGGCTCTCGACGATTTCGCGCGGGGCCGGTCGAGCTCGTTCCCCGGCCGTGCCTCCGACCGCGTCCTCACCTTCGTGCCCCGGCTGCTGCCCCGGTCGCTGACCGCCCGCATCAGCGGCACCTACAACCGCCGAGCCGGCCACCACCGCGTAGCCGACCGCCACGCCGCACCGCAGGGCTCCTAGGGGCACCCATGAAGTGGGCGGGGACACGTCCGCGCGCGAGAGACACGCCCCGCACCACACATGGTCACCGAGGCCGATACGCGGTGGCCAGTACGGAGACGGTGACGGTGACCCGGTCGGGCAGGACGCCGTCGTCGTCCAGGTCGGCACGGCTCAGGTGGCGTGCGCTCGGCGTCATCCCCACCAGGTCGGCGGCCGCCTGCCCGGTGAGGGAGGTGACGTACTCGATCCGTTCGGTGACGGCCGCCTCGAAGAAGGGGTCCAGCCCCTGGTGCAGGCGTTCTTCCTTGGCCGGGTCGATCGTGACCATGGCGCGCAGTCGGCCGCGCAGCTCAGCCAGGTGCCGCCCCGTAGGACGCACCACGATCAGCCGCCCGGTCGGCCGCAGTATCCGGCGGAACTCGGCCGGATTGCGCGGCGCGAAGACGTCCAGCACGACGTCGGCCACCCCGTCGGCCAGCGGAAAGGGCCTGAAGACGTCCCAGGCCGCCGCGACGGCTCGTGCGTGGAGCCGCGCCGCCGAGCGCAGCGCGCGCACCGATGAGTCCAGCCCCAGGCCACGGGCGCCGGGCAGTTGGTCGAGCACACCGGCCAGGTAGTAGCCCGTACCGCAACCGACGTCCACCACCGTGCCGTTCCCGGGCACGGCGCCTGCCGCCGCCAGACGGGCCACGGCATGGCGGACGGGCCCGTACCCGCCGGTGGACAGAAACCGCTCCCGGGCCCGGACCATGGCCGCGTCGTCGCCGCTGGTGGGACGGGTGCCCGTCAGGAGGCTGACGTAGCCGTGACGGGCGATGTCGAAGGTGTGACCCACCGGACAGCGCAGTGCGCCACGGTCGGGGTGCAGTCGGGGTGCGCGGCACGTCGGGCAGCGCAGCAGGCCGAGGAAGAGTTCAAAGGCAGGGGGAAGCAACACGGACACGAGGCACTCCTGGCAGCGGTGAGAGGAAAGAGACCGTGCCTGCGCGCGCGTTCGGAATGCCGCCGCCGCGAGGAGGAGCGGGCAGCGGCGGGAGTGTGGTTCACGCGGCAGGCACACCAAGGAGGGCGACGCCGTCCGGCATCGCCCTCAGTGTCTGCCGCTCACAGGAAGCAGTAGTGCGGGTTGCTCGTGAATCTCACACCATGAGTCTACGAGGTCCGCCGGAAGCGCCTCGTGCCGCCCAGCGGGTGCGGCCTTCCCGGGCGGCCTTCCGCGCGGGCACGCGCCAACGCGACGTCCGTTTCCTGCCAGCGCACACACGGGCGCCGGTCCAGCATGGGCGCATGGCCAAGTACACCGTGCTCCCCGTCGACACCGCCGCGCTGGCGCAACTGCGAGTTGCCGATGACGCGGACCGGCCCTGCGCCCCGTACATCGCGACCGGCGACGATGCGGGATCCCCGCTGCGCTGCTGCCTCCGCCCCATCACGTCCGGCGAGCGGATCGCCCTCGTCTCGTACGCACCGCTGCGTCGCTGGGCCGCCTCGAAGGGTGCGGATCCGGGCGCGTACGACGAACAGGGTCCCGTCTTCATCCACGCCGACGACTGCGGCGGGTTCACCCCCGGCGAGGGCTACCCCTTCGCCCGTCCTGGCGCCCTGCGCACCGTGCGCCGCTACAGCGCCCGGGGCCGTATCGCGGGTGGCCGCCTTCTGGAGATCCCGGCCGGCGCCACGGCAGGCTTCGACGCGGCCTTCGACGAGGCGTTCGCCGACCCGGACGTGGTGCTCGCGCATGTCCGGGCAGTGGAATACGGGTGCTTCCACTTCGAGGTGCGACGGCCCTCCGCCGAGGAGTCATAGCCGCCGGGCCGGTCGAACCGGTCGTCTAGTCTCGGCCCATGCCGCAGCGACAGCACGAACCGGCCGGCCACCCCGCGGAACCGCGCGAGGGCGCGTACGTCGCGGACTTCTGGTTCGATCCCGCGTGCCCGTACACCTGGATCACCTCGCGCTGGCTCCTGGAGGTGGCCACGGTACGGCCCGTCTCGGTGCGGTGGCGGGTGATGAGCCTGTCGGTGCTCAATGAGCACCTGGACGAGGATCCCGAAGGCGACCCGGACGGCTATCTGTGGATGCCCGTAAGGGTCTGCGCCGCCGTGGAGAAGGAGTTCGGGCACGAGGCGCTCGGCCGCTTCTACACCGCGCTCGGCACCCGCCTCCACCTGGGCGGGGACTGGGACTGGCGCACCCTGTTCCCCTCCTCGCTGGCCGCTGCGGGGTTGCCGGAGCGGCTGGCGGAGGCGGGCGGTTCGACGATGTACGACGGCGCCGTGCGCGCCTCGCACGAGGCGGGCACCGGCCTCGTAGGGGAGGACGTCGGCACCCCCGTGATCGCCGTGCGCTCCGCCGAAGGCGGCGGTGACGGCGGCGGGGCGCCGACGGCCTTCTTCGGCCCGTGCATCTCCCCCGCGCCGCACGGCGAGGCGGCCGGACGGCTGTGGGACGGGGTGCTGCTGATGGCTGGAGTCGCGGGCTTCTACGAGTTCAAGCGGGCACCGGCCGAGCCGGACTTCACGGGGCGAGGGTGAGCGGGAGGGCACCCGCAGCAGGCTCCCGCGCACGCGCGCGTACGGGCACCTCGTCGCGGGCAGTAAGCGGGCGTGTCCACACAGCAGAGACAGCAGAAACACAGACAGCAGAACCTGACCTTCATCGTCGGCACCGGCCGCAGCGGCTCGACGACCCTGTCCCGGATCGTCAATCTGCACCCCGGCGTCCTGAGCCTGAACGAGCTGTTCGCCTCCGTCATGGCGCCCCGCGTCCTGAGCGAAGAGCCGCTCGACGGCGCCGAGTTCTGGTCGCACGTCGCGGGCCCGACGCCCGTCTTCGACAGGATGATCCGCAGCGGCGTACCCCTGCCCGAGTTCCTGTACCCGCGCCTCCCCTCGACCCGCTACAGCGCCGAGACCACGGGCATCCCCGCGATCCTCCTGATGACGCTCCCCCATCTGAGCGACGACCCCGACGGGCTGCTGGACACGCTCACGCCCACCGTCGAGAGCTGGCCCGTACGGGAGCCCGCCGCGCACTGGGAGGCGCTGTTCGCGGCCCTGGCCGAGCTGACAGGCCGCACCGGCGCGACCGTCGAGCGCTCCGGCTACTCCCTCGGCCATGTGCCCGTACTGCGCTCCCTCTTCCCCCACGCCCGCTTCGTGCACCTGTACCGCGACGGGCCCGACTGCGCCCTGTCGATGAGCCGCCACTCCGGATACCGCCTGATCCGGTCGCTGTACGAGATGGCGGAGCTGTGCGGCCTGGAGTCGCCCGGCGAGCTGACGGAGGAACACATCGCGCTTCTGCCGCCCGAGTTGGCCGCACTGCTGGCCGAGCGCTTCGAACCGGGGGTGCTGATGGACCGGCCCGTGCCCGTCGAGCGGTTCGGCGAGCTGTGGTCGCGGCTCATCGAGGAAGGGGTACGGGATCTGGCGGCGCTGCCCGAGTCCGTACGCACCACGCTCGCGTACGAGGACCTGCTCGACGACCCGCACGGCGAACTCACCCGGCTGGCCGCCTTCATCGGCGTGAAGCCGCTCCCGGAGTGGCTGGACGAGGGCAGCGCCCTGCTCGACGGCGGCGGCAGACGCGGCTCCGCCGCCCGGAACCTGTCGCCCGGCGAACTGGCCGCACTGCGCGAGGTCTGCGCGCCCGGCGAACGGGCGTTGGCAAGGCAGTAACCGAACACGAAGGGCGAGGGCCGGGTGCTGCTGGCCCACGATCGTTCGTGGGCGGGGGCCGCCAGGACACGCCGGGCCGGGGCCGCTTCACCCTGCCCGGCGGTAGCTTCCCCCGTCTCTGGTCCGGGCCAGCAGGCCCGCCTCGACCAGATAGCGGCGCAGCGCCGAGCAGTCCTCGTGCACCGTCCGCAGCGCCTCGTTGACCTCCGGCTCGCTGTACGCGCGGTCCCGCTCGAAGAGCGTCCGCGCGAGGTGCACGAGCAACTGCTCGCGGCGGGCCGCCTTCCGCGGGATCGCGGTCAGCCGGCCGTGCGAGAAGAGGGCGGCCACCCCTGTGGCGCCGCCGGGCACGTTCTGGGACATGCGCCGAGCCTCGCGCACGCGCGCGAGGCCTCGCAACGTGTTTTCACCGTGCCCCCGTCGACGCGGGACTCACGCCTTGTCGTAGTACCAGCCGCTGCAATCGAAGTCGCCCGTGGCGCGGTGCTGGCACGCCTTGTACCGCACGGGGGTGCCCTCGGCGATCTCGAAGTTCCGCACCTCGGGCGGGCCCTCGTAGCCGTTGACATTGACGACGTGCGTGTACCGCTGCCCGGTCCGTGTGGACGAACGCTACGGAGGCCGCGCGGTCCGGGCACCCGGTGTGGGGTGGACTTGCGCCGGGACCCTGGCGGTACGGGGGCGGGCCGCGCCCGTGTACCAGCGCGGTAGGCGGGGCGAGCTCCCGCACGCCCCGCCACCCCCGCCTCCGGCCCGCCTCGCGCGGCGTCACACCGCCAGTGCCTCCCGTACCGCCGACTCCGCCTCCCCGTCGCCCGCGCCCTGCGAGGTGATGCGGCCCGCCTCCAGGACGTAGTAGTGGTCGGCGGCGCGCAGGGCGAAGTCGATGTGCTGTTCGACGAGCAGGACCGAGAGGCCGCCGCGTTCGGTCAGGGTGAGGACGGTCTGCTGGATCTCGGCGACGACGGAGGGCTGGATGCCCTCCGTCGGCTCGTCGAGCAGGAGCAGGCGGGGGCGGGTGATCAGGGCGCGGGCCAGGGCGAGTTGCTGGCGCTGGCCGCCGGAGAGGAGCCCTGCGCGGCGGGCCATCAGGGCGCGCAGCGCGGGGAACAGGTCGAGGGCGTCGGCCGTCGCCTCGCGTGCCCCGGAGGGCTGCCCGTCGGCCACGAGCCGGAGGTTCTCGCGCACCGTGAGGTGCGGGAAGCTCTGCTGGCCCTGCGGTACGTACGCCATGCCGCGCCGCACCCGGCGGTGCGCGGGCAGCCGGGTGATGTCCTCGCCGTCGAGGCGGACGGTGCCGCCGCGCGGACGTAGCAGGCCCGTCGCGGCGCGCAGCAGCGTGGACTTGCCCGCGCCGTTGTGGCCGAGGACGGTGACGACGCCCTCGTCGGGGACGGTGAGCGAGACGCCGTGCAGGACCGTGGTGCGGTCGTATCCGGCCGTCAGGTTGTCGATCTCCAGCACCGGTCAGACCTCCTGGGCCACGGGCGCCGACGCACCCTCGGACTGCGTGGACGACGAAGCGGGCGCCTCGTGTCCGAGGTAGACCTCCTGGACGCGGGGGTCGGCCCGTACCTCGGCCACCGTCCCCTCGCTCAGCACGGCCCCCGCGTGCAGCACGGTCACACTGCGCGCGAAGGAGCGCAGGAAGTCCATGTCGTGCTCGATGACCACGACGGTGTGCTCCTCCGCGACCTCCTCCAGCAGTCGCCCCGTCGCCTCGCGCTCGTCGTGGCTCATGCCCGCGACGGGCTCGTCGAGCAGCAGGAGCCGCACGTCCTGCACCAGCAGCATGCCGATCTCCAGCCACTGCTTCTGGCCGTGCGCGAGGGTCCCGGCGGGCTTGTCGCGGTGGGCTGTCAGGCCCGTGGTCTCCAGGGCCCGTTCGACGCTCTCGGGTACAGTCGCGCGCTGTCGCAGCAGGGTGGCGATGCCGCGTCCCGCGCCCGCCGCGATGTCGAGGTTCTGGAGGACGGTCAGCTCCTCGAAGACCGCCGCCGTCTGGAAGGTGCGCCCGATGCCCGCGCGGGCGATCTTCTGGACGCTGCTGCCGAGGAGTTCGCGGCCGTCGAAGCGGACCGAGCCCGTGGCCCTGGCCAGGCCCGTCACCGCGTCGACGAGGGTGGTCTTGCCCGCTCCGTTGGGCCCGATGAGGAAGCGGAGGTCTCCGGCGCCGACGGTCAGATCGACCCCGTCGACCGCCGTGAACCCGTCGAACGTGACCCGCAGGCCCCGCACCTCCAGGCTGCCGGACTGTTCCCTGCCCGACGGCTCGCTTCCGGTTCCGGTCGTGGTCATGGTCATACCGCTGCCTCCTTGCCGGGGCGCTGGACGGATGCGGATGCGGGTGCCGGGGGCGGCTCCTCCGGGCCGCGCGGGCGCCCTCCCCGTACGCGCCGCCGCAGCACCGCGCCCAGCGACACGAGCCCGCCGGGCAGGAACGCGACGACGGTGATGAACAGCAGCGCCTGCGCGTACGTCCACGCCGCCGGGAACTCCTCGGACAGCGCACTCCTGGCCCACGCCACGGCGACAGCGCCGATCACCGCCCCCAGCATGCTGGCCCGGCCGCCGATCGCGGCGCCGATGACGAACTCGATGGAGGGCACGATCCCGATCAGGGCCGGGGAGATGATGCCGACGGCGGGCACGAACAGCGCCCCGGCCAGCCCCGCCATCCCGGCCGCCGCGACGTAGGCGACGAGCTTGACGTTGGCCGGGTCGTAGCCGAGGAAACGCACCCGCTCCTCCGAGTCGCGGACGGCGACGAGGAGTTCGCCGTAGCGGGAGAGGAAGAGCTGACGGACCAGTGCCATCAGGGCGAGCAGCACGGCGGCGGTGAGGAAGTAGACCATCCGCATGTTGGCGGGGTCGCTCAGGTCGTAGCCGAAGAAGCCCTGGATGTCGGTGAGGCCGTTGGTGCCGCCCGTCGAGAGCTGCTGGCCGATCAGCCACAGCGCGAACGCGGCGGTGAGCGCCTGGCTGAGGATCGCGAAGTACGCGCCCCGCACCCGTCGGCGGAAGACGAGCAGCCCGATCAGCGCCGCTGCCGCCATCGGCACCACGAACACGGCGGCGACGGCGAGGACGGGGCTGCGGAACGGCTCCCACCACCAGGGCAGTTCGGTGCCGGTGCCGTAGAGGCTCATGAAGTCGGGCAGGTTGCCCGGGCCCGCGTCGGCGAGCTTCAGATGCATGGCCATGGCGTAGCCGCCGAGGCCGAAGAAGAGTCCCTGGCCGAGGGTGAGCATGCCGCCTCTGCCCCAGGCCAGGCTGATGCCGAGCGCGACGATGGCGACGCACAGGTACTTGGCCAGCAGCCCGAGCCGGAACTCGGACAGCGCGAGCGGCGCCACCGCGAACAGGGCCACGGCGCCGAGCGCGAAGCCGAGGGGTGCGCGCAGGCGGAAGAGTCGTCGGTCGTACGGGCGAGGCGTAGGGCGGGACGACGTCGTGCGAGGCGTGGGGCGAGGCGTCATGCGAGGCTCCGGCTGCGAAGGGTGTAGAGGCCCTGGGGCCGCCACTGGAGGAAGGCGACCACGACGACCAGCACCAGCACCTTGGCGATGCTGACGGTGGTGGAGTATTCGAAGGCGGCCTGGAAGAGGCCGAGGACGAAGGCGGTGATGACGCTGCCCTTGAGCTGGCCGAGGCCGCCGACGACCACGACGAGGAACGCGTCGATGATGATGTTGGTCCCCATCGCGGGCCCGATCGGCCCGACGAGCGTCAGCGCCACGCCCGCGACGCCCGCGAGCCCGGAGCCGATGAAGAAGGTGGTCCGGTCCACCCGTGCCGTCGGGATCCCGGACGCCTCCGCCAGTTCCCTGTGCTGCACGACGGCCCGGATGCGCCGCCCCAGCGACGTGCGGCGCAGGGTGAGGGTGAGCACGGCGATGGCGGTGAGCGCGAGGGCGAGGATGAACAGGCGGCTGTTGGGCAGCGACAGGTCACCGGCCACCGTCGTCGCGCCGGTGAACCACTCGGGCGCCGTGGTCGAGACGTTGGGGGCGCCGAAGAGGTCGCGGGCCAGCTGCTGGAGCAGCAGCGAGACGCCCCAGGTGACCAGGAGGGTGTCGAGAGGACGGGCGTAGAGCCTGCGGATCAGCAGCGCCTCCAGCAGCGCGCCCATGGTCCCGGCGACGACGAACGCGGCGGGCAGCGCGAGCAGCAGCGGCAGCCCGGCGCCACCCATGGCCTGCTGGAGCACGTACGTGGTGTAGGCACCGGCCATGATGAACTCGCCGTGCGCCATGTTGATGACGCCCATCTGCCCGAAGGTCAGCGAGAGGCCGAGGGCGATGAGGAGGAGGACGGCGCCGATGCTGACGCCGGTGAAGGACTGAGTGAGGAGAACGGTCACGGAGCGGCTCCGTACGGGGAGGGTGGCGGGGAGGCGGTCGCCCGGGGCGGGACGGGTGACGGCCCGTCGGGAGCGGCCGTCGGGAGGTGCCGTCAGGAGAGGCCGTTGGCCCAGGCGTCGCGCTTCAGATACGGGTCGGGCCTGATCGGCCCGTCCGAGTTCCAGACCTCGCGGATCAGCCCGTCGGATCCGATACGGCCCACGCGCGCGGTCTTGTAGAGGTGCTGGGTGTCGCCGTCGATCTCGACCCGCCCCTCGGGCGCCTCGTACGTCACCCCGTCGGCCGCCTTCCGCACCTTCTCGACGTCGAAGGAACCCGCTTTCTCCACCATGGCCTTCCACAGGTGTACGGAGGTGTAGGCGGCCTCCATGGGGTCGGAGGTGGGCTTGTCCTTCCCGTAGCGCGCCTTGTACGCCTTCACGAAGCCGTCGTTCTGCGCGCCCTTGGTGGTCTGGTAGTAGTTCCAGGAGGTGAGCTGGCCCTCCAGGTACTGCGGGCCGATCCCCTTGACCTCCTCCTCGGCGAGCGAGACGGAGACGACGGGCATCTTCGCGGGGGTCAGGCGCGCCGACTTGTACTCCTTGAAGAAGGCCACGTTGCTGTCGCCGTTCAGGGTGTTGAAGACGGCGTCGGCCTTGGCCGCCTTGACCTTGTTGGCGATGGTGCTGAACTCCGTCGAGCCCAGGGGCGCGTAGTCCTCGCCGAGGATCTTCATGCCGTGCGCCTTCGCGTAGGCGCGGATGACCTTGTTGGCGGTGCGCGGGAAGACGTAGTCGCTGCCGACCAGGTACAGGGACTTCTTGCCCTGCTCGCGCAGATAGTCCAGCGCGGGGACGATCTGCTGGTTGGTGGTGGCGCCGGAGTAGAAGATGTACGGGGACTGCTCCATGCCCTCGTACTGCACCGGGTAGAAGAGCAGCGAGCGGTTGCGCTCGAAGACCGGCTTCACGGCCTTGCGGCTCGCGGAGGTCCAGCAGCCGAAGACGGCGGCGACGCGGTCCTTCTTGATCAGCTTCTGCGACTTCTCCGCGAACGTCGGCCAGTCCGAGGCCCCGTCCTCGCTGACCGGCACGATCTCGCGCCCGAGGACGCCGCCGTCGGCGTTGATCTCGTCCACGGCGAGCCGGAGCGCGTCGCGGACGGTGACCTCGCTGATGGCCATGGTGCCGGAGAGGGAGTTGAGCAGGCCGACCTTGACCCGGTCCTCGCCGACGTCCACGAGGGCGCCGCTTCCGGCCCGCGCCCGCTGCCCGTCCGGCCCTGCGGCTCGCGGGTCACCGACCTTCGCGCCGCAGGCGGTGAGGGAGGCGACGAGGGCGACGGTCAGGGTGAACGCGGCGAGCACCGTACGCGTCGGGCGGCGGCCGGGGGTCCGGCGGCCGGGGCCGCGGGCTCTGGGCATCGAGTCCTCCTTGGCATGGGCTCGACACAGCTTCAAAGGGGGCTGTTTCCCTGGCGTTTCGCGACCATTAAGAGCCGCGGCGGCCTTGTCGGTGGCATGTTTCCGCCCGCGCACACCGCGCCCGCACCGCGCCCCGCACCGCCTTCGTGCCCTGCGGAACGGGCCCGGCGCGGCTGCCCCGTCCGCCACCCGTGCTGTCTACGATCGCGCGCGCTCGCGCCGTACCAGCAGCGTCGTCCCGGCCGCCGGCACCACCAGCGCCCCGCCCACCGTGACCAGCCACGCGGGCATCCCGCCCCAGCGCAGCAGCGTGCCCTTGTAGCGCACCCGCTGGAACTCATCGTCCGACGCGGCCCGCGCCAGCACATGGTCGGCGCTGATCCGCTGGGGGCGCGGGAAGAACTGCTCGACGGCGGTCACATACGTCTCCCCGCCCGCCAGCTTCCGCACAGCGCCCGGCTGCTCCCCCGCCGTCAGCCGCTTCGCGTACGTCACCTCGGGCCGCTCGCCCCCGATCGCGCTCCGGGGCTCCATGCGGTGCGGGGCCAGCACGTACAGGCCCAGCGACTGCGGCTGCGTGGCCGCGCGGGACAGCCGCATGGGGTAGACGAGGGTGTCGGAGGCGAAGGTGAGGTGCAGCGGGTCGAGGGTGCCGCCGAGGGCTTCGCCCTCCTCGGGGGCGAGCCGCACCGCGACGTACTCCCACTCGCGCTCGACGTACGGCTCCAGTTCGGTGCTCAGCCGCTCCGGCAGCGCGAAACCGTTCTTCTTCAGCCACCCGCTGAGCGCGTCCGGGTCGGTCGCGGTCAGCCGTGCCACGTCGAAGGGTCCCAGCCGCTCGCGCCCCACGACGTCGACGGGCGGCGCGGTGGCGGAGGGCGGCGGCGCTCCGGCCATGTCGGAGGAGTCGAAGGGCCAGTCGCCGTCCCTCGGCCAGAAGTACGTGCGTTCCCTGGGTACGGGCTCGGCCAGCGCCTCCAGCTCGTCGAAGAGCTTCCTGTCACCGAGCTTCACGTCCGCCCTGCTCGGCACGGGCATGATCCAGGCCGCCTCGGGTGCGTCGCCGCTGACGGTGAGGCTCATGACGATCTGCTCGGTGCGCCCGTCCCACCGCACGGCGGACACCTCGCGGTCCACCGCGATACGCGACTGCGCCGAGGGCACCATCCCGCCGCACCCGCACGCGTACGCGGGCCACGCCACGAACCCCAACTGCGCCGCGACCACCAGCACCACGACCCACAGCGCCCGCCGACGCCCCACCACTGCGCCCACAGCGCGACTCCCCCGTATGCCCGCCTTGATCATGTCCCTGCCGTAGACGACGGCGGGGACGCGCCGGTTCCGTCGCGCCGCCGTGACCCGCGCACCGTCCGCCACACCGTCCGCCACAGCGCGCCGGGCGCCCCCCAGCCCCACACGACCGCTACCAGCACCCCGAAGAACCCGGCCAGCGCCCGGTCACCCGTCACCAGGAGCTGGAGCCCGGCCAGCAGAGCGAGTGGACAGGCGGCCACCACGAAGAACAGCGCCCGCGCACGCCGCACCTGCCCCGCCCCGTGGTCGAGCCATGCCGCCGACTCCGCGCGGTCCCAGCGCCGCCAGGCCGCGCCCGCCGCGAGGTGGAGACACATTGGCCCACCAGGCTTCGCTGAGCAACCACGTTGCGGGGACGTCTCCCTGACGGAGCGCCACCCCGATCCTGCCTCCAGGGTCCGGCCGCGCATCGGCGACCAACACCCCGGACCCGTCCACCAGTTGCCTCAGCGTTCCGAGCAGCGGGCCGGAGAACGACTCCAGGGTGTCGCCCCGCCCCTGGTCACCGATGCCGTGCACGAACAGCACCGCGACGTCCGTGCGCTTGGCCACCCGTACGCCCCTCGTCGCCGAACGCTCCCGTACCGGTACGCCCGCGAGCGTACCGGCCCTCGACTGGACAGACCTGTGAACGCCCGGTCACGCTGGGTGACTTGCGTGAAGAGTGACCAGCGACCAACGAGACCGCGGAGGTGCCGGGTTATGCCTGAGCAAGCGGGACCACATACCCCGCCCCCTCACGGCGTGCCCCTCAGGAGTGGAGGGCCTCGCGCAAGGCCCGTACCTGGTCGGTGAGGCTGCGTTCGCTGACGCGGGCCTGGGGGAAGAGGAGGTCGAAGCCGTGGACGGCGCCGGGGACCTGCACGAGTTCGGTGGTGACACCGGCGGCGGACAGGCGTGCGGCGTAGTCGCGGCCCTCGTCGCGGAGCGGGTCGATCTCCGCGACGGCGATGTAGGTGGGCGGCAGTCCGCCGAGGTCGGCGGCGCGGATCGGGAAGGCGTACGGGTCGGCGTGGCTGTCCTCCGCGTAGTACCGCACGGCCAGTTCCAGCGCGGCCCGGTTGAGGACCGGGGTGTCGGTGAGCTCCCGTGCCGAGCCCGTGGTCAGGCCGCCGTCCACGCCCGGGTAGGTCAGCGACTGGAAGAGCACGTGCGGTCCTGCCTGGTCGCGGGCACGCAGCACGGTGGAGGCCGCGATGTTCCCGCCCGCGCTGCCACCGGCCACCGCGATGCGTGCGGCGTCGCCGCCGAGTTCGGCGGCGTTGGCGGCGATCCAGGTCAGTGCGGCGTAGGCGTCGTCGGAAGCGGCCGGGAAGGGGTGCTCGGGGGCGAGGCGGTAGTCGACGGAGGCGACGACGGCCCTGGCTTCGCGGGCGTAGCGCAGAGCACGTCCCTCTTCGGCCTCGGGGGAGCCGTAGGTGTAGGCGCCGCCGTGCACGTAGAGGATCATCGGCAGGTCTTCGGAGGTGTCGGGCCGGTAGACGCGCAGCCGCAGTTGCCCGCCGGGGCCGGGTATGAACAGGTCCCGCACCTTGACCTGGTCGTCGACGGGGGTGTCGGGGAGGGCGCGCAGGAGTGCGTAGCGCTGCGGGTCGGCGAGGACCTCGTCCAGGCCGTGGACGGGGAAGACGCCGGTGTCGGCGGTGTCGAGCAGGGTCTGGATCTCGGGATCGACGGCGGGGACGGGCATGGCTGACGGCCACCTTCCGGGGTGCTGACCGGGGGTTTTCCCGGTGCTCGTGTGCGGAACTGACCTCAGTCTCCGCCGATCACGGGCGGCGCAGAAGTGGCCCGAGGGCCACTATCTGCAACTATTGGGCCATGACCGTCGCGACGCCTCACCATGTGGCCGTTCTCGCCCTCGCGCCCGTGGTGGCCTTCGATCTCAGCATCCCGGCCCAGATGCTGGCCTCGGTCGAGACGCGCGCGGGCCACGCGGCCTACGAGGTACGCACCCTCACCCCTGACGGCTCCTTCGTCCCGACGGTGAGCGGGTACGGCGTCACGCCCCAGGGCGACCTGTCCCTGCTGGAGCACGCCGACACGGTGATCGTCGCGGGGACCCGCTGCCCGGACGTGATCGAGGACGGCGCGGTGGACCCCCGTGTCGCGGCGGCGTTGCGTGCGGCCCGGCAGCGCGCCCGGCTGGTGTCCCTGTGCACCGGCTCGTTCGTCCTGGCGGCGGCCGGTCTGCTGGAGGGCCGCCGGGCCGCGACCCACTGGCGATACGCGCGGCAGTTCAGGCGGCTCTTCCCCGCCGTCGATCTCGACACCGACCCGCTGTATGTCGCCGATCGCGGGATCCTGACCTCGGCCGGCGGCGCGGCGGCCATCGACCTGTGCCTGCATCTGGTCAGGGAGGACCACGGCAGCTCCGTGGCCAACCGCGTGGCGCGGTACAACGTCGTCGCGCCCATGCGGGACGGCGGACAGGCGCAGTACATCGAGCACCCGGTACGGGAGGACGCGGGGACCTCGACGGCCGGGGCGCGGGAACTGATGACGGAGCACCTGGACCGCCGGCTGTCCCTCAAGGACCTCGCGGCGCACTGCCACATGAGCGTTCGGACGTTCACCAGGCGGTTCCGGCAGGAGACCGGGCTCTCCCCCGCCGAGTGGCTCACCTCAGCGCGTCTGAAGTACGCGCGCCATCTGCTGGAGTCGACCGAGCTGCCCGTGGACGACATCGCCGCCAGGACCGGTCTGGGAAGCGGAACGAACCTGCGGCAGCACATGCGCGATGCCCTGGGCACCACCCCCTCCGCCTACCGCAGGGCCTTCCGCGCCTCCCCCGCCGCGCACACCCCGTAGCCGGAGTGCCCGTCACCCCACCGCCTTCGCCGCCGCCCTGCCCGCCGTGCGGCCCGAGAAGAGGCAGCCGCCCAGGAAGGTGCCCTCAAGGGAGCGGTAGCCGTGGACGCCGCCGCCGCCGAAGCCCGCCGCCTCGCCCGCCGCGTAGACGCCGGGCAGCGGTTCGCCGCCCTCCGTCAGGACGCGGGACGAGAGGTCCGTCTCCAGGCCGCCGAGGGTCTTGCGGGTCAGGATGTTGAGCCGTACGGCGATCAGCGGGCCACACCTCGGGTCCAGGAGGCGGTGCGGTGAGGCGACCCGTATCAGCTTGTCGCCCAGGTACTTGCGCGCACCGTGGATCGCGGTGACCTGCGAGTCCTTCGTGAAGGGGTTCTTGATCTCGCGGTCGCGCGCCGCGATCTCCCGCCGCAGCGCGGTCTCGTCGATGAGCTTGTCGCCCGTCAGCTCGTTCATGCGGCGCACCAGCGTGCTCAGGTCGCGCTCGATGATGAAGTCCGCGCCGTGGTCCATGAACGCCTGCACGGGCCCCGGCGCCCCCGACCCGACCCGCGCCAGCAGGTCGCGCACGCTGCGCCCCGTGAGGTCAGGGTTCTGCTCGGAGCCGGAGAGCGTGAACTCCTTCTCGATGATCTTCTGGCTCAGCACGAACCACGTGTAGTCGTGCCCCGAGTGCATGATGTGGTCCAGTGTGCCGAGCGTGTCGAAGCCGGGGAACAGCGGTACGGGCAGCCGCTTGCCCGTCGCGTCGAGCCACAGGGAGGAGGGGCCCGGCAGGATGCGGATGCCGTGCCGGTTCCAGATCGGGTTCCAGTTCTCGATGCCCTCGGTGTAGTGCCACATGCGGTCGCGGTTGATGATGCGTCCGCCCGTGTCCTCCGTGATGCCGAGCATCAGCCCGTCGACGTGCGCGGGCACCCCCGAGAGCATGCGCCGGGGCGGGGTGCCCAGCCGCTCGGGCCAGTTGGCGCGTACGAGGTCGTGGTTGCCGCCGATGCCGCCCGACGTCACGATGACCGCCTGGGCGCGCAGCTCGAACGACCCGGCGACCTCGCGGCTGGACTCCGTTCCCCGTTCCGCCTCGCTCGGCGCGAGGATCTCCCCTGTGACGGTGTCCACGGAGCCCGCGCTGCGCGAGAGCCCCGTGACGCGGTGCCGGAAGCGCAGGTCGACGCGCCCGCTGGCGGCCCCGGCCCGTACGCGCCGCTCGAAGGGCTCCACGACACCGGGGCCCGTGCCCCATGTGATGTGGAAGCGGGGCACGGAGTTGCCGTGCCCCGTCGCGTCGTAGCCGCCGCGCTCGGCCCAGCCGACCACGGGGAACAGCCGCAGGCCCTGCTGCCGCAGCCAGGCCCGCTTCTCACCGGAGGCGAAGTCCACGTACGCCTCGGCCCAGCGGCGCGGCCAGTGGTCCTCGTCGCGGTCGAAGGCCGCCGTGCCCAGCCAGTCCTGCCAGGCCAGTTCGCGGCTGTCGCGGATGCGCATGCGGCGCTGCTCGGGCGAGTCGACGAAGAACAGGCCGCCGAACGACCAGTGCGCCTGGCCGCCGAGGGACTGCTCGGGCTCCTGGTCGAGGAGGATCACCTTGCGGCCCGCGTCGGCGAGTTCGGCCGTGGCCGCGAGCCCCGCCAGCCCCGCTCCGATGACGATCACGTCGGCGTCGTACGCCATGCTGCCCACCTGCCACCTGTCGTGCTGTCCGCGCCGGAAGGACCGACCTGGTGACCGGAGAGTAACCGCAGGCCCGGTGCGCATGGCACCCCCGCGACGGTGCTGAGATGGACGGCATGACGGAACAGGGCCGCTCGGCGGACGAACTCCTGGACATCGTGGACGAACAGGACCGGGTCATCGGCCAGGCCCCGCGCGGGGAGGCGATGGCGCGACGGCTGCGGCACCGCTGCTCGTCGGTGCAGGTCCGCGATCCGCGCGGGCGGATCTTCGTGCACCGCAGGACCCCGGTGAAGCTGGTGTTCCCCTCGACGTACGACCTGGTGGTCGGCGGCGTCGTCGGCGCGGGCGAGACCTACGACGAGGCGGCGCTGCGGGAGGCCGAGGAGGAGCTGGGGGTGAGCGGGCTGCCGATGCCGGAGCGGCGGCTGACGTTCCTCTTCGACACCCCGGAGCACTCCTGGTTCGTGCGCGTCTACGAGGTGGTGTGCGCACTGCCCGTACGGCCGCAGCCCGAGGAGGTCGACTGGTGGGACTTCCTCCCGGAGGACGAGGTGGAGCGGCGCATCCCGGAGTGGGAGGTCATCCCGGACGGGCTGGAGTGCCATCGGCGGTTGCGGGCGCTGCGCGGGGCGGGCGGGAGGTCACGGGACGCGCGGTGACGGGTGCGGGGCGTGACAAGAGGCGTTCCCCTGGGGCAGGGGCGTCGCGGATGCGAACGCGTGGTCCGATGAACAGGCATTAAGCTCGACACATGATCGAACGGCTCTTCGCGACCCTCCGCCTGTGGTTCGCGCCGCAGCGCATCAGGGCGGAGGGCTCGACCCCCGACTACCGCTTCTCGCTCGCCAACGAACGCACCTTCCTCGCCTGGATACGCACCTCCCTGGCGCTGGTGGCGGGCGGCATCGCGGTGGACCAGTTCCTGACGGGGCTGCGCTGGGGCGTGCGGACGACGATCGCGGTCGCCCTCCTCGCCGGGGCAGCGCTCTGCGCGGTCCGCGCCGTCAACCACTGGGTGCGCTGCGAGCGCGCGATGCGGCGCGGCGAGGACCTGCCCGCGTCCCGGTTCCCCGCGGTGCTGGCCACCGCGACGGCGCTGGCGTCCCTGCTGGTGATCGCCATCGTCGCCCTGGGGTGGGCCGGGCAGTGAGCCCCGCGCCGCCCCCACCGGAGCCCGGGCCCGCGCCGGAGCCGGAACCGGAGCCTGACCGCGACCCCGGCGCGCAGCCGGAGCGGACGCGGCTGGCCTGGCGGCGTACGACGCTGACGTTCGCCGTGTCCGTCGGGCTCGCCGTGCGCAGCGCGATGATGAAGGGCAGCGGCGCGCCCGTGGTGATCGTCGTGGCCGTGGGCGTGCTGGCGTGGCTCGCCTTCCTCGCGGTCGCGCACCGCCGCATAGCGAACATGGCCGCGTCCCGCCCCGCCGTGCTGAACGGCCGCCTGATGCAGGGGGCAGCGGTCTGTACGCTGTTGATGGTGATCGTCGGATTGGTGCTGCTGAGGTGAGCGTGGACGACGGGAAGAGCACGGGGGCCGACGGAGCCGGGTCCGGGGCCGGGACCGAGGTCCGGACGCCGCTGGTCGTGGTCATGGGTGTGGCCAGCTCGGGCAAGACCACCATCGGCACGAAGCTCGCGGAACGGCTGGGCGTGCCGTACGCGGACGCCGACGACTTCCACCCCCCGGCGAACGTCGCCAAGATGTCGGCGGGCACCCCGCTGAACGACGAGGACCGCCGCCCCTGGCTGGACGCCATCGCCGCCTGGCTCACCGCGCGCGAGCGGGAGGGCGGCGGCGTGGTCAGCTCCTCGGCCCTGCGACGCCGCTACCGCGACCGGCTGCGCCAGGCGTCCCCGGACGTCTTCTTCCTCCACCTGGACGGCTCTGAGGAGCTGATCGCGGCGCGCATGGAGAAGCGGAAGGGACACTTCATGCCCCGTTCGCTGCTGCGCTCGCAGTTCGAGGCCCTGGAACGGCTGGAGCCCGACGAGCACGGCGCCGCGATCGACATCTCGGGCACGCCCGAGGAGAACACGGACCGCGCGGTGGCGGCCGTACCCCACTGACCGGCGCCGGGCCCCGCTGACCCGCGCTGAGCGCTGCCGGCCCCGCTGATCCCGTCCTCGCCTGCTGGTCCCCGCTGACCTGCGCTGATCCCCCTGCTGGTCCCCGCCGCCAGCGCGCCCCCGTCAGGCGCGGCGGCGCCCCCGGCGCAGCTCCAGCGCGAGCGCCCGCACCTCACGCACCGCGAACCCCGGCTCCTCCGCCATGGCCCGCACCAGCGCGGCCCGCACCGCACGGCCACGGCCCGCGGCGACGAGCGCGGCGGACTCCGTCAGCGCGTCCGGGAGACCGGCGTGCCGCGGCGGCGCGTCGGCGTCCGCGTCGAACCAGCGCGCCGGCGGGAAGGAGCGGGCCACCTTCGGCTGCCCGACGCCGAGCCAGTTCCAGACGTAGCGGTCGACGGACACGTTCACCACATGCCCCGAGGGCAGCGTGCGGACCCACGGGCGCGACGCCTGGCTCTGCTGCCAGCGCCAGTGGTGCGGGCTCGTCCTGCCCCGCTCGGTGACCCCGGCGTAGCGCAGCTTGCGGCGGATGACGTTCCAGGGCTCGCGGGTCTCCGCGATCCAGCGGGCGAGTTCGCCGTGCAGGATGTCGAAGGTGCCGCCGCTGTGGACCACGTCCACGAGCGCCACGGGGCGCTCGCGGCGTGCCAGCGCCGCCGGGGACAGCCCGACGGCGGCGAGGTGTTCGCGCAGCCTGCGGCGCACGTGCGCGGGCACGGCGTCGTCGGGGCCGAGCCCGCTACAGGACACGGGGAGCCGCCGCAGACCGCCGTGCCGGTTGTCGGCCTTGCGCGAGGTGCCGTCGAAGGCGCCCGTGAGCAGGTCGTACATGCTGTCCAGCGAGCGTCCGACGAAGCACAGGTCGGCCGCCGAGGTGCGGGTGAGGACCTTCGCGGCGCAGTCGGTGAGCGCGGGGAGGTACCAGAGGTCAGGGGGCTGGGCCCCGTAGGTCAGCGCCCCGGTGCGCTGCGGACGCTCCCCTGCCTGCGACCAGCGGAAGGGTGTGGGAGGCACGGGTGGTGGTGTGGGTGGCGTGGGTGGCGGTGAGGAGACGGCGCGGGCCATGACGTCCAGTCCACCATCGCGCGGGCCCGCGCGGCATCCGGTTTTCCGCTCGTCCACAGGCCCTTGAGCCCGTTGTCGTACCCGCCCGGCAGACTCCACACATGACACCGACGCCGACGCCGACGCCGAGATCCGACAAGGCCCTGGAGTTCCACCTCCAGGACATCGAGCGGGCCACCACGGCCCCGGAGGTCATCGCCGCGGTCGGCGCTGTCCTCCGCCACATAGCCGTGCGGGCGAACGGCTACCGCCCCGGCGGCAAGAAGCTCACCGGACTCCTCGCCGAGGCACGACGGTGCGCGGCGCGGCACGAGGAGTGGGAGACGGTCCGCTCGCTCCAGGACGCGGTGCACTACACGGAGGGCCGTCTGCTGCGCCCGGACTACGAGGAGAAGTACCGGCTCTCGTACTTCCCGAAGGAGCCGCGCGACGAGCTGGGCCTCCAGTACATCGCCCGTACGCTCACCCGGACCGGCGAACTGTGGTGCTCGGAGGGGCGCAAGATCCTCGGCGAGCGGCCCGGCATCACGCCCGAGGAGCTGCTGACGGAGATCGCCAAGCTGAGCGCGGACGCGGAGCTGACGCGGGCCCCGGAAGAGGACCCCGCGCGGTATCACATCCCGCGTGGCGCCGCCGAACTCGCCAAGTGGGGGGAGCGGGTGCTGAGCAACCGCGTCGAGATCGTGGACCCGCGCGGGGCAGCGCACCGGATCGTCTCCTCCCCCGAGGCACTGGCCGTCCTCGCGGCCGACGAGGACGGCCGGACGCTGCTGCGCGCGGCGGAACTCCAGCGGCGCGCCGAAGGGCTCGCCGCGCTCCGTAGGACCGCCGAGGACCCCACTGCGACGGAGCACGCGCTTCAGCGCGCCCTGTCGGGCCAGCACTGGATCTTCGGGGGCCGCTTCGTCGCGGAGTCGGAGCACCGCAGGCTGGTGCCTGGCGACGAGCTGGACATCCCCCTCCTGCGGGCCGACGGCGCCCTGCACGTGGTGGAGCTGAAGCAGGCGGCGGGCGTCAGCCGCCTCGTCAAGCGGCAGCGCGGCGCGTGGGTGCCCACGCATCAGGTGCACGACGCGGTGGGCCAGGCCATCAACTACCTCGTCGGTCTTGACGAGAACCGGGAGCGCATCAGGGAGGAGTTCGGGATCGATACGCGCCGGGCGAGCGCGGTGGTGCTGATCGGGCATCCGCTGGGCCAGCCCGAGGTGCCGGAGGAGGTGATCAACGAGGCGCTGCGGACGCACACGGCGCATCTGAGCCGGGTCGAGGTGCTGACGTACAAGGAGCTGATCGACAGCGCGGAGCGCGCCCTCGGGGAAGGAGCGCCGCTGCCGTGACGGACTGTGGCGGGCCCTCTCGCGCGCGGGCGCGCGGTGTCGCACGACACAGGGATTCGGCGCATCCCCGTGCCCCGACCCCTAGACGCCCATACCGACTAGTCGGCATGATCGGGTACGGTCCTCGCGGCCCGTCGTCACGAACCGTCCTCGCGGCCCGTACGGCAACAACACCAGAACCAGCAGTTCCCGCCATCGCCCGATGGCCGGGCGTCCACCCCCTCACCCCCGAGGAGCGCGCACGATGAGCAAGGAGAACCCGCCCGGTCTCGACCTGGGCCGGCTCGGAGAGCATCTTGAGCGGGAGCGCCCCGGGCTGGTGAACGGGCCGCTGACGGCCGAGGTCGTCCAGGGCGGCCGTTCGAACCTCACGTACCGCGTCACCGACGGGACCTCGCGCTGGGTCGTACGGCGCCCGCCGCTCGGCCATGTGCTGGCCACGGCGCACGACATGGCCCGCGAGTACCGCGTCATCAGCGCCCTGCACGGCACCGACGTGCCCGTCCCGGAGACGCTGCTGCTGTGCGAGGACGCGGAGGTCGTCGGCGCGCCCTTCTACGTGATGGAGCACGTGGACGGCACCCCGTACCGCACCGCAGAACAGCTCGCGCCGCTCGGGCCCGAGCGCACCCGGCGGCTCGTGCTCTCGCTGCCCGACACGCTCGTCGCACTGCACTCCGTGGACCCGGCCGCCGTCGGGCTCGCGGACTTCGGGCGCCCCGAGGGCTTCCTTGAGCGCCAGTTGCGGCGCTGGGGCAAGCAGTTGGAAGCGTCGCGCAACAGGGAACTGGCGGGCATCGACGAGCTGCACGCGGCGCTCGGCGAGGAGCGGCCCGAGTCGCCCGAGCCCACGATCGTGCACGGCGACTTCCGGCTGGACAACGTGCTGGCGAGCGCGGACGACCGCATCGCCGCCGTGCTCGACTGGGAGATGTCCACGCTCGGCGACCCGCTCACCGACCTCGGGCTGCTGGTGATGTACAGCGAACGCCAGGACATGCCCGACTCCCCCGTCAGCACGACGGCGGGCGCGCCGGGACACCCCGAGCCCGCCGAGCTGATCGAGCGCTACGCGACGCTGTCGGGGCGCGACGTGTCCCGCGTCAACTGGTACACGGCGTTCGCCTACTTCAAGCTCGCGGTGATCCTCGAAGGCATCCACTACCGCTTCACGCTGGGCCAGACCGTCGGCCCCGGCTTCGACCGGATCGGCGATCTCGTCCCCGTCTTCATCGACAACGGACTCACCACTCTACGGAAGGGCTGACGGCACATGGACTTCGCATTCGACGCCCGTACGGAGGAGCTGCGCAAGCAGTTGCTCGCGTTCATGGACGAGCACGTCTACCCGGCGGAGGCGGTGGCCGACGAGCAGCGTGCCGCGGTGGACTCGCCGTGGGAGACGCCGCCCGTCGTGGAGGAGCTGAAGGCTGCGGCGCGCGAGAAGGGGCTGTGGAACCTCTTCCTGCCCGACCGCACCTACGGCGCCGGGCTCACCAACCTCCAGTACGCGCCGCTCGCCGAGATCACCGGACGCAGCCCTCGGCTGGCCCCCACCGCGCTCAACTGCGCGGCGCCCGACACCGGGAACATGGAGGTGCTGACGGAGTTCGGCAGCCCCGAGCAGCGCCGGGCCTGGCTGGAGCCGCTGCTGAGCGGCGAGATCCGCTCGGCCTTCGCGATGACCGAGCCCGAGGTGGCCTCGTCGGACGCGACGAACATCGAGACCCGCATCCGTCGCGAGGGCGACGAGTACGTCATCACCGGGCGCAAGTGGTACATCTCCGGGGCCATGAACCCGGACTGCAAGATCTTCATCGTGATGGGCAAGACCGACCCGGACGGCGAGGACATCCGCCGCCAGCAGTCGATGGTGCTCGTCCCCCGCGACACCCCGGGCGTCGAGGTGCGGCGCGCGATGACGGTCTACGGCTACGAGGACCACTACCACGGCGGGCACGCCGAGGTGATCTTCGACGGCGCGCGGGTGCCCGCCTCGAACCTGATCGGTGAGGAGGGCGGCGGCTTCGCCATCGCACAGGCCCGCCTCGGCCCGGGCCGCATCCACCACTGCATGCGGCTGATCGGCATGGCGGAGCGCGCCATCGAGCTGATGTGCAGGCGCGCGCAGGAGCGTACGGCCTTCGGGAAGCCGCTGGCCGCGCAGGGCGTGGTGCACGAGTGGATCGCGGACGCGCGGGTGCAGGTCGAGCAGTTGCGGCTGCTGGTGCTCAAGACGGCCTGGCTGATGGACACCGTCGGCAACCGGGGAGCGCACACGGAGATCCAGTCCATCAAGATCGCGACGCCGCGCGCGGTCGTGGACATCCTGGACCGCGCGGTGCAGCTCCACGGCGCGGGCGGCGTGAGCCAGGACTTCCCGCTCGCTGAGCTGTGGGCGGCGGCGCGGACGCTGCGCCTGGCCGACGGCCCCGACGAGGTGCACCAGCGCTCGCTGGCGCGGCGCGAGCTGAAGCGGTTCGCCTGACGGGGGCGGTTCGCCTGGCAGAGGCCGAGAACGGGCACGGCTGACGGAGCACAGCTGACATGGCTGGGCGCCGCCCACAGTCCCCCTCGGACCGTGGGCGGCGCTCAGCGGTGATCAGGAGCAGGCTCAGGCGCACGCCTTGTAGAACTTGCTCCAGCCGTCGGTGGGCATGGCCGGGGGCTCGCCCCAGGTGGCGTTGGTCTCGCCGTACTTGGCGTTGTCGTCGTAGTTGATGTCCTCGATGCCGGTGCCGGGCTGCCCGAGGCGCACCTCACGCTCCGCCGTGCCGTCACCTGTGTTGTTGTGGATGGCGAGGTCCGGGAGCTTGTCGCCGTTGTAGTCGGCGACCGCGAGGCCCCAGATCTCGCCGCGCTCGCCGAGACCGGCCTTCACCGTGTCGTCGGAGGACAGGTCTGTCCGGTCCAGCGGGCCGGGACGGTACTCCGCGATGCGCGCCGTGGCGGGGTCGTCGCCGCCGGACGGCTCGATGACGTTGACGACCAGGTCCAGGATGCCGTCGTTCTGGAAGTCGGCGACGGCGGCGGTCGTCTCCTCCCCCTTGTTCGCGCCCACCAGCTCGGCGACGGTGAACTTCTCGTCGAACGAGCCGCCCTTGATGCCGAACTGGACCGTCATCTTGGTGCCGTCGTTCCCGGGGTTGCTGATCCTGTCCGGGAGGCCGTCGCCGTCGATGTCGCCGATCAGCGTCGTCGCGTTCTCCAGGCACGGGGCCGAGGCGGCGGCACCGGCCTTGCTCGTGCTGCCCGTGCCACCCTCGGCCGACGGCTCGGCCGCGCCCGCCTGGACGGCGGCGGTCAGGGTCAGCGCCGCGGCGACGGCGGTGAGCGGCACGGTGACGAGGCGCGAGCGAATGCGAGGCATTGCGAGTTCCTTTCGTTGCTGGTGCGAGGTGTGATGCGGCACCCGCACCGCGAGTTCACAGGTGGTTCGCCGTGTGACGAGCCCGTGACAAACGGGGGATCTACGGGGTGACGTGAGGGATGACGTGCGGGGTGACGTACGGGGTGACGTAAGGGGCCGGGGCCGCGCGGCGGGAACCCGTTGGAGCCTGTCGGTAATGCCACTGGGGAGCCGTCGGACGCGGTTCTAGCGTGTGGACGTTCCCGCGAAACGCCCGGCGCTTCCGCACTCCGGGGTGCGCCGTCGCACCGTCACGCCCAGGAAAAGGCACCCGCATGCAATACCTCATGCCGATCGTCATCGGTGTCCTGTACGCCCTGCTGATGTCCCTCGTACGCGAACCGCACCGGCGCCGCTTCAACGCGATCATGGTGGCCGGAGCCGGGGCCGCCTATCTGAGCGGTGGCGGCATGGGAGGCTGGGAGCCGGCGTTCGCGGCCGTCGTCGCCTACGTCGCCTACCGCGGCCTGGAGTCGTGGACGTTCATCGGCATCGCCTGGCTGCTGCACACCGCGTGGGACATCGTCCACCACCTCAAGGGCAGCCCCATCCTCCCCTTCTTCCACGACTCCTCGCTGGGCTGCGCGATCTGCGACCCGGTCATCGCGCTGTGGTGCCTGGGCGGGGGCCTGACACCCCGCGAGATGCTGCGGCGCCTGCGCGGCCGGCGCGGCCCGCGGGGTTCCGCGCGGGCCGCGCAGGTGCCCGCGCTCCAGGAGCAGGGGCACTGAGCCGGTACTGAGCCCGGAGAGCGCTCTCCGACGGGCGTGTTATAAACATGCTCATGCGCGAAGCCCCACGGACGGTCTCCGGTTCGGCTGGTTCGCCCACGCTCGAAGACGTGGCCCGGGTGGCAGGAGTCTCCCGGGCCACCGTCTCGCGCGTCATCAACGGCACCCGCAACGTCGCTCCCCGCATCCAGGAAGTGGTCAGGGAGGCCGTCGCCACCACCGGCTACGCGCCCAACAAGGCCGCGCGCTCCCTGGTCACACGGCGCTCCGAGTCAATCGCGCTGGTGGTCTCCGGCGCGGGCGGCGACGAGGACGCGGCGGCCCTCGCGCGCAACGTGTTCGCCGACCCCTTCTTCGGCCGGGTCGTCGCCGGGGTCGTCAGCCATCTGCGCCCGCGCGGCATGTACCCCCTGCTGATGGTCGCCGAGGCCGGAGAGACCCGCGATCAGGTCGTCTCGTACCTGCGGCAGGGCAACGCGGACGGCGCCCTGATCGTCTCCACCCACGCGGGGGACCCGCTGCCCGCGCTCGTCACCTCGGCCGGGCTGCCCGCCGTGCTCTTCGCGCGCCCCTCCACGCCCGTGCCCATCAGCTACGTCGACCTCGCACACCAGGACGGCGCGCGGCTCGCGGCCGAACACCTGCTGGCGCGCGGCTGCCACGAGGTGGCCACGGTCTGCGGCCCGCTCGACGTGCCCGCCGCGCAGGACCGGCTCACCGGGTTCCGTGAGGCGATGGCGCGACGCGGGCACGCGTATGTGCCGGTGGCCGAGGGCGACTTCACCCAGGAGAGCGGCGAAGCCGCCATGGAGCGGCTGCTCGGCGAACACCCCCAGCTGGACGGGGTGTTCGCCGCCAACGACCTGATGGCGCAGGGCGCCTGCCTGGCACTGCGCCACCACGGCCGACGGGTGCCGGAGGACGTGGCCGTGCTCGGCTTCGACGACAGCAGCGCCGCGCTCGCCTGCCGCCCGCCGCTGACCACGGTGCGGCAGCCCGTCGAGGCCATGGGCGCGGAGATGGCGCGGCTCCTGGTCGAGCGCATCGAGCACCCCGAACTGCCGGTGACCTCCGTCATCTTCGACCCCGAACTGGTCGTCCGGCAGTCGGCCTGACGTACCTGACGCACCGGGCCCGCCCCCGGACCGCTGCCGACGGTTTCCCCGGGGGCGGGCGTCTTATGGGGTGGGGGTGGGCGTCGGGCTGGGTGCGACGGTGGTGAGCTGGAGTGTGCGCCCGCTGACGAGCGGTGCGGTGAGGATGACGGTGCGGCCCTCGTGTTCCAGTGCCTTGCCGATACGTGAGTGCCGGGCGTGCCACCAGCGCCGAGGGGCGAGGAGGGTACTCAGGCAGTCGCGGGTGGCGCCGTCGACGGTGATGCGCTCACCCTTGTCGCGGAGGCGGAGGGGGTGGCAGGCGTGTGCGGTCAGGAGGGTGGCGAGGTTGCCTTCCATGATCTCGATGACCTGCCCGGACGGCATGGGGCGCGGATAGCTGGTGAGGAAGACGGGGCCGTGGGGCAACTCGTACATGAGGCGCACGGCCCGGTCCTGGATGCGGCGCATCACGAAGTGGGGTGCGTGGCCGTCGAGGACGGCGACAGGGAAGCCCGAGGTGGTGGCCCAGCCGTGGGGGTCGTAGAAGACATCCTCGGGGTCGGCGGGGATGAGGACGGTGTGGTCACGAGGCACAGGGTTGCTCCGGTCAGTTGCGGGTGAGGGTCACGGTGCGGGCACCACCCGCAGGGCGGGTGGTGGTTCGGCGTCCGGCTCGGACTCGGTGTCGGTGGGGCGTTTCCCGGCGCCGGAGAGGACGGCGATGGCGCGGGCCAACTCCTCACCCGTCACGACGACGCGGTCCAGGGCGAACCCCACATAGCGCCGGTGCCGGGCACACAGCCACAACGGCCGGTAGTACGGGCTCGACCCCGCGGTGACGTGTTCGCGTACGTCTCCCTCGTGCCGGTCCTCGGCCACGTCGCACTCGTGGGCGGGCTCGTCCGGGGTCACCGGTTCACCTCCGGTGTCTGCTGGCGTACGGCCTCCAGCGCGGCCCGCAACGCCTCCACCGAGGTGCGGGCCCGGTCGTGTCCGGCGAGCCAGCGCATGCCCGGCCCGTGGGTGCACTGCGGGCCGGGCATGAACAGCCATGCACCCGTGCTCAGATACTCGGTGCCCGGCTCGAACCAGCCCCTGCCACCGCAGGGGATCAGGAAAACGAGGCGTCCGTCGTCCTCACAGAAGACGGCTGCTGAGTCTCCGAGCTGCGCGAGGACGGCCCTGCCGAGCGGGCCGGGCATGCGCACCGCGTCCCAGTCGCGCCCAGCGGGCCGGATCTCCCAGCTCATCCGCGCGGGCGGGATGCGAGGGCTCACCGTCGAGGGCCCTTCCGGGTGCATCGCGAACACTCGCACGGCGGGAAGACGCTGCTCATAGGCAGCGGATCCGGGATCGGATCGGCTACGACGAGAGTCGCCGGACCACGCTCCAGCGTCCGCGAGTCCACCGTATAGATCGTCATCGTCAGCCCCGGGTGACCGTTGACTGTCTCAGCCGTCGTACTCATCCGGGAGCCACCACCCCACGCTGCTGCGGAAGGTCGGTGCGCGAGGCCAGGAGACGGGAGAGCGCCGCGTGCAGTAGATCGGCCTCGACACGCGACAGCACCAAAGGGGCGTCGCCCTGATGGCCATCGATCTTGTAGAGAGACAGGGGGATACGGATCTCCCCGGTCGCCGTATCGGTGGTCGCTACGGCCCCATCCTGGGGTGAGGCATGCCAGCCCCGGATACCGCCCATGCCAGCTCCTTCACTGCGCGGTCAGGAGCTTGCGACCGTAGAGGCGGCCACGCACGAACAGGGGGACAATCTGTCCCCCTGTCCCCCGCTGTCCCCCTTCTACGGGGCGGCGATCCCGACCTTCACAGCGAGGTCTCCCGCCTCCTCCCGCAGGGCGCGCGGCGCCTTCCGCCACAGTTCGGCCGTAGCGGTGCGGGCGGAGGGCGTGTACGCGACGGTCTCCGCGCCGATCGTGTGCGCACGCTGCATGACGTGCAGCGCGGCCGTCGTGTCCCCCCGCTGGAGGTGCCCGCGCGCGACCTCGACCCACAGCCGGGCGCGCCGTTCGATGGAGGGCATGACGTCAGGGTCGATGTCGTCGGCCAGGCCCAGGGCCTTGTGGGACTTCTTCAAGTCGGTGGCGACGCTGACCTCGTGGAAGTCCACGTTCGCCCGGCCGAACACCGTCGAGGGGTGCACATAGCTGGCGGGCAGGGACTTCGCGGTCTGGTGCCCGGCATCCCAGTACCGCCAGGCATCGCCCTCGCGCCCCTCGCGCGCGCAGGTGACAGCGGCGTGCAACTGGAGCGCGCCGTAGATGCCGCGCCAGTCGTCCGGGGCCCCGTCCAGGTGCGGGCGGATGAGGTCCGTGGCATCGATCGCCGTACGCAGGGCCTCCTCCGGGTACGCGGTCTCGCGCAGGATGTTGCCCATGTTCCACGCCGCAGCGGCTATGGCGGCAGGGGCGTCGGCCTGCTGGGCTGCGGCCAGCGCCCGGTCAGCCACGACCCACGCCAACTCCGCCGGAGCCACGTACGCGGTGGCCTGCCCGGTGAGCCGGTACGTGTCGGACAGCGCTACCAGCGCGGCCCGGCGCTCCGGCCCGTCCAGAGTGCGGGCTGCGGACTCCGTCTTCCTGATCAGCTCCGGGAGCAGGGCGCCGACTTCGGTCCTGTTCTGCTTGGAGGTGTGCCACAGCCGCCATGTCTGGTCGACGCGGCCCTGGAGCAGGGACACGTCGACCGGCTCGGCTGCCTCCGGGGTGATGCCGCGGTTCATCACGGCCGCCCAGATTTCCGGCATGGCCGGGTGGTTGAGCCTGCCGAGCGGTACGGGCTGCACGATGTCGGAGTCCCCTCCGGTGAGGGCGGACAGGTCGGCGAGCTGAAGCGCGGCGGCCACGCGCAGGAGCAGAGTGTAGGAGTCGAGGTCGCGCTCGCCCGCCTCGATCTTCTTGAGCCAGTCAGGGCCGCGGCCACACAGTCCGGCGAGGACCGCACGGCTCATGCCGCGCGACTCGCGGAGGTGACGGATACGTTCGCCGGTGCTGAGGTCTGATGGAGCGTCGTCGTGCTGGGGCATACCGGGCCTCCCGTTCTCGACCTAGACACTCGTGACGGTACGCCCCCGGCCGCTGCCGGGGCAGTGGCCGAGGGCCCTCATCACCCGGTGAGGGCCCTCATCACCAGGTGGGGGCCCTCGTCACGCCGGGCCCCGCGCCCGTTCAGGCGTAGACGCCGAACTCGTGGAGCGAGTACCCCCACCCCGTGCCCCGCGCGGTGCCGTGCACCCGCACGTAGCGGCCCGTGGCGTTGACGTCGAGGCTGTCGATGCCGCCGTTGCCGTCCGTGGTGGTGTGGACGGTGCGCCAGTCCTGGCCGTTGTCGGAGACCTGGAGCGTGTACGCCTTCGCGTACGACGCCTCCCAGGCGAGCTGCACGTGCCGGATCGCGGTGGCGGCGCCGAGGTCGACCTGGAGCCACTGCGGGTCGCTCCAGTCACTGGCCCAGCGGGTGACGAAGTCGCCGTCCGTCGCCTTGCCGGGGTTGCAGGGGCAGTCGCCGTAGTCGGGCTGGAACGAGGAGGCCGTCGTGGTCTTCCCCCTGGCCACGTTGGTGCCGTCGACGGGCGGCGGGACGACCCTGACCGAGGCGGTCTCGATGCCCACGTTGCCCTTGCCGTCCTCGGCCTTCACGTACACCTTCCAGACGCCGAGCCGGTCCGGCGCCGTCACCTTGAGGGTGCCGTTCCCCTCGTGGGTGAACCTGGCCTCGGTCAGCGCCCCTGAGCCGTCGACGTACTTGCCGCCGAGCAGCACCTTGTACGAGACGGCGTCCCCGTCGGGGTCCTTCGCGGGGGCCCGTACGGTGAAGTCGCGCCCGGCCGGGACACCTCCGGCACCGTCCACCATCATGTTCGCCATGACGGGCGGGGTGTTGGCGCCCGCGCCGCCGCCGTACGCCTTCTTCACCGCGTAGTAGGACAGCCGCTTCTGGCCGCCGGGAAGGAGGTTGAACCAGACGCCGCCGAAGTCGTGCTCCGTCCCGTAGTGGAAGAGAGTGGCGCCCAGAGCGACGCCCCTGTGCCCGGTGACGCACTCCCACGCCTTCGTGTAGCCCTCCGCCTTTGCCGTGTCGGCGGGCTCGCGCGGCACGCCGTTGGCGTCGTCGGGCACCTCCCACTCGCCCGGGGGGCCGCCCTCGGTCAGCAGGTACGGCTTGGTGTAGCCGCCCGCCTCCCAGTCCGCGCGGACCCCGCAGCCCGCCTGGTAGGCGTTGACGGAGTAGAGGTCGAGGTCGGGGGCGTTCTTCTGGTAGTAGGGCCAGGCGCCCGTCCACGCGTCGGTGGAGGTGACGGGGTGGTTGGGGTCGATGGAGTGGATCTTCTTGGCGACGTCGTTGACGAAGCCCGTGTAGGCGTCGCGCTGCGCCTCCAGCTCGGCGCCCGAGAAGCAGTTCTGGAGGCCGAGCACTGACTCGTTGCCGACGTTCCACATCAGCACGCCCGGGTGGTCCTTGTACGCGGAGACCCATTTGGGGAACTCCTCCAGCATCGCGTTCTTGTACGCGGTGTCGGTGCGGTAGTCGACGCACCCGCCGCTGCCGGGCCCGCCGCCTGGCTGGAGCCAGAACCCGGCGACGACCTTGACCCCGTTGGCCGCCGCCGCGTCGAGCAGCGGCTTGCTGCTGGCGTCGGTGCCCCATGTCCTGACCGTGTTGGCGCCCATGGACCGCACGTCGGGCATGTACGTCGCCGCTTCGGCCATGGGTGGGCCCCAGGTGAGGCCCTTGACCTGGTACGGAGCTCCGTCGACCTGGAGCTGCCAGTCGCCCTGCGAGCCGGTCACCTTCACGACGCTGCCGACGGCATACGCCTCGGGCGCGGGCAGCCCGGCGACGGCGGCCCCGAGCAGCGCGACCAGCGCGGCGACGGCACCGCGCCGCCACGGGCCACGGATGGCGGGGCCGGAGAGGGGGGAAGCGGACACGGGGATCTCCTGGGGTGGGAGTGAGAGGGGTGGGAGAGCGCTCTCCGTCGCAACCTGCGGATGCGGTGGCGGCGGGGCACTGAGATGACGGTCCGGGACGGTTACGGCAGCTCGTAGTCCGCGTTCAGCGCCGCGCCCTTTTCGGGGTGTGCCTGGTCGTAGCCGCGCGCGTCGCACTGGAGGCCGCCCACGACGCAGTGGTTCACCAGCGCCGCCAGCGTCGGCTCGTCCCAGGCATTGAAGAAGTCGTAGTGGAACGAGTAGCCACGGCCGCTCGACAGCCGCACCCCCGACATGTCGCCGTCCACGGGGAACGCCATCTTGAACTCGACCATGGGCACGGCCACGGGGTGGCTCGCCGGGCAGACGTCGGCGTTGTCCCTGACCACCGGGTACGCCATGTGGCTCTTGTGGTCGGGAGTGTCCAGATACTTGCCGTCCCAGCAACTGGGCGCCTGGTAGCGGACGTTGAGCTGACTGCCCTCGGGGCAGTGCGCCGGGAAGTCCTTGTTCTTGAACGAGTCGCCGCACTCCCAGCCCTCCACGGAGGCGTCCAGGAACTCGTCGGCCGACTGGGACGGGCTGCCGACCACGAACCGCAGCCCTTTGGGGAACGGGCGCACGCTCGTGTAGTCGAGCACGCCGGACTTGTAGTAGATGACCTGCGGCCCGACGGGCCGGACAGGAGTGTCGCCGTCGTACAGCGTCGGCATCCAGTACGCGGACCTGTCGCCGGGCGCCTTGCACTCGGTGCCGCCGGCCGCGAGCGAGGCCGTGGTGCTGTACGCGTCGGTCGTCGTGTTGCCCATGAAGGTGTGGTCGTGGGACCTGCCGGGCTGCCCGGGGTAGACGATCGGGTCGTCGGGCGCGGTGTGCGTCACCGAGCAGTTGGCCTGGAACTCGTGGAAGTACGCGTGCGGCGGGACCTTCGTCGAAGGCTCGACGCCGGTGACGGGCGGGTTCGCCGGGATGTAGCCGTCGCCGTCGGGGTCGTCGCCCGACGCGCGGAGGGCGCCGGAGGTGCCGGAGGTGGCGTGATGGCCGCTGTGCGCGGCGGCCCCGCGCGTCTCGGGCGAGGCCGTGGCGCTGATGGTGGTGACGCCGAGCGCGACCATCGCGAGGGACGTGGCCACCAGTAAGCCGGAGAGAACGGTGGATCTTCGGAGCATGTGGACCTCCATGCCGCTGTGCGGGCGCATCGGCCCACAGGGGGCGCGGGCCGCGCGGAGGGATGGGCCGTACGGGGGCGGGGGACGAGCCGTACGCGAGGGAACGGGCCGTGCCGCGACGCGCGCTCCCCGCGAGCGGCGGCCGGGGACGTCGGCAAACCGTTCCAGAGCGGGAGAGCGCTCTCCAAAGCGACCTCAGTGTTGCGCCGGTGCCGAGAACATGTCAAGAGTCGACGACGCGACGGCTCCGGGCGGGCGCGCGGCGTTCACCGCACGATGACGGGACGCGGGCGCAACGCCCCGGAACGACCGCGCGGGACGCGTCGGCCCCCGTCAGAGGGCCCACGCGTCCCGCGCTACGTTCCGTGACCGCTCAGGCGGCCGTCGTCGGGACGACCACCACCCGGCCCGTGGTGACCCCGTCGAAGACCCGCTGGACCGCGTCGGCCGCGCCGTCGAGCGGCACGCGCTCGCTGATGAGGGGCTTGATCGCGCCCTCGGACGCGAGCTTCGTCAGCTCCTCGTGGCAGGCGCGGACCGCGTCGGGGTCCTTCGTGTTGTAGAGGCCCCAGTGGAGACCGAGGATCGAGTAGTTCTTGACGAGGGCGTGGTTCAGGCCCGGGGTCGGGATCGCGCCGCTCGCGAAGCCCACGACCACGATGCGCCCCTCGAAGGCCACGCACTTGGCGGACTTGGTGTAGGCGTCGCCGCCGACCGGGTCGTAGATCACGTCAGCGCCCCGGCCGCCCGTGGCTTCCTTGACGGCGGCCACGATGTCGTCCTCGCGCCGGTCCACGACCACGTCGCAGCCCAGCTCCCGCGCGATGCGCGCCTTCTCCGCGCCGCCGACGACGCCGATGACGCGCGCGCCCGCCGCCTTCCCGAGCTGTACTGCGGCGCTGCCCACGCCCCCTGCCGCCGCGTGCACGAGCAGCGTCTCGCCGGAGCGCAGTCCCGCGCGGCGGTGCAGTCCGAACCAGCCCGTCTGGTAGCCGATGTGCAGGGCCGCCGCCTCCGCGTCGTCCAGCGACTCGGGAGCCGGGCGGGCGCTCTCGGCGCTGACCACGGTGCGTTCGGCGAAGGCGCCCGTGGGCAGCACCGGCTGGGCGATGACGCGCTCGCCGACGGCGGGCGCGCCCTCGGTGCCCTCGCCGACGGCCAGCACCTCGCCGCACAGTTCGACGCCGGGCGTGAACGGGAAGGGCGGCCGTACCTGGTACTCGCCGCGGCACAGCAGCGCGTCGGGGAAGTTGACGTTCGCGGCGCGCACCCGCACCAGCAGTTCGCCCTTGCCAGGATCGGGCTCGGGGGCCTCTTCCAGCCGCATCACCTCGCGCGGCTCGCCGTTCGTGTGGACGCGCCATGCCTTCACGGGGGCTCCCTCCGCCCTGGACCGGTGGACCGGGCTTGTTCGTGTCGTACGGCTTGCACTGTGCGGCTGCCGGGTGCCGTTACGGGCGCAGCGCCCGCATCAGCAGGTCGGCGAGGTGGTCGGCGACCTCCTGCGGGGTGAGCCGACCGTCGGGGCGGTACCAGCTGCTGAGGTGGTGGACGGAGCCGAAGTGGTAGTCCACCACGAGGTCGGCCGGTGTGGCCGTGCTGAACACCCCGCTCTTCTGCCCCTCTTCGATCAGGGCCCGGAAGCGCTCGTGGTAACGGCGGCGTTCCGCGCGTACCAGCTTCTGCTTGTCCGGGCTGAGCTGATGCATGGAGCGGAAGAAGATCATCGCGTCGTCGAGGTTGTCGATGGTGGTGACGACGACATCGGCCGCCGCCCCGCGTACCCGCTCCTCGATGGGCGCCTCGGATCCCGCGTACGCGTCGAGCCGCTCCTGCTGGAGACGCAGCAGCCGGCCGTAGATCTCGTGCAGCAGATCGTCCTTGGAACCGAAGTAGTGGTAGAGGGCGCCCTTGGTGACGCCCGCCGCCTCGACGATCTCCTGCACGGAGGTCCTGTCGTAGCCGCGCTCGGCGAAGAGCCGGGTGGCAGCCGCCATCAGTCGCCGCGGGACCGGCGCACCTGTGGGCCCGCCCTTCTCCGCCGCCTTGGCCTTCGCCGTGGCCATGGCCGTCACCTGCCTCTCGTCCGTGCTCTCGCGCGCCGTGCGCGGGTGCGTGCGTCTGCGCGTGTCCGTCCGCGCCGGGTGCGGTGCGCGTGCCGCTCCCGGCCCAGCCGTGCGGGTACCCGGGGCGGCACCGCGTGCTCCTACGCGTCGCTCCCCTGGCGGGAACGCAGCTCCCGACGCAGGATCTTCCCACTGGTGGTCTTCGGCAGCTCGGGCAGTATCTCGATCTCGCGCGGGTACTTGTACGCGGCGAGCTGCGCCTTGCAGTGCTCGACCAGCTCCTCTGCCAGCTCCGACGGCTCGGCCCGTGCCTCGGCGCGGAGGCTGACGTACGCCTTCACACTCTCGCCACGGTAGCTGTCGGCCACGCCGACGACGGCGGCCTCGCGGACGGCGGGGTGCGCGTAGAGCACGTCCTCGACCTCGCGCGGCCACACCTTGAAGCCGGAGGCGTTGATCATGTCCTTCTTGCGGTCCACGACGTAGAGCCAGCCGTCGGCGTCCATGAAGCCGATGTCCCCGGTGAGCAGCTCGCCCTCGGGCAGCGCAGCGGCCGACTCCTCGGCGCGTCGCCAGTAGCCGGGGACGACCTGCGGGCCGCGCACGGCGATCTCGCCCAGCTCGCCGAAGGGCACCGGCTGCCCGTTCTCGTCGAGCACGCGGACCACCGTGTCGGGTCCGGGGACGCCGACGGCCAGGGTGCCGGAGGCCGGGTCGACCGGCGCCTCCTTGTCCGGCGGTACGGAGGCGCAGGGCGCGGTGCACTCGGTGAGGCCGTAGCCGTTGCGGATGTACGGGCCGAAGGCGGCGCGGAACTTCTCGACCAGCGCCGGGGGCAGCGGAGCACCGCCGGAGGAGATGAACGAGAAGGAGGCGAAGTGGTCCCTGCTCACCCCGGGGTGCGCGGCGAGCGCCATGAAGGCGGTCGAGGGGCCGACGGTGAAGGCGGGCCGGTGCTCCAGGAACGCGTCGAGGACGACGCCCGCGTCGAAGCGGTAGGCGAGCGCGAGGGTGCCCCGGTTGGCGATGACGGGCGCGAGCTGGCACACCATGCCGGTGATGTGGAAGAGCGGCGCGAGCGCGAAGATGCAGGCGCCCTCCTCCAGGCCGCCGCCGACGCGCTGGCGCTCGGCGTTGTAGGCGATGTTGGAGTGCAGGTTCATGGCGCCCTTGGGGGCGCCGCTCGTGCCCGAGGTGTAGCTGATGAGCGCGGTGTCGGCGCCGGTCAGCTCCCGTCCCCCGGGGGCCGGGGCGCCGCTGCGCGCGACGGCGAGGAGGTCGTCGGCGTCGTCGGCGCGCGGGGCGCGCTCGAAGCCGAGGACGCGGGGGTCGTCGCGGGTCTGGAGGTCGCGTTCGCAGGTGGTGAGCGCGATGCGGACGGGCGAGTCGGAGGCCGTCGCGCGCAGATACGCCTCCCAGGCGCGGTCGGAGCAGACGAGCGCGGTCACCTCGGCGTCGCGCAGGACGTGGGCGACCTCGCGGTCCTTGTACATCGGGTTGACGGGCACGACGGTGCCGCCCGCCTTCCATGCGCCCAGGAGCGCCAGCGCGAACTGCGGGCTGTTCTGGAGGACGAGGGCGACGCGGTCGCCGTGCCCGAGGCCGCGCGCCGCGAGGTGGGCCGCGATGCCGTCGGAGAGTGCGTCGGCCTCCTCGTAGGAGAGCCTGCCGTCGAAGTAGGCGAGGAAGGTGTGCTCGGGCGCGGCGGCGACGGCGGAGCGGAAGGCGTGCAGGATCGTCTCGGGCGGCGCGACGGGTGCGCGCTGTGCCTCGTTGAGCTGGCTCAGCCAGGGCATGTCCTCGTACGTGGTCATCGCGCGCTCCCCTCGCCCGCGCCCGCTCCGGTTCCGGCGGCGGCGCCGGTCGCCTCGTCGGCTGCGGCTCCCGACCCTGCCTCGGTCTCGGCCAGGCGGCGTTCCAGCTTCTGCTGGAGGCGGTTCATGCCGCCGAGCCACTGGTCGGGCTGTGCGGCGCGCGCGGCGTAGTAGTCGGCGGTCTCGGGGTGCGGCAGCACGAGGAAACGGCCCTCGGCCATGGCCGCGAACACGGCGTCGGCCACGTCGTCCGGCTCGATGGCGGTGGGCACGAGGACCAGTTCCCCGGCGGGCCCCGTCTCGCGCAGCATGTCGGTGCGTACGCCCTGGGGGCACACGGCGTGCACGTCGACGCCCTTGTGCCGGTACGTCAGCGACAGCCACTCGGCGAAGGAGAGCGCCGCGTGCTTCGTCACGCTGTAGGGCGCGGCGCCGACCATCGTGAGGAGTCCGGCCGCCGAGACGGTGGAGATGAACCGGCCGCTGCCGCGCTCCACCCAGCCGGGGATCAGCTCGCGGGCGGCCCTGACGTGGGCCATCACGTTGACGTCCCAGGCGGCGTCCCAGATCGCGTCGGGCGCCTCGGGGCCGCCGCCTACGCCGATGCCCGCGTTGGCGCAGAAGGTGTCGACGGTGCCGCCGAGCGCCTCGCGGGCCTCGGGGACGACGCTGGAGGCGTCGCCGGGCACGGGGATGCCGCCGATCTCCTCGGCCACTGCCTTGGCCTTGGCCTCGTCCAGGTCGTTCACGACGACCCTGGCGCCCTCGGCGGCGAAGCGACGGGCGAGTGCCGCGCCGATTCCCCCTCCGGCGCCGGTGACGACCACCCCGCTGTCGCGCAAAGACTCCATGCCCGGTTCCCCTTCGCTTCGCTTCGTCGACTCTGACCCCGCGCGGGCAGACTAACCAGTCGGTATGTCATGGGGGAAGGGGCTGAGGACGGCTCTGTGCGCACGCCCAGCGGGACCGGCCGCGCGGCGGTCCCCCGCACAGCCGGGACCGTCGGCCGGTGGGAGCCGGGAGCTCCGTCCCCGCCGCGAGGTGTCCCGCCAGGTGTCCCGCGAAGCGTCTCGGAGACCGAGACGGGCCGTCCCGGCTATTGACTGCCGACCACGCGCACGACCAGGGTGCGTTCGTGAAAAACCATGCTGGACCAGCGAAGAAGGCGCCCTCGGAGGCGGACGGCGCGGCGCGGGAGACGCCGGAGAACGCGGAGAAGCCGGAGAACATGCGGCGCGTGGCCGTGGCGAGCTTCATCGGGACCGCGATCGAGTTCTACGACTTCTACGCGTACGGCACCGCCGCCGCGCTCGTGCTCGACTCCGCGTTCTTCCCGAACCTCAGCCCGCTCAACGCCACCCTCGCCGCGTTCTCCACCTACGCGGTCGCGTTCGTCGCCAGGCCGCTGGGCTCGCTGGTCTTCGGGCACTTCGGGGACCGGGTGGGCCGCAAGTCCGTGCTGGTCGCCTCGCTGCTGCTGATGGGCCTGTCCACCGCCTTCGTCGGACTGCTGCCCGGCTACAGCACCCTCGGCATCTGGGCGCCGCTGCTCCTCGTGCTGCTGCGCTTCCTCCAGGGCATCGGGCTCGGCGGCGAGTGGGGCGGGGCCGCGCTGCTGGCCGTCGAGCACGCGCCCGCCAAGCGCCGCGGCCTCTTCGCCGCCTTCCCGCAGCTCGGCCCCTCGGTGGGCTTCCTCGCCGCGACGGGCATCTTCTGGGCGCTGTCGGCCGGGCTGGACGACGACGCGTTCCGCGCCTGGGGCTGGCGGGTGCCCTTCCTGCTGTCGTTCGCGCTGGTCGCCGTCGGCCTGTTCGTACGGCTGCGGATCAGCGAGACGCCCGTCTTCCAGAAGGTGATGGACGCGCAGGAGGCGAGCAAGGCCCCGGCGCTGGAGGTCTTCCGCCGCCATCCGCGCGAACTCGCGCTGGGCGCGGGCGGGATGATCGTCGCGTACGGGCTCTTCTACACTGCCACCACCTACTGCCTGAACTACGCGACCAAGGGCCTCGGCGTCCCGCGCAGCACCATGCTGGGCCTGTCCATGGTGGCCTGCCTCTTCCTGGCGGCGGGCACCTGGCTGGCCGCGACCCGCTCGGACTCCGGCGGCAGACGCCGCCTCGTCCTCGCGGGCTGCGGACTCTCCGTGGTGTGGGGCCTCGTCCTCTTCCCGCTGCTGGACACGGAGCAGCCGGTACTGATCGCGCTGGCGCTGGGCGGGGCGCTCTTCTGCATGGGCGTGGTCTACGGGCCGATGGGCGCGTATTTGCCCGAGCTGTTCGGCACCCGGGTGCGCTACTCCGGCGCCTCCCTCGCGTACAACCTCGGCGGCGTGCTGGGCGGCGCGGTCGCTCCGCTGGTGGCGACGCGCCTCCAGTCCTCCTTCGGCTCGGGCGCCGTGGGCTGGTACGTGTCCGCGATGGCCGTCGTCTCGCTGGTGTGCGTGCTGCTGCTGCCCGAGACACGGGAGCGCGATCTGACCTAGCCGGTGCCGGTACCAGGGGGTGCCTCAGTCCCGTCCCTGCCGCGACGTCTGGCACGCGTGCTCGGCGGCGTCGAGCGCGGGCGCGAGCGGGGCCAGCGCCGCGCGGAGCCGGTCGGGCAGCGAGCCGGAGGGCACGACCAGCCCTCCGGCACCGGAACTCCCGGCGGCCTCCGCACCCCCGCCAGGATTCCCGGCGGGGTTTCCGGCGGGCCGGAGCCAGTCCTCCAACGCGATGCGGACCGCCGCGGCCACGCTCGCCGCGAGCACGCGGGCCGTGTGCGCCCCGGCGTCACCCGCGCGTTCGGGCAGTCGCTCGGCGATCACCGCCGTGAGCGGGGGCTCGATGTCGGCGGTGGCGTCGAGGAACGCGTCGCGCAGCGCGGTCCGGGTGATGATCAGCAGCAGTGCCTCGCGTTCACGCCCACCGGAGTCCGTGTACTGCTCGACGACCGCATCGGTGACGGCGTCGGCCAGGCGCACCTCGGCGGCCCGTGCCGCGACCGCCGCCGCGATCCGCGCCTCCCGGTCCGCCGTGACGGCGGAGACAATGGCCTGCTCGCGGCTGGCGAAGTAGTTGTTGTAGGTGCGCGGCGAGACCCCGGCCGCCTCGGCGATGTCCTCGACCCGCACCTGGTCGGGCCCGTGCTCCACGGCCAGGCGCAGGGCCGCCTCGCGCAGCGCCTCACGCGTGGCCCGTTTCTTACGCTCCCGCAGCCCTGGTGGTGTTGTCGTCACGGTGCCACCGTCCCACACGAAGTTGCGCGCTCGCAAACTTGCGTGCACGCACTTTCCCTGTCAGCCTCGACCCGCCGGGAAGGACCGACGGGGAGGACGCCACCGTGCGAGCACGAGGAATGACCTACGACACCGGATTCGTCGTGGACGGCCGGACATCCCGCGAGCACTTCGACCCCGCCGTCGTCCGGCGCGAACTCGCCATCATCCGCGACGACCTGCACTGCGACGCGGTCCAGATCATCGGCGGCGACCCGGGCCGGCTGGAGTCGGCCGCCGACGCAGCCGCCACGCTCGGCCTGGAGGTCTGGTTCTCGCCCTATCCGCTGGAGCTGCGCCCGGAGCAGATCCTCGCGCTCTTCCGCGACTGCGCCGAGCGGGCCGAACGGCTCCGGCGGCGTGGGGCCACGGTCGTGTTCGTCGCGGGGGTCGAGCTGAGCGTGATGAACCACGGGTTCCTGCCAGGGCAGAACCCCGAGGAGCGGGTCGGGCATCTGATGGGACGGCCACCCGAGCGGCGGGCCGAGGCGATGCGCGAGCTGGGTGCGCGCGTCAACGCGTTCCTCCGCGACGCCGCGGCCACGGTGCGCGAGCACTTCCAGGGCGAGCTGACGTACGCGGCCATCCAGTTCGAGCAGGTCGACTGGACCCCCTTCGACATCGTGACGTTCGAACTGCTCCGCTCCGCCGAGGTCGCCGACCGGTTCCGGGAGGCGGTGCGCACCCTCGCCCAGGGTCCCAAGCGGCTCGCCGTCACGGGGTTCGGCACCGCCGCCTACCGGGGCGCGGGCGACCGGGGCGGGCGGGTGCTGGAAGTGGTCGAGCACGACCCGGCGACCAGGGCCCCCGTGCGGCTGAACGGCGTGTACGAGCGCGACGAGGCGGGCCAGGCCGCGTATCTGAGCGAGCTGCTGGAGATCTTCGAGACCAAGGGCGTGGACAGCGCGTTCGTGTTCCTGTTCGCCCTGCCCGGCTACCCGCACCGCCCGGACGGCGACCCCAGAGACGACCTGGACCGGGCAGGTCTGGGCATCGTCAAACTCCTCGAAGGGCGCCGGGGCCGGACCTACCCCGACATGGACTGGGAACCCAAGGCCGCCTTCGCGGCGGTGGCGCAGCGGTACCGGAGGTGACGGGCCGGGCATGACGTGCCCGGGGCGAAGGGCCGAGGGCGCGTCACTTCCGTAACGTGCCGGAGAGGCGAGTCACGTCCGTCACGCCAATGTCCTGCGGCCACGCACGGCACGCCCCTACCATCGGAGCCGGGCCGTCCGCGCGGCGCCGGACACCGCACTTCTTCACTGGGTGAAGGCCACGCAATTGCTGTGAGACTCCGGTGGGGAAGGTGCCGAAGATAAGACCGGCGTAAAGACCGAAGTTAAGACGGGAGTTAAAGCCGGGGCCCGAAGGTAAGTAAGTGATGAGAATCCCGGGGATTCCCGTGAATTCGAGATTGCCCCCGCCGACTCGGGGTACCTCACCCGATCCGCGCAGGTAGAGCACTGTGGAGAGAGACCGGGCGAGTTCCGGGGTGAGCCTCACAGGGAGTCGGACGAAAAAAGATTTCGTATCCGGGATCCGATGAGGCGGCCGGTACGTCATATCCCCGACGAGTCCGGGTCCTCTCCGTCGGAGGTGGGATGATTGGCTGGCTTCAGAGCCCTCGCACAGCAGGTCCGGGATCCAGGAAGGGATCCCTCGCAGCGCCGCCAGGCGCTCCGCAAGTGTCTGGAGCGCTTCGCGCCCTACGGGCACCGCGCGACATGGCACCACCTGTGTGCCAGCAACGGGTTCAGCCCGGACGACCGTGAGCCCGATCCGGCGCTGCTGATAGCCGCGCTGGAAGAGCTGGAGGAAGCGCGGTCGGTGTGGCTGGCCTACGAGTCGGAGGTCGCCGCCAGGCGCAGACGGGAGAAGCACGACGGGATCAGAAAGCCCACCTCTCTCGACGAGTGGCACCGCCTCACCTGGGGCGGACGATCACTTCTCCCCTGTGACCCCTCAGCTCCCCCGAGCCCGCGCCTCGCTGACGTGCTGCGCCGCATGATCTCCTCCATGGACGCACGCGCCCGCTTCGACGGCCGGCTCACCCCCCGACTAGGCCGAGGCGCCATGGTGACCTCCCGAGGCTAGTGCGAGTATGCGCCGTACTACCGACCAGCCGAGCCAAGTGGCTTGCGCGAGGAGGGGAACGGCGTTGACCGAGCTGCATGATCTGACGGCGACCGAGCAGGCCGAAGCGGTCCGTACGGGCACGGTCTCGCCCGTAGAGCTGACCGAGCACTATCTGGACCGCGTCGACCGGCTCGGTGCCGGGCTCGGCGCTTTCATCACCGTCACCCCCGAACTCGCGCGTGCCCAGGCGGCCGAGGCGGAGACCGCGGCGCTGGCCGCGCGCAAGGCGGGCGAGGAGCGGCACGCCCTCGGGCCGCTCCACGGGGTGCCGGTGCCGGTCAAGGACCTCAACCACGTGGCCGGGGTGACCTGCACCTACGGTTCCGCGGCCTTCACCGGCCACGTGCCCGAGACCGACGACCACATCGTGCGCAGGCTGCGCGAGGGCGGCAGCCCGATGACGGGCAAGACCAACACACCCGAGTTCGGCCTGCCCTGCTACACCGAGAACCTGGTCGCGCCGCCCGCGCGCTCCCCGTGGGACACGGAGCGCTCGGCGGGCGGCTCCAGCGGGGGCGCGGCGGCGGCGGTCGCTGCGGGCCTCGCGCCCGTCGCGCAGGCCAGCGACGGCGGCGGCTCCATCCGGATACCCGCCTCCGTCTGCGGCCTGTTCGGCATCAAGCCCAGCCGTGGGCTGGTGAGTTCGGGGCCGGTGCTGCACGACGTGACAGGGCTGGCCACGGCGGGCCCGCTGGCCCGCACCGTCGCGGACGCCGCCGCGCTGCTCGACGTCCTCGCGGGGCCCATGCCGGGCGACCCGTACGCGGCGCCCGCGCTGCCGCCCGGCGAGACGTACCGGGCGTGGGCCGACGCGGACCGCGCGCCCGCACGACTACGCGTCGCCCATCTGAAGCGGCCCGCCGTGCCGGGCGTCACCTCGCACCCCGAGTGCGAGGCCGCGGCGCGGGAGACGGCTGCGCTGCTGCGCACCCTGGGACACGAGGTCGACGAGATCGACATCCCGGCCGACGAACGGCTCGCCGGTGCCTTCACCCACGTGTGGTCGGTGATGGCCGCGATGCGCCCGCTGCCCGCGGGCAGCGAGGAGTCGCTGATGCCGCTCACCCGCCATCTGCGGGAACTGGGCGGGCAGGTCTCGGGCCCGGAGTTCGCGCAGGGCCTGTACGCGCTGCGTGCGACGGGCCAGCTCATCGCCGACGCGCTGATGGTGCCGGGCACCGGCTACGACGTGATCCTCTCCCCCACCCTCGCGAAGCTGCCCGCGCCCGTGGGCGGGCTGCGCGTGGACGACGACCCGAAGGCCGAGTTCGCGGGGCTGACGCACTACACGCCTTTCACCGCGCTCTACAACTCGACGGGCCAGCCCGCCGTGTCGCTGCCGCTGCACTGGACGGACGACGGGCTGCCCGTGGGCGTGATGCTGGCGGGCCGCTACGGGGAGGACGCGCCGCTGCTCGCCCTCTCGACGCAGTTGGAGGCGGCCCGGCCGTGGGCGGAGCGCAAGCCGTCGATGTGGTGAGGGCGGCGACGGGCGCCGACCACGGCGGGAGGGCCTTCGGGCGTTGACACGGGAGGGGCGCCGCAGCATGCTGAGCAAGCGCTTAGTGGCTGCGCCCGTGCGGGCGGCCGGTGGCGCGAGGTCTATCGCTCTCTCGCTTTGGAGGTTGCAGGAATGGCGGAGCCCCGGGTCTTCACCTCGACGGACGAGCTGGCCGCCGCGGTCGGCGAGGAGTTGGGCACCAGCGACTGGCTTACGATCGACCAGAAGCGCGTCGATCTGTTCGCGGACGCGACGGGTGACCATCAGTGGATCCACGTCGACCCCGAGCGCGCCAAGGACGGCCCCTTCGGCACGACCATCGCGCACGGCTATCTGACGCTGTCCCTGCTGCCCGCGCTCGTCCCGCAGATCATGCGCGTCGAGGGCATGAAGATGGGCGTCAACTACGGCGTGAACAAGGTCCGCTTCCCCGCCCCCGTGCCCGTCGGCTCCCGGCTACGCGCCCGCGCCGAACTCTCGGAGATCACCGACGTCGGCGGCGGCGCCGTGCAGGTCGCGGCCAAGGTCACGATCGAGCGGGAGGGCGGCGACAAGCCGGTCTGCGTCGCGGAGACGCTGAGCCGCTACTTCTGGTGAGCGTGCGGCACGTCCGCGTGGGGCACGCCCACATGCGGCACGCCCACGTGGGGCGCACCCGCATGCCGCACGTCCGCTTCCGGTCCCGCCCCGTGCCCGTCAGCGCGGGGCGGGCGCGGTGACCATGCGCAGGACGAGGTCCGCGTAGAGCGCGCCGATCTCCTCGGGCGTGCGGCGGCCCTGGGGGCTGAACCAGCGCGCTACGTCGATGCACAGCGACATCACCGCGAGCGTCGTCCCCCGGATGTCCGCGATCGCGAATTCGCCCGACGCCTCGCCGTCCTCCAGGATGCCGCGCAGCAGTTCCTCGCTGCGCCTGCGCAGGCCGACGATCTCGGCGTAGTGCTCCTCGTTGAGCGCCGACAGTTCGTACTGCACCACGCGCGCCGTCGTGTGGTGCTCGGCGTGCCAGCGCACGAAGGAGCGCACGGCGCGGACCAGCCGCACGGGCGCGTCCTCGCCGTCCCCGGCACTGTCCCCGCCCTCGCCGTCCGTCCGCGCGGCCTCCGTCAGGATGCGGACCGACCGCTCGTGGCCGACGCGGCTGATCTGGTAGAGCAGCTCTTCCTTGGTCTTGTAGTGGATGTAGAGCGCGGCCGGGCTCATTCCGGCGCGGCCCGCGATGTCGCGGGTCGTGGTGGCGTGGAAACCGCGTTCGGCGAACGCCTCCACCGCGCCGAGCAGCAGCCGTCGCGCGGCGTCGGGGGTGACGCCGCCGAAGGAGTCGTCGGGCGTCGTGCTCGCGCCGTCGCCGCCGTCACCGCTGTCGTCGCCACCGCTGTTCTCGCCCGTCGCGACCTGTGACTCCGTCTCCGATGCCATCTCTCGCTCGCCCTTCCCTCTGCCGGGCGAACACCATACATCGGCCGCTGAGCACCTGCTTAGACGTCATTTCGTTCGACGCGTACGGGCCTGCGGCCTGACCCGGCGCTGCCTACCCACGGCTGGGTCAGGCTGGGTGTCGCGAGGCCGCCCATACTCGAGGCCATGGACGGAAAAAGGCAGCTCGGGAGCTTTCTGCGGGCCCGGCGCTCCCAGTTGCGCCCGGAGGACGCCGGGGTCCCCACCTACGGGGAGCGGCGGCGCGTGCCAGGGCTACGGCGCGAGGAGCTGGCGATGCTGGCAGGGGTGAGCACCTCCTACTACACCCGGCTCGAACAGGGACAGTCGCTGAGCGCTTCGCCCGAGGTGCTGGACGCGATCGCCGGGGCTCTGCGGCTGGACGAGCCCGGGCGGCAGCACCTGCACGACCTGGGCCGGGTGGACAGGCAGCGCGTCCGGGCACGGCGGCCCGCGCCGGAACGGGTGACGGAGGCGACGCGCCAGTTGCTGGACGCGCTGGGCGAGGTGCCCGCGATCGTGCTGGGACGGCGCAGCGACGCGCTGGCGTGGAACCGCCTGGGCCATGCGCTGTTCGCCGGGCATCTGGACCCCGATGCCCCTGACCTGCCGGCACGGCGTCCCAACATGGCCAGACTGCTGTTCCTCGACCCCCATGTCCGTGACCTGTACGCGGACTGGCCGGGCAGGGCCAGGGCGGTGGTCGCGAATCTGCGTCTGGTGGCGGCCCGGCATCCGGAGGACGTGGCACTGTACGCGCTCCTGGGCGAACTGTCCGCGAAGAGCGCCGAGTTCGCCGCGATGTGGGCCGAACACCGGGTCAAGCCCTGCACCGTCGGCGCGAACGAGATGCGCCATCCTCTGGTCGGGTCCCTGACCGTCATCCTCCAGACGTTGAGCAGCGGGCAGGGGTCCAGCGTGGTGGTCGCCACCACGGAAGCGGACTCGCCCTCGCGGGCCGCGCTCGCTCTGCTCGCCCAGGCCACCGACGAGACCACCAGCACGGCCACCAGGCGGCCTGGCCTCTCCTCCGGCGCGGCACAGCAGCGGCCCCGCGCGGACAAGAAATAGCCCCCGCCCTCACCCCCACCCCCACCCCCACCACACGCATGCGCCACGGCACAGGAGAAGAGATCATGGCCACTTACGTACTCGTCCACGGCGCCGGACATGGCGGCTGGTCCTATCAGAAGGTCGCCCGTCTGCTGGAGGCCGCGGGCCACACCGTGTACTCCCCGACCCTGACCGGACTGGGCGAACGGTCACACCTCGTGAGTCCCGGTGTCGATCTGGACACGCACATCACCGAAGTGGCCAACCTCCTCTTCTACGAGGACCTGAGAGACGTGGTTCTCGTCGGTCACAGCTACGGCGGCACGGTGATACGGGGGGCCGCCGACCGCGTCAGCGACCGGGTCGGGAAGCTCGTGTTCCTCGACGCCCCCGACGGCCGCTCGCAGACCGAGGCGTTCCCCCACCTCCTCAAGGAGAGGGAGAACAGCCGGGTGGTCGAGGGTGTCGAGCTCGTGCTCTTTCCCAGCGAGGACCTGGTGAGGTTCTTCGGGGTCACGGACCCCGAGGACATCGCGTGGATGCTGCCACGCCTCACCCCTCAGCCGTGGAAAACCCTTGAGCAGCCCCTCGTCCTGAACAACGGGCCGGCGGTGGAGACGATACCGCAGTACCGGATCGTCTCCGCCACAAGTCTGGGTCTCGGCATCCACGACGAGGAGCTGATGGCCAAGGCACGCGCCGAAGGCCGGTTCTGGGAGATCGACAGCGGACACGATCTCATGATCAGCGAGCCTGGCGCCGTCTCCGGTCTGCTGACAGAGATCGCGTCCGCAGCAGTCCGGACCACAGGCGGAGCGCAGGCGTCGGCCTAGGAAGTCCGCCGGACACGGGCAGGCGGCGCGACGGGCGGATGGTGAGCGGTGCTAGTTTTTCGCGTCGCGGCTCTACGATGAGGCGCATGGCCCGCCCACGTAAACCCCTGCTCAGCCGCGAACGGATCGTCGCGTGCGCGCTCGCGCTCGTCGACGCGGAGGGGCTCGGGGCGGTCTCCACGCGGCGCCTCGCCGCCGAACTCGGCGTCAGCGGCCCCTCCCTCTACAACCACTTCCGTACCAAGGACGAGATCCTGGACGCGGTGGCCGACGAGGTGTGCTCACAGGTCGATCTGTCGATGTTCGAGGACGGCACGGAGTGGCGGGCCGCGCTGCTGGGCTGGGCCCGCTCGTACCGCGCGGCACTCACCGCGCACCCCAACATCGTCCCGTTCCTCGCGCAGGGCCCGGGGCGCAGGCCGAGCCAGTTGCGGATGGCGGACGCGGTCTTCGGCGCGATGACGGCGGCGGGCTGGCCCAAGGTGCAGGCCACCCACATCGGCGCCACGATGCGCTACTTCGTGGCGGGCTCGGCCCTCGGCTCCTTCGCGCGCGGCTTCGTCGACGACGCCGACGTCTACGCGCGCGACTACCCCCACCTCGACGAGGCCCACCTCCTCGCCGAGCACCAGCAGCGCATCGACGACGGCGCGTTCGAGACGGGGCTCCGGGCCCTGGTGGACGGGCTGGCGCAGCGCTTCAGCAGATGAACGGCTCACGGCTCAGCGAGGAGACGTCGCAGGAGCGCCCCCGGTCAGAAGACCACCAGGGCGCGGCCGCCGCGTCCGGCGCGCATCGCGTCGAAGGCGGCGGGGATGTCCGCCAGACCGATCCTGTCCGTCACCAGGGCGCCGAGGTCGAGCCCGCCCTCGCGCACGTGGCGGGCCAGTACGGGCAGGTCGCGCGCCGGGTCGGAGTCGCCGTAGACGCAGCCGGTGAGGGTGCGCGCGAAGTGGAAGATCTCCAGCGCGGACAGCGTCATCGTGTCGTCCTTGCGCCCGATGCCGACGACGGTCGTACGGCCGCCGCGACGCGTGGAGTTCCACGCGGTACGGATGGTCTCGGCGCGGCCCACGCACTCGACGGCCACGTCGGCGCCGAGGCCGCCGGTGAGCTTGCGGATCTCCTTGGCCGTGGTCTCGGACGCGACGACGTACTCGGTGGCCCCGGCCGAGCGGGCCAGCTCCTCCTTCTCCGGCGAGACGTCCACGGCGACGACGGTCCCCGCGCCCGCCAGCCGCGCCGCCTGGAGCGTCGCGAGCCCGACCCCACCGACCCCGAAGACGGCCACGGACTCGCCCGCGCGCACCCGGGCGCTGTGGTGCACGGCCCCGTACCCCGTCAGCACGGCGCAGCCCAGCAGCGCCGCGTCCGTCAGCGGCACCCCCTCGGGCAGCGGCAGCAGCGCGTGCGCCGGGACGACCGTCTCCTCGGCGAAGGCGGCCGTGCTCAGGCCGGGGTAGAGGGGGTCGCCGGCGGGCGTACGGGCATAGGGCACGGTCGTCGCCGCCTGCGCGTTCACACACAGCCAGGGCTCGGCCAGCGTGGCGCAGAAGTGGCACTCGCCGCACGAGGGCGCCCAGTTGAGGACGACGCGGTCGCCGGGCGCGTGGCCCGTGACGCCCTCGCCGACGGAGACGACGGTCCCCGCGCCCTCGTGCCCGAGCACGGCGGGGACGGGCTGGCGCAGGGTGCCGTTGGAGAGCGAGAGGTCGGAGTGGCAGACGCCCGCCGCGGCGAGCTTGACCCGCACCTGGCCCGGGCCCGGTTCGGGCAGGTCGATCTCGGTGATGTCGAGCGGCGCTCCGACGGCGGACAGTACGGCGGCGCGGACCATGACGGGCTCCTCGGTGGCGGTGGCAGGTGGCGGGTGAGGGTGGCGGTTGCGGTGGTGGGCGTGCGGGGCACTCCGGACCCGGAGCTTCCGGGTCCGGAACTCCAGGCTCAGAACTCCGGGCTCAGAACTGGAGCGACTTGGTCTGGAGGTACTCCCCCAGACCGTGCCTCCCCAGCTCGCGCCCTACGCCCGACTGCTTGTAGCCGCCGAACGGCGCGACGGGGTTGAACCTGCCGCCGTTGATGTCCACCTGACCGGTGTCGAGACGGCGCGCGAAGGCCACGGCCCGCTCCTCGTCCTCGTCCCAGACGGCGCCCGCGAGCCCGTAGACGGTGTCGTTGGCGATGCGGACGGCCTCCTCCGTGTCCTCGTACTTGAGGATGGAGAGGACGGGGCCGAAGATCTCCTCCTGCGCGATCACCATGTCGGGGGTGACGTCGGCGAAGACGGTGGGCCGCACATAGCAGCCGTCCTCGTACCCCTCGGGCGCGCTCGCGCCGCCCGCGACGAGCCTGGCGCCCTCCTTCTCGCCCTGCGCGATGTAACCGGTGACGCGCTCGCGCTGCTTGGCGTTGACGACGGGGCCGAGGCGGGTGGTCTCGTCGAGCGGGTCGCCCGGCACGTACTTGGCGACGGCCGCGGCGGCGATCCGTACGGCCTCGTCGTAGCGCTCGGCGTCCACCAGCATCCGGGTCCACGCGCTGCACGTCTGGCCCGAGTTGGCCATGACGTTGGCGACGCCGACCTTCACGGCCTTGGTGAGATCGGCGCCGGGCAGGATGACGTTGGCCGACTTGCCGCCCAGCTCCAGGGCCACCCGCTTGACGGCACCGCCCGCGACGGCCCCGATCCGCTTCCCCACCGCCGTCGACCCGGTGAAGGAGACCAGGTCCACGTCCTCGTGCTCGGCGAGCGCCTGCCCCGCGACCGGGCCGAGCCCCGTGACGAGGTTGAACACCCCTGCGGGGAAGCCCGCTTCGTGCACCGCCTCCGCGAAGAGCTGGGCGACCAGCGGGGTGTCCTCTGCGGGCTTGAGCACCATGGTGCAGCCCGCGGCCAGGGCCGGGGCCGCCTTGGCGACGATCTGGTGCAGCGGATAGTTCCACGGCGTGATCGCGCCGACGACGCCCACGGGTTCGTGGAGGACACGGGAGTTGCCGACCTTCTCCTCGAAGGGGTACTCGGCCGCGAGCTTGGCGTAACTGCCGCTCACCGCGACGGGCACGCTCGCGTGCACGGCCTGCGAGAAGGAGAGGGGCGAGCCGAGTTCGGCCGTGACGGTGGCGGCGATCTCCTCGCGGCGCGCCTCCAGTTGGTCGTGCAGCGCGCCGATGAGCGCGGCCCGCTCGGCGGGCGCCGTGGCCGCCCACCCGGGGAACGCCCCGCGCGCGGCACGTACGGCCGCGTCCACGTCCGCACTGCCGCCCGCGGGAACGGTGGCGATGACCGTCCCGTTCGCGGGGTTGATGACCTCGATGGTCTCCGGTCCGGCGGCGGGTCGCCACGCGCCGTCGATGTACATCCCGTCGTGTGCCTGCATGAACCCAAACTAGCGCCGCTAGTTTGAAGTGTCAGCCCACCACCACGTGCGCTGGATCACGTACGGGGCGGGCGCGTGACCCTGGGCGCCTGGCGTCGCGCTCAGTGCCGCAGGTGCTGTGCGGTGGTCTGCGGCGTCATCGATTCGGGGTGGAACCGCTCGACGCGGTCGCGCTTGGTGTACATGCCCCAGTAGTGCTCCGCGAGGTCGTCCGGGTCGGCGACCGGGGATCGCGGACCGTCGGCCGACTTGAAGGTCCGCCCGGACTTCACCGGCGAGGACCTCCCGCTCTTCCTCGGCACCAACGCTTCGCTCGCTCGCGCGGCCGCTGACACCGCGCCCGACGCCTGGCGCCGCCAGGTTGCCTTCCTGCTTCAGGGAGTGCGCACGGAAACAGCGCAAGAGCCGCTTTCCGTCGCCCCGTTGGCCCCGCAGCAGGTGTACGAAGTGATGGGCAGGCTCGCCGGCGCGCCGTAGCAGGTGGGGGCAGGCTCGCGAAGCTCCCGCGCGTGCCCGCCCGCCCCTCGGGAGGCGCCGGGAGGCGCGGGCGTGGGCGTCGCGCCCCCACAGGCTCTCAGGGGCGTTCCGGTTCCGGGCGGGATCTGGCCGCCGTGCCCGAGGCGCCCAGGAGCAGGGCGCCCAGCAGCACGAAGGGCGCCGCCGCACCGGCCACGCCCGCGACCAGCCCCGCGCCGGCGGGCGCCGCGACCTGGCCCAGTCTGTTGCCCGTCAGCCGCAGCGCGAGCGCCGTTGACCGGGCGCCGACGGGTGCCGCCTGGACGACCGTCGTCATGGTCAGCGGCTGACCGACCCCGAGGCAGAAGCCGAGCAGCACCAGCGCGAGGGCGAGCGCCCACACGGGGACGGGCACCGCGAGCAGCACGCACAGCACCGCGCCCAGCAGGCAGCTCACGACCAGCAGCGTCTGCCGTCCCAGCCACGCGGCCATGGGCGGCAGCACCAGGCGCGAGGCCACGGAGGCGGCGGCCCGCAGGCTCAGCAGCACGCCCACCAGCGCGGGCGCGATGCCGCGCTCCTCGCCGACGACGGGAAGGTACGCGGTCAGCACGTCCGTCGCGGAGAGGACGGCGAGGCTGGTGAAGATCCCGGCGGGGACGCCACGGGCGCGCAGGATGCTGCTGACGGGCACCGGGCCCGCGCCCTCCCCCGCGTCGCGCGCGGCCCGCGCGGCCCGTGCGACCACGGCCCGGTCCTCGATCCGCCACAGGGAGAAGACGGCGCACAGCGCGAGCACGCCGGAGGCGAACAGCGCGAAGGAGCCGTCGAGCCCGGCCGCCCCGGCGCCCGTGCCACCCACGCCTCCGGAGGCCCCCGTACCGCCGCCGACCAGCCAGCCCGCCAGCAGCGGGCCGACGAGCTGGCCGAGCGAGGCGCCGATGGTGAAGTGGCCGAAGTTGCGGTCGTGTTCGCCGGGGCCGCTCTGCCGCGCGACCAGGGACTGGGCGCCGATGACGAAGGCCAAATGCCCCAGGCCCATCAGCGCGCTCCAGGCCGCGAGCGGACCGAGCGAGTCCGCCGTACCCGACAGCGCGCAGCCCGCCGCGATCAGCGCGACGCCCAGGGGCAGCAGCGGACCGCAGCGCCCCCGGTCCGTGCGCCGGCCCAGCGGGACGGCGACGGCCAGGGGCAGCAGCGCGTAGACGGCGGTCACGACGCCGACGGCGCGCGCGTCGGCGCCCAGTGCCAGCGCGTGGTACGAGACGGCCGGCCGCGCCATGCTCACCGCGCCCTGCGCGAACGCGAAGGCGATGACCAGGCGCAGCAGCCAGCCGCGCGAGCGCGGCCGGCCGCTCTCCGGTATGCCGCTCACCTACAGGATTCCGAACAGCAGACCGGCGCCCAGGACGACGAGCGAGGTGAGCGCCGCCCATTTGACGGTGAAGCGGGTGTGGTCGCCGAACTCCACCTTGGCCATGCCGACGAGGACGTAGACGGCGGGCACGAGCGGGCTCGACATGTGCAGCGCCTGGCCGACGAGGGAGGCGCGGGCGATCTCGACGGAGGAGACGCCGTGCGCTGCGCCCGCCTCGGCGAGGATCGGCACGATGCCGAAGTAGAAGCCGTCGTTGGACATGAAGTACGTGAACGGGATGCTCAGCACGCCGGTGACGACGGTCATGTACGGGCCCAGCCCGTCCGGGAGCCCGTTGACCAGCGAGCGGGCCATCTCGTCGACCATGCCGCTCTCGGTGAGGACGCCGGTGAAGACGGCGGCGGCGAAGACCATGCCGGAGACGTTGAGGACGTTGTCGGCGTGCGCGGCGATGCGGGCCTTCTGGTCCTTCATGTTCGGAAAGTTGACGGTGAGCGCGATGCCCGCGCCGAGCAGGAACAGCACCGGGATGGGCAGGGTCTGCATGATGAGCAGCGTCAGCAGGGCCACCGTCAGCGCGGCGTTGAACCAGAACAGCTTGGGGCGCAGGGTGGCGCGGTGGGGGTCGAGGCCGATGAGGTCGTCGTCGGCGGCGTCGGCGTCCGGGCCAGCGGTGCTCGCGGGGCCTTCGGGGCCTGCGGGGCCTGCGGGGCCTGCGGGGGTGGCCGCAGCGGCGGCCGTACCGGAGCCGCCCGCTCCCGTCGCGCGCTTGCGGCCGAAGAGGCCGCGGCCCTTGCCGGAACCGCCCGCGCCCATCACGGCCCCCGCACCCGCCGACGCCGAGCCGACGCCCGCACCCGCACCCGCACCCGCACCCGCGAGCACCTTCTCGCGCACGTCCCCGGCCTCGGCGGCGTCCCCGGGCGCCGCGTCGCCGTCCAGCGTCAGCACGCCGAGGCGGCGGCGCTCGCGCAGCCCGAGCACCCAGGCGAGGAGGAGGACGAAGAGCAGCCCGACGGCGAGCGCGGGGATCATCGGGACGAAGATCTCGCCCGGGTCGAGCTTCAGCGCCGTCGCGGCGCGCGCTGTGGGCCCGCCCCAGGGGACGGTGTTCATGACGCCGTTCGCCGTGGCGGCCACACCCGTCATGACCAGGACGCTCATCTTGAGGCGCCGGTAGAGGGGCAGCATCGCGGAGACGGTGATCATGAAGGTGGTCGAGCCGTCGCCGTCGAGGGAGACGACCGCCGCGAGCACGGCCGTACCGACGACGACCCGCATCGGGTCCGCCTTGCAGAACTTGAGGATGCCCCGCACGATCGGATCGAAGAGCCCGACGTCGATCATCACCCCGAAGTAGATGATGGCGAACATCAGCATGGCGGCCGTCGGCGCGAGATCACCGATGCCCTTGAGGACGTAGTCCCCGAGGCTCGCGCCCTGCCCCGCGAGGATGCAGAAGAGCGCGGGTATCAGGATCAGGGCCGCCAGGGGCGACATCTTCTTCGTCATGATCAGCGTCAGAAATGTCGCGATCATGACGAAGCCGAGAATGGTCAGCATGGATCACCTTTACGTTCGCCCTTGAACTCCGCCACGGCGCAGGTGTCTCGTCGACGAACCTGAGGCGGCTGGACGACCGTAGGTGCCCTCAAATCACCTCCACAAGAGTTCCCGCCGTGAACAATAAGAGCAAAACCCCAGCTCAGAGCCTTATGCCTGCTGAGGGGACCCCTACAGCCCGGCTCGGACGACGGCCACGGGAGCCACGGGAGCCACCTGGACGGGGAACCCGTTGAGCACGGCGGTGCCCGAGAGCGGGTCGAGCAGGGTGCCGTCGAGGAGCTGGTTGACGTTCACGCCGGGCTCGGCCGAGGCCACCCGCGTCCGGGTGCCGGGGCGGTCGTGGCCCCAGCCGTGCGGCAGGCTGACCACGCCCGTGCGCACCGCCTCGGTGATCTCGACGGGCGCCTCCACCTCTCCCCCGTCGCCCTTGATCCGGGCCTGGGCACCGTCCGTCAGGCCGAGCCTGGCCGCGTCCTCGGGGTGCATCTGGAGCGTGCAGCGGTTGGTGCCGCCGCGCAGCGCGGGGAGGTTGTGCATCCAGCTGTTGTTGGACCGCAGATGGCGGCGGCCCACCAGCACAAGACCGGAACCGGAACCGGCGCCTTCCGACCTGGCGCGCAGCGCCCCGCGCAGCCTGGCCACCTCGCCCACCAGGGGCTCGGGGCACAGCTCGACGGCGCCTGAGCGGGTCCTGAGCACCTCGGGCACACGCGGACGCAGCGGGCCGAGATCGATGCCGTGCGGATGGGCGAGGACCTTCTCCAGCGTCAGCCCCTCCGGGTCCGCGCCGAAGCCCTCCCCGTAGGGGCCGAGGCGCAGCATCATGTCCAGGCGCCGTTCCGCGCCGTCGCGCCCGGTGAGTGCCTTGGCCAGCTCCGAGGGATCGCGGCCGTGCACGGGAGAGTGCGGCTCTGCCACCGCCTTGGCGAGGGCGCCGCCGATGACCATCTCGTCCACGGAACCGGGATCGGCTTCCGGGGTGCCGGAGGCGCACAGCACGAGCCGCGCCAGGATCTCGCTCTCCGACGGCTCGCCCTCGGCGCGCTCGACGACGGGACGCGTGTAGCGCACCTGGTTGTGCACGGCGAAGCCGTTGAAGGCGAAGTCGAAGTGAGCGGAGCGGCTGGGGCGGGGCGGGGGCAGGACGACGTGCGCGTGGCGCGTGGTCTCGTTCAGATACGGATCGACGCTGACCATGAACTCCAGCCCGGACAGCGCCTCGTCCAGCGCCGCGCCGTCGGGCGCCGAGAGCACGGGGTTGCCCGCGAGCGTGACGAGGGCGCGCACCTGGCCCCCGCCCGGGGTGCTGATCTCCTCGGCGAGCGCCGCCGTGGGCAGCTCGGACTTGGCCTCGGGGTGCCCGCTCACCCTGCTGCGCCAGCGCCCGAGGGCGAAGCCCTTGCCTGGCGCGTGGGGCCGGGGCGCCCGGGCTGTGGCCGAGAGGGGGAACATGGCGCCACCGGGGCGGTCCAGATTCCCCGTCAGGGCACTGAGGACGTCCACCAGCCAGTTGGTGAGGGTGCCGAACTCCACCGTCGAGGAGCCCACCCGGCCGTATACCGCGGCGCGCCCGGCACCGGCGATCTCGCGGGCGAGGGCACGGATCTCCGCCGCCGGTACGTCGCACGCGTCCGCGACGGCCTCCGGGGTGAAGCCTTCGGCGAGCCGTCCGACCTCCTCGACGCCCGAGAGGTGCGCGCCCAGCTCGCCGGTCTCCACCAGGCCCTCGGCGAAGAGGACCTGCACCATGGCCATCAGCAGCAGTGCGTCGCTTCCGGGGCGGACGGCCAGATGGCGGTCGGCGAGCTTGGCCGTACGGGTGCGGCGCGGGTCCACGACGGTGAGACGCCCGCCGCGGCGGCGCAGCCGCTTGAGCTTGCCGGGGAAATCGGGCGCGGTGGCCAGCGAGCCGTTCGAGTCCAGCGGGTTGGCGCCGATGACCAGCAGATGATCCGTGCGGTCCACATCGGGGACGGGGATGGCGAACGCGTCCCCGTACAGCAGGCCGCTGGAGACGTGCTTGGGCATCTGATCGAGGGTGCTGGCCGTGAACACGTTCCGGGTGCGCAGCACGCTCATCAGCACGGGCGGATAGAGCGAGCCCGCCATGGTGTGCACGTTCGGGTTGCCGAGGAAGAGCGCGACGGCCTGGGGATCGCCGCGGCCCAGCACCCCGCCGAGACCGGCGGCGACGGCGGCGAACGCCTCGTCCCAGCCCGTCTCGCGCAGTTCGCCGTCCGCGCCCCGCACCAGGGGGCGGGTGAGCCGGTCCGGGTCCTCGTCCAGCTCGCCGAAGGAGGCGCCCTTGGGGCAGATGAAGCCGCGGCTGAAGACGTCCTCCCTGTCTCCGCGCACGGCGGTGATCCGCTCGTCCTCGACCGTGACGGTGAGGCCGCACGTGGCCTCGCACAACGGGCAGATGCGCAACGCCGGGGCCGTCTCCGCCATAGCTCCCCCTCAAGGACAGCACTGTCTTCGGATGCCGCCGACTCTAACGGCGGGCACCGACAACGGAACCGCGCGAAGGGGGAACGTGACGGGCGTTACTCTCCGCTCGACGGGCTGGCCGGTCGGTCAGCGCCGGCCGTCCCCGTACGGGCGGCCGGTCCCGCCGCACGGTCCGCCACCCCCGCACGGGGAACCGGCGCCGTGCCGGGGCCGGTGCGCGGCCTGGGGCGGGCGGGGGAGGCGGGGAAGGCGGGGGGCGCGAGGGAGAAGGGATCGTTCATACTCCGACCGTCGCCAGTGCGCGGAGAACCGGCCACTCAAGGGCCGCTGAACGCACGTCAGTCTCGCCCGTTCGTGTGAGCGTGAGGCGTACCCCCGTCCGCCGATGCCTCCGTACGCCCCTGCCGCACATCTCCCGCGCGTGAGACGAAGAGACTATGACCAATCGGCGCAGGCCCAACCAGCGGCTCCGCTCCCTGCTCAGCGAGGCCGACTGGACCCAGGAGGCGCTGGCGCGAGCGGTCAACGCGCTGGGTTCCGAGATCGGCAGCGAACTCCACTACGACCGCACCGCCGTCGCCCACTGGCTCAGCGGCACCCAGCCACGCCGCCCCGTGCCCGAGCTCGTCGCCGAGGCGCTGTCCCGGCGCGTGGACCGTACGATCACCCCGGAGTCCGCGGGGTTCAGCGCCACCGCGCCCGAGCCGAGGGGCGCCGATCCCGTCAGCGCGATCACCTCGCTCAGCCGTTCCGACGCGGACGCACCCCGCAGGGTGCGTCTCCAGCAGCGCCCCTACCGGCTGGCGGACGCGAAGGTGCCGCCCAGGCCCGCCACGCTCTCGTCGTGGTACGGCAGGGCCGGGCCCGCGGCCCCTTCGCCGCGCGCCCTCGCGCTGCACGACGCGGTCCGGTTCTTCGCCTCCTCCATCGACGCGCACGGCGGGCGCAACGGACGCTCCGCGCTCGCCGCCTATCTCGCCGACGACGTCGGGCCTCTGCTGCGCGCCCGCGCCCGCCACCCGGACCGGCCCGAACTGCTGCGCACGGCGAGCCGGTTGTCCTTCCTGCTGGCCCGGATGTACGAGGACGGGCAGCTCCACGGCCTCGCGCAGCACTGCTACACGCACGCGCACCGGCTCGCCGCGGAGGCGGGCGACCGCGCGGACTGGGGCCTGGTGCTGCGCGCGATGGGCACGCAGGCACGGCGACTGGGCCACATCGGCCCCGGGCTGCGGCTGGCCGAGGCGGCGGCCGAAGCGGTCCGTACGGCGAGCCCTCCGCGGCGCGCGTACGTGCAGGCCGAGCTGGCCGTCGTACGGGCCCGCTCCGGGGACCGGCGCGGCGCGCTCGCCGCGCTCTCGGCCGCGGAGTACGCGTCGGACCGCTCGGGCGGCCACCGCTCCGCGCACCGGCCGCAGCGGACGCGCGGCGCGAACGCGAACAGCAACGGCTCCGGGTCCGGGGCGGGGTCCGGGTCCGCCGAACCCGGTCCGGAGAAGGGAACCGGAACGGAGGCGAGGACCGGAAACGGAACCGGAACCGGGATCGAGCCCGAAGGCCCCGTGGTCGTCCCGCGCAGAATCGATCCCGCAAGCGGCCCGACGGCCAACAGCACAGCCCCGGAAACCGATCCCTTGCCCGACCCACCCGGCCCGAGCGGCCCGCCCACGCGACCGGACCCCCCGGAGCCGCACACCCCCCGGCAGCAGAGGCGCACACCCGGCACCACGTACGGCCCCGCGCCCGGCGGCGCCCTACGGGCCCCCTCCGTACCGCCGCCGCGCACCGCGTCCCGCGCGGAGGGCGGCGCCCTCCCCGAACCGACGGCTGACGGGACCCAGACGGGCGGCGGCCCGTTCGACGTGTACTCCCCTGCCGCGCTCTCCTTCCAGGTCTCGCTCACCCTGGAGGCGCTGGGCGACCTCTCCGGCGCGCTCAGCGCCCTCGGCCGCTCCCGCGCCGAACGGCAGCCGGCCGACGTGCGCGGACACGCCCTGTCCCAGGCCCGCATGGGACGGCTGCTCCTGCGCTGCGGGCGGCTCGACGACGCGTGCGCGGCCTGGCACGGGTTCCTGGACGGCTACGTACGGCTGCGCTCCGGTGAAGCGGAACAGGCGATACAGGGGATGCGGAGGGCGCTCACCCCCTACCGGTCGCGCGGCGCCGTGGTGGACCTCCTCGCCCGCGCGCTGCCCGGCGGCCCGGACGAACCCCCGCCCCCGCACCCGCCCTCGCCGTCCGTCGCCGGTCATTGACGGGCGACCCTTCGATTCCTATGGTCTTGCGAAGGAATCCAGCGGGATCCATGAGACGGCGGGAGCACGGCGATGAGCGTCGGTACGGGCGGCACCAGCGAGCGCGCACGCGCCACGGGCGAGCGGGCGCACGAGACGGCCGAGGGCCCAGCCCACTCCGCCGCGCACCCCGCGGCCCACCTCTCCGGGTTCGGGAACCAGCACAGCAGCGAGGCGGTCCCGGGCGCGCTGCCACTCGGGCGCAACTCCCCGCAGCGCGCCCCCCTCGGCCTCTACGCCGAGCAGCTCAGCGGCAGCGCCTTCACCGAACCGCGCGCCCACAACCGGCGTTCGTGGCTGTACCGCATCCGTCCCTCGGCCGCCCACCCGCGCTTCGTCCGCGCGGACAACGGCGGGCTGCGCACCGCGCCCTTCACCGAGTCGGAGCCCGACCCCAACAGGCTGCGCTGGAACCCGCTGCCCGAGCCCGCGCCCGGCACCGACTTCCTCGCGGGCCTGTGGACCCTGGGCGGCAACGGGGACGCGGCCCAGCGCACGGGCATGGCCGTCCACCTCTACGCGGCCAACGCCTCCATGACCGACCGGGTCTTCGGCGACGCCGACGGCGAGCTGCTGATCGTGCCGGAGCGCGGCGGGCTGCTGCTGCGCACCGAGTTCGGGCTGCTGCGCGCCGAGCCCGGCCACATCGCGCTGATCCCGCGCGGGGTGCGCTTCCGCGTGGAGCTGCCGGAGGGCACGGCACGGGGCTACGTCTGCGAGAACTACGGCGCCCCCTTCACCCTGCCCGAGCTCGGCCCCGTCGGCGCCAATGGCCTCGCCAACCCGCGCGACTTCCTCGCGCCCGTGGCGGCGTACGAGGACGAGGAGCGCCCCGTCGAGGTCGTCAACAAGTTCTGCGGCAACCTCTGGAGCGCGACGTACGCGCACTCGCCGCTGGACGTCGTCGCCTGGCACGGCAACCACGTCCCCTACGTCTACGACCTGCACCGCTTCAACGTCCTGGGCTCGATCAGCTACGACCACCCGGACCCGTCCCTCTTCACGGTGCTCACCTCGCCCACGGACACTCCCGGCCTGGCGGGCGTGGACTTCGTGGTGTTCGCGCCGCGCTGGCTGGTGGGCGAGGACACGTTCCGGCCGCCGTACTTCCACCGGAACGTGATGAGCGAGTACATGGGCCTGATCGAGGGCGCCTACGACGCCAAGGCCGAGGGCTTCGTACCGGGCGGCGGCTCGCTGCACAACATGATGTCCGCGCACGGCCCGGACCGGGAGACGTTCGAGCGCGCCAGCGCTGCCGAGCTGACGCCGCAGAAGGTGGACGACGGGCTGGCCTTCATGTTCGAGACCCGCTGGCCGGTCACCCTCACCCGCCAGGCACGGGACGCTGACCACCTCCAGAGCGGCTACGACGACGTGTGGCAGGGTCTGGAGCGCCACTTCGGGAACCCCGGCAGCTCAGGCAGCTCCGGCAGTCCCGACACGAAGAGCACGAAGAGGGTGCCGTGAGTGTCTTCGCCCCCGACTCGCTGGAGCTGAACCGCAAGCTCCCGCTGTGGTACCAGGTCTCGCAGTCGCTGCGCGCCTCCATACTCGGCCGCTCCCCCGACGCCCCGCTGCGGCTGCCCACAGAGGAGCGGCTCGCGCGGCACTACGGCGTCAGCGTGCTCACCATGCGGCAGGCGCTCAAAGAGCTGGAGTCCGAGGGCCTGATCACCCGCCACCGGCGCCGCGGCACCTTCATCGAACCGGAGGCGCGCAGGGAGCGCGCGGTGCGCGTGATGGGCTCGGTGGACGCGATCGTCGCCCAGCAGAGCGGCGACCGCACGACGCTGCTGGACCACGGCCCACGCGCCGTGCCCGCCGAACTCGCCGAGCACTTCCCCGGTCTCGGCGAGGCCATGGGCTACCGGCGGCTGCGGCACGACAGCGCGAGCGGCGAACCCACCAACTGGGCCGAGAACCACGTCCACCCCGACGCGGCCCGCCGCATCGACCCCGCCGACCTGGAGCGGGGCTGGCCCATGACCAAAGTGCTGCGCGACGTGGCGGGGGTGCGCATCAGCCGTATCACCGACACCGTCGAGGCCAGGCTCGCGGACCCGGAGACCGCCAGGCTCCTGGACGTGCCGCTGCTGAGCCCGATCCTCCACTACACCGGCGTCACCTGGGACGGGACAGGGCGTGTCGTGGACGTCGTGCGCATCCACTACCGGGGCGACCGGTTCTCCTTCTCGGTCACCGTGGAAGCGCCCTGAGGTCCGCTCGTAGCATCGAGCGGTGAGCGAAGACGTAGCCCAGGCGCCCGAGGCGCCGCTGCTCGACGATGTGATGCCCTGGTCCGTCGCCCCGCTGCGCCTCGGGCGCACCTGGGTACTGGCCCCGGACGCCGCGTCCCTGCGGGGGCGCTGGGCCGCGCTGCTGCGCGCCGGTGACGAGGCGGGGCGCGCCGCGCTGTTCCGGCCCAGCCGCGCCCGTACGCTCCGCAGCGCGGTGGCACCGCTGCCGGGGCGGCCCGCGCACGGCGCCCGGCTGGCCGCCGAGTCCGGGCCCTGCCCCGAGCCCGTACGGGTGCTGCACGGCCCGTACGACCAGCAGTGGCTGCTCCCCGACCACCGGCTCATCGACGTGGCGCGGCCCGAGCTGTGGCGGGTCACGGACGAGCGTCAGATCCATCTGGTGGAGACCGCGTACGACCCGCGTGCGCCCGGCGTCTCCCTCGCCTTCACCGCGCTGCTGCCCGACGGGCACTCCCCCGCCGGACGCCCGGGGCGGGTGCGTCCGCTGCACCGGCGCCCGGGCGGCCTCGAACCCAACCTCGCGCCGGGGCTGCTCGACCACCTGGCGCGGCGCCTCGAGCACCCGGTGAGCGCCGAGGACGTGCTCGCCTGGACGGCCGCGACCGCCACGGCGGGCCCTGACGGCCGCAGGGTGCCCTTCACCGCGGACGCGGACCTGTGGGAGCGGGGCGTGGCGCTGGGACGGCGCTCGCTGTGGCTGCACACGCGCGGCGAACGGTGCGGGGGCGACGGAGCCGCCGACGGGCCGGGGCGGCCGAGGCTGCCCGGCGGGCAACGCCCTTACGTACGCGCCCCGCTCCCCGCGCGTCCGGCCATCGACGCGCTGGCCTACGACGAGGAGGAGCGAGCCCTGTGTGTGGGCGAGGGGCGGGTGTCGCCCGTGGAGCGGGCCGCGTGGGAGTACACGGCGGGCGGTACGCGGGTACTGGAGACCTGGTTCGCGCGCAGGGCCGCGCCCGTCTCGCCCGAGGAGGCCCCGGAGCCGGGCTCGCTGGCTGCCGTACGACCGCGCGAGTGGCCTCAGGAGTGGACGTCGGAGCTGCTGGAACTGATCACGGTGCTGACGCTGCTGGCCGGTCTCGAACCGGAGCTGCGGGAGCTGGCCGAGGCGCTGCCAGGGAAGCCGGTCATCGGCGCGGCCGAGCTGCGGGAGGCGGGAGTGCTGCCGCCTCCGGACGGGGCACGGCGTCCGGCCTCGGTCCTCGATCTGCGCGAGGAGGGCCCCGAGGGGCAGTTGGCGCTGCTGTGACGGAGCGTGGGGCGGCGGGGGGGATCGGCTGGGGAGGCCGGGGATGTTGGGGGTGCTTCGCGCGAACTCCGGGGGGGTGCCGGGGGAAGGGTGCCGGGTGCCCTGCCACGGCGCGGATTCGCGGGGTGAACTCTGAGAGGAAAGCTGACGGGACGGGCCCGGGTCCCGGAGAGGTGAACGGCCGGGGACCAGGGGCCCTCCCGCGCGGACGCGGGAGGGGCGTGCCCCTGGCTCTCATGGCCGAGTACCGGTTACGGGCCGGTGGGGGTTGCGTCCATCCGTTCCGTCAGGTGGAACGGATGCCCACAACCCCCGCGCGGAGCGCGGAGGCTCAGCCGCGCCCTCCGAAGAGGGTGCGGCGCAGCTTGCGCAGAGGCGCGAACAGCGAGACCCGCGCACCGCGGTTCTTCGCACCGCTTCGCGCGGCGTCGCGCTGCGTGAGCTCACGCATCAGCGTCGTCGCCTCTTCCGTCTGGCCCTGCGGCACAGCGGGGCCGGCGAGCACGGCCAGATGCCGGTCGAGACGCGAACTCGTCGCGCTCGTCCCGCATTTGATCGCAGGCACTCGCGCCCTGCTGCTCACTGTTATCTGTTCCATGACACTCCCCACCCGTACGAGGGCACCCGGCCCGGGCAGAGTAACCCTATCTCCCGAGTCCGACACGCGTGTATCCCGGTCACAGGATTCACCTGCCCCACAAGCCGGTTGACGAACACCGTACGAGCGCTCAGCATCACGAAGAAGGGGGCAAGGGGGGCGCAATGAGCGCGCAACGGGTTCTGTCCGGCCGCTACCGGCTCCTGCGGGAGCTGGGGCGGGGCGGGATGGGCGTGGTCTGGCAGGCGCACGACGAGCGCCTGGACCGCGACGTCGCCGTCAAGGAGGTGCGTGCTCCCGACGTCCTGAGTGAGCGGGAGATCACACAGCTCTACACCCGTCTGGAGCGGGAGGCGTGGGCCGCCGGACGCGTCACGCACCGTAACGTCGTCACGGTCTACGACGTCGTCAACGACGACGGCCGCCCGTGGATCGTCATGGAACTGGTGCGCGGACTCTCCCTGTACGAGGTACTCGAGGCGGAGGGGCGGCTGGCGCCCGAACGGGCGGCGGCCATCGGCGCCGAGGTGCTCGCCGCGCTGCGCGCCGCGCACGCGGCCTCGGTGCTGCACCGCGATGTGAAGCCCGGCAACGTCCTCGTCGGCAACGACGGGCGCACGGTCCTCACCGACTTCGGGATCGCGGTCGTCGAGGGCAGCTCGGCGCTGACCATGACCGGCCAGCTGGTCGGTTCTCCCGAGTTCCTCGCACCCGAACGAGCGATGGGACGTCCGCCGGGTCCCGCCTCCGACCTGTGGTCGCTGGGAGTGCTGCTGTACGCGGCGGTCGAGGGGAACACGCCCTTCCGCCGCGACTCCGCGCTGAGCACGCTGCGCGCCGTCGTCGACGAGGAACTGCCGCCGCCCTCGCACGCCGGGCCGCTCGCCCCCGTCATCGAGGGGCTGCTGCGCAAGGACCCGGAGCTGCGGCTCCCGGCCGAGGAGGCGGCGCGGATGCTGGTCAGCGCCTCGGCGGGCGGCACCCCGCGCGACACCTCCACTCCTCCGGCCGCCTACGCGCCGACGGTCTGGTCCCCGGCCGACCCGGGCGCGCCCACGGCCGCCACCCGCACGGGGGCCACGGCCGGGCCGCCGCCCGGCTTCGGGCCCGCCGCGATGGACGGGCCCCTCACCTCGACGTCCGCGCCGCGACGCGACGGGCCGAAGCGGCACGGCCTCGTGTGGCTGCTGACGGTGGCGCTGCTCGCCGCGCTGCTCGTCGGCTGGCTCGTGTGGGAGGGCACCCGCGGCGGGGGCGGGGAGGCGGGCGGCTCGGGCTCGGGGTCCGGCTCCGGCTCCGGCAGTTCCTCGGGCGGTACGGACGGCACGGAAGGCCAGGACTCCGACGGCGGACGGGACGGCGGCGACGGGGGCGGTACGGGCGGGAACGACGGCGGCAGCGGGGGCGGGGGCGACGACGGCGGGAGCACCGGAGGCGACACGGGTGGCGGAGACGACGGGGGTGACGGGGGTGACAGAGGCGGCTCGTACGAGCAGAAGATCACCGTCACGGTCACGGCCGTACGCGACAGCTACGCGGGAGCCTGCCCGCCGCCCTCGGCCGAGGCGCCCTCCTTCACCGCGAAGCTCACCGCCAGGAAGCTGCCCGCCGACGTCGAGTACCGCTGGACCACCGGCAGCGGCACGACCTCGGCGCCGGGCTGGCAGACCCTCCACTTCGCGGCCGGGGGCGCCAAGTCCCGCACCGTGGACCACACCGAGACCACCTATACGGCTGACGAGACGCGCGAGGACTCGATGAAGGTCGCCGTGCGCTCGCCGCGCGCGGCGGAGTCCGACGCGGTGGACTTCACGGTGACCTGCGAGCCCGGCGACTCCCCCAGCGAGTACTCCGGTACGGGCGCTCACGGGCCGCTCGCTGTTACACGGTCACAGTCCTGGCGCACGCTTGACGAGGCTGCTGAGATGCCGCCAGATTGAGTGCTCATATCCTGCGCTTCGGGGGCATTCCGGGGGGACTGGCCACCAATGCAGATCATTCAGAGATCCGGCGAATCCACGCGGAGACCCGGTGATTCCATGACACCCGGCACGCCCGGTGGGACGGACAGGCCCGGTTCCGGTTCCGGCTCCGGCTCCGGTTCAGCCAGGACCGACTCGCTGCCGCTGCTGGCGGGCGCGGCCGTCGGGGTCGGCGGTGTGGGTGCGGCGCTCGCGCTCGCCGATGTCGCCTCGCCCCTGCGCGCCCCCTTCACCCTCTTCTTCCTGCTGGCGGCGCCCGCGCTCGCCCTCGCGGCCTCGCTGCGCCGTCTCGACGCGCTGACCCGCGCCGTGGTCGCCGTCGTCGGGGCAGCGGCGCTGGACCTGCTCGTCGCCCAGGTGATGATCGCGACGCATACGTGGTCGGTGCGCGGCGGCATCGTCGCCGTCGGGGTGCTGAGCGGGCTGCTCCTGCTGACGCCGCTCGCGCTCGGCCGGAACGGAAGCGGCGGCACCGGAACCGGCGGCAGCGGCAGCGGCGCCCGGCGGGGCGGCTGACGTGGACATCCAGGTGCGCAGGCCGGGCGCACTCACGGACGCCGACCGGGCCGCGTGGACCTCCCTCCAGGCGAAGGCGCATCTGCACGGCGCGCCGCAGCTCGCCAACCCCTTCCTCTCGCCCGAGTTCACGCTCGCCGTGGGCCGCAGCCGGGGGAACGTGCGGGTGGCGGTGCTCCACGACGAGGACGGCGAGCCCGCCGCGTTCTTCCCGTACCAGCGCGGGCCCCTCGGGGTCGGCCGCGCGGTCGGGCTGGGCGTCTCGGACTGCCAGGGCGTCGTGCACCGGCCGGGGTTCACCTGGGACGCGCGGGAACTGCTGCGCGCCTGCGGGCTGTCCATGTGGGAGTTCGACCACCTCGCCGAGGGCCAGGACGCGTTCGGCGACGGCGTCACCGCCTCCTTCGCCTCCCCGGTGATCGACGTGGACCAGGGCTTCGACGCCTACCTGGCGCGGCTGCGCGCCGCCTCGCCCAGGTTCGTGCGCGAGACGTTCTACAAGGAGCGCAAGCTCGGCCGCAGGGTCGGCGAGGTGCGCTATGTGCACGACGAGCGCGATCCCGCCGTGCTGCACACGCTGATGGCCTGGAAATCGGCGCAGTACCGCAGGACGGGGCGCAGCGACCGCTTCGCGCGCCCCTGGATCGTCCAGTTGGTGCACCAGCTCTTCCACTCCCGCTCGGACGCGTTCGCGGGCCAGCTCTCCGTCCTCTACGCGGGCTCGCGCCCGGTCGCGGCGCACTTCGGGCCGCGTACCGACCGGGTCCACACCTGCTGGTTCCCCGCCTACGACCCCGAGTTCGCGCCGTTCTCGCCCGGCCTCCTGATGCATCTGCGGATGGCCGAGGGCGCGGCGGCCGACGGGCTCTCGTACGTGGATCTGGGGCGCGGCCAGAAGCAGTACAAGGACTCCCTCAAGACCCGTGAGATCACGGTGCACGAGGGCTGGGTGACCCGGCCCCACCCGGTGGCGTACGGCCGCAGGGCGCACCGCGCGCCCGTCCGCGCGCTGCGCAACGCGGTGCTGGCGAGACCGGCGCTGTTCGAACCGGCCGACCGGGCTCTGAAGAAGGTGGGCGCGCTGCGCCCGGGCGGCGCGGTGGACCCGTCGGACCCGGCGAGGACGAGAAGGCCGGGAAAGCCGGGAAAAACAGGAAAGAAAGAGGGGACAGAAGGGCGGTGACATCATTCTTACGGCAAAACGGAGTTGATGCTCCAGGTCTTGCCATAAGAACTCAAACGTCCATACTGACGTACATCCACCCGCATCCCCCCGCACATAGGGGGCCCACCGGCATCGGCTCTGGGGAGGGCACGGCCGGGACGGGCAGCGGAGGCGGGGCGCGGTAGGGGGGTGCCGGGGCCGATCACGCGCGTCGCTGGGGGCGACGGGCGCAGTCGGGACACGGGCCGCGCGAGGAGTCACGTATGCCAGCGCTCCGCACTACGCGGGGCGGCAACCCCCCTTTCGAACCGGACACAGTGCGGGACCGTCCTGGGGTGGGCGGTCCACCGGACGAGAGGGAACAGCTCATGACGTTCACCACGCGACCGCTGGCCGAACAGCCGCCCAACGGGGAGAAGCCCACGGGCGCCGCCCCGGCGGAGGCGGGGGCCGAGGCGGAGGCCGAGCCGGAGAGCGCCACGGAGGAAACGCCGCAGGAGTACCGCCCGGTCTCCTCGCACCTGGCGATAGCGCCCCGTGTCAGCGTCGTCATCCCGGCGATGAACGAGGCCGAGAACCTGCCGTACGTCTTCACGTCGCTGCCCGAGTGGGTGCACGAGGTCGTCCTTGTGGACGGCAACTCGTCGGACGACACCGTGGCCGTGGCCCGCGAGCTGCGTCCTGACATCACCGTCGTCACCCAGCGGGGCAAGGGCAAGGGCGACGCCCTGATCACCGGTTTCGCCGCCTGCACCGGTGACATCGTGGTGATGGCCGACGCCGACGGGTCCATGGACGGCGCCGAGATCGTCTCCTACGTCTCCGCGCTGGTCGGCGGCGCCGACTTCGCGAAGGGCTCGCGCTTCGCCAACGGCGGGGGCACGGACGACATGACGCCCGTGCGCAAGCTGGGCAACCACGTCCTCACCTCGGTCGTCAACCGCAAGTTCGGCGCCCGCTACACGGACCTGTGCTACGGCTACAACGCCTTCTGGCGCCACTGCCTCGACGACATCAAGCTGGACTGCGCGGGCTTCGAGGTGGAGACGCTGATGAACATCAGGGTCGTCAAGGCGGGGTTCCGGGTGCAGGAGATACCCAGCCACGAGTACGAGCGCATCCACGGCACCAGCAATCTGCGCGCCGTGCGCGACGGGCTGCGCGTGCTGAGGGTGATCCTGCGCGAGCGCGCGGACCGCAGGAACCGCGTCGTCGCCGCGAGCGCGCAGGTCCGCACGGCGATGGTGCGGGAGGGCAGGTGAGCGGCGCGGACGCCCGTGGCCCGCGGCTCTCCGTGGTGATCTGCGCCTACACGGAGGACCGCTGGGCCGACATCCTCGCCGCCGTCGACTCGGTGCGGGCGCAGTCGCTGGCCGCGTGGGAGACGCTGCTCGTCGTGGACCACAATCCGCTGCTGCGGGGCCGCCTGGCGGCGGAGTTCGCCGAGTCGGGCGCGTGCGCGACGGGCGGCGCGAGGCCGGATGGTGCGCGGGTGCGGGTGCTCGACAACGCGGGGCCACGCGGCCTCTCCGCCGGGCGCAACACCGGCGTCGCGGCCTCGACGGGCGAGATCGTCGCCTTCCTCGACGACGACGCGGTCGCCGAGCGCGACTGGCTGCGGCACCTGGCCGCCGCGTACGCCGATCCGCTGGTGATGGCGGTCGGCGGGCGCACCGAGCCCGTATGGGAGTCGGGGCGCCGACCCGTGTGGTTCCCCGAGGAGTTCGACTGGGCCGTCGGCTGCATGTACAAGGGCCATCCGACGGGACGGGTGCGGGTGCGCAATGTGCTGGGCGGGAACGCGTCCTTCCGCCGTACGGCCTTCGACGCCGTCGGCGGCTTCGCCACCGGCATCGGACGCGACGGCGACCGGCTGCCGCTCGGCTGCGAGGAGACCGAGCTGTGCATCCGGCTGCGCCGGGCGCGCCCGGACGCGGTGCTGCTCGTCGACGACCGCGCGGTCATCCACCACCGGGTGCCCGCGTCCCGTGCGCGCTTCGCCTATCTGCGCCGCCGCGCCTACGCGGAGGGCCTGTCCAAGGCGCTGGTCGCGAGCAGCGTCGGCGCGCGGGACGGCCTGTCGACGGAGCGCCGCTACGCGACGCGGGTGCTGCCCGCAGCGGTGGCGCGCGGTCTGCGCGACTTCGCCCTCGCCCGTCCCGGCGGCGCGGGCAGGGCGGCGGCGGTCGTGACGGGCGTCGCGGCGGCGGCGGCCGGTTACGCACTCGGCGGCCTGCGGGCCCGTCGCGCGGGTGCGGGGTTCGCCGCGGGCGCGGGCAACGGCGCCTCGCGGGCCGCGCGCACGACGGTGCCCGAGAACGGGTCGTCGGCCGGAGGCACTTGTCCGGCCCGGAACGGCACCCGGGCCGACAGGGGCGAGGGGACGGGCAACCGCGCCTCGCGGGCCGACAGTCCCTCGGCGGACGAGGCCGCGACGGTGCCCGAGAACCGGCCGTCGGCCGAAGGCACGTCCCCGGCACGGAGCGGCACCCGGACCGACGCGGGCGAGGGCGCGACGGTGGCCGAGAACCGGCCGTCGGCCGAAGGCACGTCCCCGGCCCGGAGCGGCACCGGGGCCGACGTGGGCGAGCGCACGCCGCCCGTGGTGGCGGGGGCCGGTGGTGGGGACGGGGAGGCCGCCGCGTGAGGGGCGGGGCGGGGCACAGACGGGGGTTCGTCGGGGCGGCGCCGGGGCCCGTGCCGGTGCTGATGTATCACGCGGTGAGCCATGTGCCCGCGCGAGCGGCGCACAGCCTCTCCGTTGCGCCGGACGCGTTCGCCGCGCAGATGGCCCTGCTGGACCGGCTCCGCTTCTCGCCGGTCACCGCGGCCGAGCTGGGCCACGCCTGGCGCACAGGGCGTGCGCTGCCGTGCCGTCCGGTGCTGGTGACCTTCGACGACGGCTACGAGGGCGTGCACCGGTACGCGCTGCCCGTACTCGTCGAGTACGGCTTCCGCGCGACCCTGTTCGTCTCCACCGGCTGGCTGCGCGGCCCGTACGAGAGCGGCGGCGCCCTGGACACGATGCTCGACTGGCACCAGGTGCGGGGCCTGGAGCGGGCCGGTGTGGAGATCGGGGGGCACAGCCACACGCATCCGCAGCTCGACCAGCTCGACGACGGGCCGCTCGCCCACGAGATCGGGCACTGCCGCGACATCATCGCCGCGGAGACGGGCACCAGACCGGTGTCCTTCGCCTATCCCTACGGGTATTCCAGCCGTAGGGTGCGCGAGGCCGTGCGCGCGGGCGGTTTCGGGCAGTCCCTCGCCGTCAACAACGCGCTCGCCAGGCGCACGCAGGGCCCGTACGCGCTCACCCGCTACACGGTGCGCCGCAGCACGGACCTGGCCGAGTTCCAGCGCCTGGTGGAAGGTCGGCCCCTGGGCCGTGACTTCGCCCTGGACAAGGTGCTGGGCAGGGGGTACGCGGTCGTACGGCGCGGTCGCAGGGCGCTCACCGCACTGACCGCGCCCGGCGCACCGGCACCACCCCCGGACCCACCCGTCCCGCCGCCCCCGTCGAACAGCGCTCCCGACCCGTCCACCCGTCCATCCGTCCGTCTCACCGCCCGACCAGGAGCCAGGGATCACCGAGCATGTGACTGACACCTACGCACCGGAACAGCCGTCCGGTGCTGCCGCCGCCACCGGGCGCTCAGCGCGTGGCGGCGGCAAGGGCGGCGGTAGCCAGCTCTTCCGCAACGCCTACGCGCTGATGCTGAACACCGGCATCTCCGCGGTCCTCGGGCTCGGTTACTGGCTCGTGGCGGCGCGCTACTACTCGGACTCCGCCGTCGGCCAGGGTTCGGCCGCCATCGCCGCCATGAAGTTCCTCGCGGGCCTCACGGCGGTGACGCTGATGGGCGCGCTGGCCCGCTTCATCCCCGTCGCGGGGCGCACCACCAGGCAGCTCATCCTGCGCACGTATCTGGCGAGTTCGGTGGTCGTCGTGTGCGCCGCGCTGGTCTTCCTGGCGACGCTCGACTGGTGGGGCGACTCGTACCGCTTCCTGCACGGGCTGCTGCCGGGCGCCGGGTTCGTCCTGGCGGTCGTCCTGTGGTCGCTGCTGACGCTCCAGGACGGCGTGCTCACGGGGCTGCGCAGCGCGCGGTGGGTGCCGGTCGGCAACACCGTCTTCTCCACGGCCAAGCTGATCCTGCTGGTGGCGCTGGCCGCCGCGGTCCCCACGGCGGGCGTCTTCGTCTCCTGGGTCGCGGCCATCGCGCTGTCCGCGCTGCCCCTGGGCTGGCTGGTGTTCACCCGGCTCGTGCCCCGGCACGTGCGGGCCACGCGGGAGACCGCGCGCCCGGCCGGGATGCGCGAGATGGGCCGCTTCCTCGCGGGGGACTACACGGGGGCGCTGTTCTCGCTCGTCGTCGTCTACCTCGTCCCCGTCATCGTCGCCTCGCAGATCCCGTCCGCCGAGAACGCGTACTTCTACACCACGACGACGATCGGCGGCACGATCAACCTGCTCGCGCTCAACATGGGGGCCTCGCTCACCGTGGAGGGCTCGCACGATCCCGCGCGCCTGGCGGAGAACGCGCGCGCCGCGCTGCTGCGGATGGCGCGCATCATGCTCCCGGTGTGCGCGGGCCTGTTCCTCCTCGCGCCGCTGGTCCTGCGCGTGTTCGGGAAGGGGTACGCCGACGCCGCGACGCCGCTGCTGCGCTACTACGCGGTGGGCGCCGCGCTGCGCGTGGTCATCGAGGTCTACTACGCGGTGCTGCGCGCCCAGAACCGCACCTCCGGGCTCGCCTATCTCCAGGGGCTGCTGTGCGTGCTGGTGGTCGGGCTGACCGTGGCGCTGCTGCCGCGCATGGGCCTGACCGGCGCGGGGCTCGCCGAGGCGGGCAGCCTGGGTCTTGTGGCGGGGATCGCGGCGTGGAAGCTGTACGGGGTGCTGCGCGCCCCGGCCACCAGCGTGGCCGAGGCGTCGGCGCACGGTGCCGGGGACGGCGCCAGGGATCGCGGCGACGGCGAACCTGGTGACGGCGAGCGGCGCCCGAGCTGGGCGGCGCGCGACTACCGCGACTACGAGGACGAGCCGACGCTCCAGCTCCGCGCCGACCTCGAGCACCTGGACCGGCACCCCAGCGTCACCCCGCCCCGCGGCACCCCGCTGCCAGACCTGCCGCGCGGCCCACGCCCCCCGCTGTCCGAGCGGCTGCGCCCGACGCTGCGGCGGCTGCGCCGCCCGGCCACGGGCCTGTGGCTGCTGCTGGGCGCGGCCGTGGCGCTGTACTGGCTGCCCCTGTCCGGCATGGGCGAGGCGGAGCTTACGGCCATGGGCGGGCTCGGCCTGGTCTCCGTGCTGCCCGTCCCCACCCTGGTGGGCGCCGCGCTGTTGGTGGCCGTCTTCGCGGGGGCGCTGTGGACGGGGCGTCAGCACCGGGCGCTGCTGACGGTGGCGCTGCTGCTGACGGTGTTCTCGCTGCACGCCGTCCCCGCCCTGCTGGAGGGCGCGCCGCGCTTCCCGACCGCGTGGCAGCACCTGGGGTTCCTGGACTACATCGAGCGCACGGGCACGGCGGCCCCCGACATGGACGCGCGCTGGAGCTGGCCGGGCTTCTTCGCGGGCGCCGCCTTCCTGGCGCGGGCGTGCGGCGTCGACGATCTGTCCGGGCTGATCCGCTGGTGGCCGACGGTGATCCAGCTCGCGTATCTGGCGCCGCTGGCGGTGCTGTTGCGGGCTGTGCGGGCGCACTGGCGTGCCAAGTGGTGCGCGGTGTGGTTCTTCGCGCTGTGCGGCTGGGTGGGCCAGGACTACTTCTCGCCGCAGGGCTTCACGTTCCTCTTCTATCTGCTGTTCGTCGCGCTGCTGCTGGTGTGGTTCCGGCAGCCGCGCGCGCTGCGCGGCGGGAAGCGGCAGCCGGGCGAGACGGACGAGGTGCCGGGCCCGGAGCGGCGGGGCGAGCGCGCCGTGCTGCTGGCCGTGCTGATCGGGCTGTTCGTGGCCTCGGTCGCGGGGCACCAGTTGACGCCGTTCGTGATGCTCGGGGTGCTGATCGGGCTGATCCTGGTGCGCCGCACGACGCTGTACGGGCTGCCGCTGCTGTGCGGGGTGCTGGTGGCGGTGTGGGTGTGCTATCTGGCGGAGCCGTACTGGTCGGGGCACTTCGACGAGCTGTTCGGCGGGGTCGGGGGCGTGGGCGGCAATGTGTCCTCGTCCGTCTCCGGGCGCATCGAGGGCGGCAGCGAGACGCACAAGCTGGTGCTCTACGTACGGGTAGCGCTGGCGGGCGGGACGCTGGGGCTGGCGGGGCTCGGGCTGCTGCGGCGGCGTCGGCAGGGGTACGCGGACCGGGCGCTGCTGGTGCTGACCTGCCTGCCGTTCCTGGCGTTCGGCGCCCAGTCCTACGGCGGCGAGATCGCGCTGCGCGTCTTCCTCTTCGCGGCACCCGGCGCCTGTGTGCTGGCCGCGCTGGCGCTGTTCCCCCGCGCGGGGGGCCGCTTCACGCGCGACGGCGAGCCGTGGTGGCGGCGCCATGTCGCGCCGCTCGCCGCGCTGTCGGCGGGGCTGGTGCTGATGGGGGGCTTCCTGGTGGCGCGCTGGGGCAACGAGCCCTTCGAGCGGGCGCGGGCCGGTGAGGTCGCGGCGATGGAGTACGTGTACGCGCACGACGAGCCGACCGTGCGCCTGCTGTGGCCCACCAACGACACCGTGGACGACGTGACTCCGGCCATGCCCTGGGGCGCGCGGGACATGGAGCGGGTGGAGTACGTGCCGACGCCGGCGCCGCTGGACCCGGAGCGGCCCGCCTCGCTGGTCGAGGCGCTGCGCGAGGCCGGGCCGAACTCGTATCTGATGCTCAACGAGGGCCAGTCCACCTACCTCGCGCTGGACTCGGGCTATCCCCACGACTGGCAGTCCCGGCTGACGAAGGCGCTGGACGGGCGCGGGGAGCTGCGCAAGGTGCTGGCGAACGACGACGCGGTCCTCTACACCCTGCGCGACCGGCCCTCGGGCAAGGCGGCGGCGCCGGACCCCGGCCCCGTCGGCCCGCGCATCACCTGGACCTCGTGGTCGATCATGGGCGGGCTCTCGGCGCTGGCGCTGATCCTGCTGCTGGGGGCGCGCGAGTTCGTACGGGTGGCGGCGCGGCCTGGCGAGCGCACCTTCGCGTGGCTCCAGAGCACGTTCTGGTTCTCACTGCCGCTGATGCTGCTGTTCGTGGCCGCGCTGGTGCAGCGGTTCTGGACGATGTCGTAGCGGGGCCTCGTCCGACGCGGTCCCGTCGGCCCTGTCGGTCCCGTCGGTCCCGTCGGCTCCGTCGGCCCCGGGCTCGTGGGGCAGGGTCAGCGCCGAGGACGGGTGCAGGGTGATCCGCACGGGGGTGAGCCGGGTGGCCTCTGCCGACGGCTCACCGGTGCCCGGGTTGCGCGCGTAGCGCGGGTGGGCGCCGCCGCTGAGCTGGAGACGGACGCGGTGTCCCGCCGCGAAGCGGTGCGCCGTGTCCCCCAGGGGCACGGTGACCTCGGTGATCCGCTCCCCCTCCGTGGCGACGCGGACCACGCCGTCGCAGACGTTGACGGAGCGGCCCGCGCCGTCCACGTCGCAGAGGCGGGCGACGAGGTCGGCGTGCCCGGTGTCCACGGAGACCCGCAGGCGCGCGGCGACGGGACCGAGGACGTCCAGGGGTGCGGGCAGCGGCGGCCCGGTGAAGGTCAGGACGTCCTCGCGGGCCTCCAGAGCGCCGTTGTCGCGGGGTCCCGCGCCGCGCGAGAGCAGGGCGCCGCCGACCGAGGGGGTGGGGTCGGCCGGGTCGTAGCGGAAGGAGGCGAGCGGCGCGGGGTCCTCGGGCGCCCGCCGGGCGAGTCGCCCGCCGGGGGCCGCGAAGAGAGGGGTGGTCACCGTGCCGTCGGGCGGCCACACGTCGAAGTCCCGCCACGCCTCCCCCGCATCCCCGGCTCCCGCTCCCTCGTGCCCGGCTCCCCCGTGGTCGCCGCCCATGTGCACGCGTACGGGAGTGCCGCGCAGCCCTGAGGCGTCGTCGCACAGGTGGGCCCGCAGCCAGGCCAGGGTCTCGGCGAACACCTCGGGCCAGCCCTGCTGGAGGGCCGAGGTGTGGGTCCACGGGCCGACGAGCAGCGCGGTCTCGCAGCCCGCCGCGCGCAGCCGCGCGTACTGCGCGAAGGTCTGCGCGGCCAGTGCGTCGTGCCACCCGGTGACCAGTCCGACGGGCACGCGCGCCCGCTCGGCCGCCGCGGCCAGATCGGCGCCGTCCCAGTACGGGTCGTCGGCGTCGGGGTGGCGCGTCGCCGCGTCCAGCCAGGGCGCCCCGGTGCCCACGGCGCGGGTCTGCGCTCCGCGCGGCGGCAGAGCGAGAGTGACCTCGCGCAGGCGGCGCCGCAGACGCAGCGCGGCCCGGAGGAAGGCGGCGGCCCCACGGTACTGGTGGGTCATGCCGAGGCCCACGGTGAGGGCGTTCTCCAACTGGAACGCGCCGTTCGCGTGGAACAGGGCATGCGGGTCGTGCAGGCCGACCTGTACGGCCATCGCGCGCAGTTCGGGCGGCGGATCGAGCGCGAGCGCCCACTGCGTATAGCCGAGGTAACTGGGCCCGACGGTGCCCAGCCTGCCGTCGAACCACGGCCGCTCGCGCAGCCAGGCGACGGTGGCCAGCGCGTCGGCCGGCTCGTCGCGCCACAGATGGAACTCGCCGCCTGAGCCGCCGGTGCCCCGGCAGCTCTGGAGGACGACGTGGAAGCCCTGTTCGGCGAAGAGCAGCCCGTACAGCGGCGCCCATGGCAGGCCCCTGCCGTAGGGCGAGCGCACCAGGAGGGTGGGGAAGTCGCCCTGGCCGAGGGGGAGGTAGTGGTCCGTGCGCAGCGGGGTGCCGTCGGCGGCGGGCACGGTGAGCCCGGGTTCCCAGCGGACGTCGTACCGCCGGGCCGGGAGCCCGCGCCAGGTCGCCCGCAGGAGCCGCGCGGAGCGCGGGGGCCGACCGGGCCGGGGTATGGCGTCACGCGGGTGCGGTGGCATGGCTCTCCTCGCCTATTCTCGTACGTAGTACGAGAATAGCGCCTGCTTGGATGGGGACGGCAAGTGGCGGTCGGTACGGGGAGATACGAGGAGAAGGGCGGCGGCGCCGTGCACGAGGGCGACGGGACCGGGGGCGGGTCCGGGACCGGAGGCGGGAGCGGGTCCGGGGCCGGGGGCGTGGATCCGGAGCGGCTCTGGCTGCGGTCCGGCAGGCCGCGCAGGGGACGGCCGCCCGCGTTCAGCCGGGAGCAGGTGACGGCGGCGGCCGTCGCGCTCGCGGACGCCGAGGGACTGGACGCGGTCACGATGCGGCAGGTCGCCTCGCGGGTCGGCGCGGGCGTCATGTCGCTCTACAGCTACGTCCCCGACAAGGAGACGCTGCTGGAGCTGATGGTCGACCACGTCAGCGCCGAACTCCCCGCCGGAGAGCCGCTCACCGGGAACTGGCGCGCCGACCTCAAGGCCATGGCGCACGCCCAGCGCGCCCTCATGCTGCGGCACACCTGGCTGCCCGCCGCGCTCACGGCCCGCCGCTCGCCCGGCCCGCACACGCTCGCCTTCCTGGAGCACGCGCTCGTGGCACTGCGGCCAACGGGGCTCGACGGCGGCGCGCGGATGGAGGTGTTCAGCCTGCTCACCGGCTTCGTCTCGGGGCACGTCGCGCACGAGGTCGCGCAGGCGGCGGTGGCGCACGCGCCGGGCCGCGCGGCGGCCGAGGCCCGCTACCTGGCGGCCGTCGCCGCCGAGGGCCGCCACCCCGAACTCGCCAAGGCGCTCGCCGCGCCCTCCGGCCCCCTCGACCCCGACGCGACGTTCACCCGCCTCCTCGACCGCATGGTCGACGGCCTCGACGCGGTCTGACGCCCCGGGCGGCCGGAGATCACGCGCACCGAGATGTGGGGCGGTGACACCTCACGCCGTTCCTCCGGCCGCCACGGGAGGTGACCGACCGGGTCACGCGTCGGGTGACCCGACCGGTGCCGGGTCTGCCGGGTCTGCCGGACGGGCGTCAGGCGCCGCCATGCGGAGCGGCGCCGGAACGCCGTGATGCCCCCGCCCCCGGTGCCCGGCAGGCACGGTCGCCGTGACGGTTCCGGCCGACGGCTCAGGGGGTCTCCCCGCCCCCGCTGAAGAAGTTGACCACGTCCTCCAGCGCGGGGTTGTCCGGCGCCGCGTCCTCCGCTTCGGCGGCCTCGGCGCTGCGCGGGAACATGGCCTGCTCGTACACACTGAGCGCGGTCTCGATGTCGTCGGGGTGCGCGGCGATGGCCTTGCCGAGTTCGGCGCCGTCGAGCATGGCGAGGTTGGCGCCCTCGCCGTTGGGGGCCGCGAGGTGCGCCGCGTCGCCGAGCAGGGTCACCCCCGGGACACGGTCCCACCGGTGCCGGAGCGGCAGCGCGTGGAGGGGGCGCAGGACCGGCGCCACGTCGCTGGTGGTGATCAGCGCGGTGAGTTCCGGTGCCCAGCCGTCGAATTCCCGCGCGATCCGCACCTTGGCCGCGTCGGCGTCGTCGAAGTCGATGGCGGCGAACCAGTCCAGCGGCTCGGCGATCCCCACGTAGGCGTGCAGCGTGTCGCCCTTCTCCCGGTGGGCGAAGAGCTCCCGGCCCTGCTTGAGCGCGAACATCGACCCGCCGCCGACCGTCTTCGCGGCGGCGGGGTGCCGCGTGTCCGCGTCGAACAGGTAGGTCTCGACGACCGACTTGCCGATGTACGCGGGCACGGCGTCCGAGAGAAGCGGCCTGATCCGTGACCACGCGCCGTCCGCGCCGACGAGCAGCCCTGTGACGACGGTGCCGCCGTCGGCGAACGTCACCTCGTGGCGGCCTTCGCCGAGGGTGCGCGCCGCGCTGGCCTTGCGGCCCCAGCGGACGGTGCCGTCCGGCAGCGAGTCGAGCAGCATCTGCCGCAGCTCGCCGCGCTGCACCTCGGGGCGTCCGCCGGTGCCGTCGTCGGCCTTGTCGAACAGGAGGTTCCCGTCCGGGTCGAGGACCCGTATCGCCTGGCGGCCCTCCAGGATGAGGGCGCGGAACTCGTCCATCAGGCCGGCTGCTTCGAGGGCGAGCTGGCCGTTGTAGTCGTGGATGTCGAGCATGCCGCCCTGCGAGCGCGCGGTCGGCGAGGACTCGGCCTCGTAGACGGTGGCCGGGATGCCGTGGACGTGGAGGACCCGGGCGAGCGCGAGGCCGCCGAGTCCGGCGCCGATGATCGTGACGTCGGTGGTCATGCTGGTTCCTTGCCTGTCGGATGCCCGCCGGATGGGCGCCCGGCGGCTTCTCAGGCAAGACTCCGTGCCCGTGCCGACAGGCCGCCCACAGCGCACCGACAGACGGCCGACAACGGGCCGCACCGCCCGGCCGCCCGGCCGCCGCGGGGCGAAAGGCGCAGGTCAGTCGCCCTTGGCTTCTTCCGCGTAGGTGACGGAGACGTCCTCGAACTTGAGGGAGCGCAGCATGCCCTCCAGCATGTTGGTGGTGTTCTTCTCGGCGCGCTTCTCCAGGTCGCTCTCGCGTGCCGCCTCGCTGATGTGGCGGACGGCGAGCTTGTGCACCTCGCGCTCGTCGTCCGGGTTGTCGGTGAAGAAGTCGCCGATGCGGTCGAGGAGGCCGCGTTCCTTCGTCACCGGGTAGGAGCGCTCCACGTCGAGCGAGGGCTTGGCCAGCTTCGCGTGCGGGAGGCGTACGGAGACGGACTTCTCGTCGTCGGAGACCTTGACGGCGCCGTCGTCGAGGCCGCCGAAGTCCACGTAGGAGGCCACGCTGCCGTTGCCGACGTAGAGGGTGCGGCTGCCGCGCACGGCGTCGGGGAGGAACTTGGCGTCCTTCTCCAGATCGACGACGACCTGGAAGGTGCCCTCCGCCGCCTGGTAGCGGCTCATGTCCTGGATGGACTTCAGCAGGACGGGTCCTGTGCGGTCCTTGGTCTCCGTTCCGAAGGGGCTGCGCAGGTCGGGCAGCAGGTTCCGGCCCGCCAGCACCGCCACTCCCAGCACGAGGACGAGGACGACGAGGAACGCGGTCAGCCGCGGGACGCGCCCGCCTTCGCGTGGGGCAGCGCTCATGAACCCTCCTCGGGGGCCTGGGGCTCGGGCAGGTGTACGCGTACCCCCGGAGCCGCGCCTGACGCGGACCGCTCGCCCGCCGTGGCGCCAACTGGGCCTGATGTGGCGGGAGTTGACGAGTGGGGCTGGTTCAGTGGCGGGTTCAGCGGCCGTCGCGCTCGAGCCAGCGCACCTCGTACCCGTCCATCGCGAAGCGCCGCCCGTCGATCCTCGCGTCGATCTCCCGGCCGAGGGTGTTGACGACGAGGACGGCCGCGTCGTCGGCGAGGACCCTGACGTTGGGCCGGTCGTCCTCGGCGACGGTGACGTCCTCGTGGCGTGTGCCCGGCGGGAACTCCCGGGCGAAGCGGGACAGCAGCCCCATCATGGGCAGCCCGGTGCCGCCGTCGGACAGTTCCGTGCTGCGCCAGAGGCAGCCCGCGCACTTGGCGCCCCTGTTCTGCGGGTTCCAGTAGAAGCCGGTGGTGGCGCCGCCGCGTGCCATGGCGATCATCCCGGCGGCCTGGACGGCGGTCCTGTGCGGCTCGCTCCAGGCGTCGCGCTCGTCGTTCTCGTCGCCGACCTCCACGTACCACTCGGCCCACCACAGCGGCAGCCGCGTCTTCTCGCGCACCCAGCGGCTGACGGCGGTGAGCTTGTCGGTGGCGGCGAACTCGTCGGGCACGAGGCGGTCGTCCATGGTGTAGCTGGAGCCGTCGACGACGGCGAAGTCGGCGCCGCGCCTGTGCTTGTTCCAGTAGCTGACGGCGTCGAGTGCGCGCTGGTCGAGGGCGCCCCAGGGGCCGGTGACGTCGGAGGCGTGCCTGCTGGCCTTGCCCACGCTGTCCATCACCACGTACGGGCCGCCCACAAGGTTGTCCTCGTCCGCCTTCTTCAGCTCGGCGTGTACGAGGTTGTAGAAGTCGGTGTAGCCCTCGTGATCCCACCGGTCGAGGCGGTCGTCGTAGAAGCCCTTCATCTCGTTCCAGACGATGAAGTGACGCACGTCCGGGTAGCGGCGGGCGATCTTCCCGGCCAGCTCGGCGAAGTCCGCGTAGTGCTTGCGGCTGGGCGCGGTCTCCAGCTCGCTCCAGTCGGTCTCGCCCGCCTCGCCGCCGTCCTTCATCCAGTCGGGGGCGCAGCACAGGGTGATGACGGGCGGCTGTCCCGTCGCACGCATCAGCTCGACGCGGCTGTCGAGCGCCGCGAAGTCGTAGTCGCCGGGTGAGGGCTCGGGGCTGTCGGCGCCCCAGCCCATGATGTGCTGGTTCTGCGGGAGCTTCGCGTCCGCGAGGAGCCGCCTGGCACGGTCGCGGGCCGCCTTCTCACCCTCGTCGGCGCTGTCGGCGGTGTGGGTGAAGCCCCAGCCCAGCTCGGGCCTGGGCTTGCCGACGGGGCGCTCGGGGTGGCCGTAGACCCCGGCACCGCCCGTGTCCTCGCCGGGGCCGCCCGGCGTCCCGAACAGGGCGAGCAGGAGTCCGGCCGCCACGAGGGCGACGCCGATCAGGCCCGCCGCGCGCCAGCGCGCCACGTTCATCGCTGCCCGGTCTCCCCGGTGCCCCCGGGCCTCTCGGTTTCCCTGGCTTCCGCGGTCCCCGCTGTTGTCCCCGCTGTGCGGCCCCATTCGGCCCACGGTATCGGCGGCGGCGTCCGGTATGAGCGGTTCCGCTGGAACAGGTGAGTAACGTCCCGCCGCGCGAGAGGAAACGTGCGTGCACGATGCCGGGCCGATGCCGGATCATGTGCGGCATGTCCGCAACCCGCCGCACCGCACCCGCACACGACGACAGGAGTGACGCCCTGACCGCGCCGACCCCGCCCGAGGACGCGCTGCCCGCGCGGCTGACCCTCGACGACACCGACTCCCCCTCCGACATCATCGACGCGCTCTTCCTGGGCCGTTTCACGCGGGGTGAGCAGCCGTACTCGCGCAGTCACTCCGTGGACCACGTCAAGAAGGGCCGCGATCTGCTGCCGCCCGGCGCGAAGGTGCTGCGCGAGGCGCGGGCCGACGGGCGCCGCACCACGCTCGCGGAGGGCGAGGGCTGGACGGCGCTCGTCTCGCGCTGGAGCCACGGCGCGGACGTCACGGTGACGGCGGTCAGCGACGAGCTGGCGGAGAAGCAGCTCAAGCAGGCGGTCGACGGCGCGGAGGACGAGCCCGAGCCGCAGTCGGACAAGGTCTCCATGGGCTTCTGGTACCACTCCCCCATGCGCGGTCCGCGCCGCACCACCCGCACGATCACGGCGGGCACCTGGGAGGACGTCCGCGCGAACTACACGTCGCGGGTGGCCACGGCCATGGACGACCTGATGAAGATCACTCCGGACGAGATCGCGGGACGGCTCCTGCTGCTGCACGGCCCGCCCGGCACGGGCAAGACCTCGGCGCTGCGGACGCTGGCCCGCTCGTGGCGCGACTGGTGCCAGGTGGACTGCGTGCTGGACCCTGAGCACCTGTTCAACAACATCGGCTATCTGATGGACATCGCCATCGGCGCCGACGACTCCGACGAGGACGACGAGCAGCGCTGGCGGCTGCTCCTGCTGGAGGACTGCGACGAGCTGATCCGCGGGGAGGCGAAGCACGCGGCGGGCCAGGCCCTGTCGCGGCTGCTGAACCTGACGGACGGGCTGCTGGGCCAGGGCAGGCGGGTGCTGGTGGGGGTCACGACGAACGAGGACCTGGAGCGGCTGCACCCGGCGGTCGTGCGTCCTGGCCGGTGCCTCGCCCGTATCGAGGTGGGCCCGCTCTCCCGGCAGGAGGCGGTGGGCTGGCTCGGCACGGAGGAGGGCGTCGGGCGCGACGGTGCGACGCTCGCGGAGCTGTTCGCGCTCCGCAAGGGCACGTCCCCCTCGTCGCTCCCCTCCCAGGCGGACCGCGAGGGCGCGGGGCTGTACCTGTAGCTGCGCCGGGCCGGGCCGGTGCCGGGGCGCGCGGCCTGGCGGCGGCCGACCGTCGTGCGGAAAAGCGGTTGCCGCCGGGGCCTCGTCGCGGGGAGGGTGCGGTGGCGGACGGCCGCGCGGGCTTCGGGCGGCGGCGCCGGGCCGGTCACGTCACCGGCCGTTCCACCGTTCCCGGAAGGAGTCGCCGTGCCGGATACCGGTGGTGCCCCGCTGGTCCAGGAGTTCCCCGTGGCGGACGCGGACGCGGGCCCGTACGGCATCGCGGCAGGACCTGACGGGGCGCTGTGGATCACCCTCGCCGGGAGCGGTGAGATCGCGCGCCTCACCGTCGACGGCGGTCTGACGCGGTATCCGCTGGACTCGACGGGGTGCCAGCCGACGGTCATCGCGCCGGGCCCGGACGGCGCGCTGTGGTTCACCCGTACCCGGGACCACCGCATCGGCCGGATCACGGTCGGGGGCGAGATCGCCTCGTTCGAGGTGCCGACGCCCGAGAGCGGTCCCTTCGGCATCGCGGCAGGGCCTGACGGCGCACTGTGGTTCACGGAGCTGAACGCGGGTCGCGTCGGCCGTCTGACGCCCGGCGGCGAGTTCACCGAGTTCCCGCTGCCCGTGCCCGGCGCCTACCCCTCGGCGATCACGGCGGGCCCGGACGGCGCCCTGTGGTGCACCCTCAACCAGGCGGACGCGCTCTGCCGCGTCGGCGTGGACGGCGGGACAGCGCTGCACCGGCTGCCCACTCCCGGCGCCGGTCCCGTGGGCATCGCGAGCGACGGCGAGGCCCTGTGGTGCGTCGAGATCGGCGCGGGCCAGGTCGCGAGGGTGCGGGTGGACGGCGGCGTCGAGGAGTTCCCGCTCCCCGACCGCTCCGTCAAGCCGCACGCGATCGTCGCGGTGTCCGCCGGGGAGTGCTGGTTCACGGAGTGGGACGCGAACCGCGTCGGGCGCGTCACGGCTGCGGGCGCCGTCTCCGAGTACGGGCTGCCGGCGTCCGCGTCCGAGCCGCACGGCATCACGGTGGGCCCGGACGGCGCGCTGTGGGTGGCGCTGGAGTCGGGGACAGTGGCGCGGGTGGCGCCGTAGGCGCACGCGGGATGGTTCAGGGGGCGCCCGGCGTGCCCGCGGCGCGCATGCGCCCGTAGGAGTAGACGCAGCCCGCGAGGGCGAGCATGGCCAGCAGCATGAAGCCGATCGCGTAGGAGTCCTTGGCGCTGTAGATCGCGCCCATGACCAGCGGCGGGACGAAACCGCCGAGGCCGCCCACCGCGCCGACGATGCCGGTGACGCTGCCGACCTGGGCCTGCGGGGTGACGCGTGAGACGAGCGCGAAGACACTGCCGCTGGTCGCGCCGAGCCCCGCCGCCATGATCAGCAGGGCGATGGTGCCCATGGGGTACAGGCCCGGGTCGAAGGCCTGCACGATGCCGAGGAGCGCGACGACGGCCAGCGCCCACGCGGTGACCACGGCCGGGTGCACCCGGTCGGAGAGGGAGCCGCCGATGGGCCGGAAGACGACCGTGACCAGCGCGAACCCGGCCGCCTTGGTGCCCGCGTCGGTCGGGCTCAGCTCGTAGAAGGTCTTCAGATACGTCGGCAGGTAGACGCCGAAGGCGACGACGCCGCCGAAGCCGATCGCGTAGAGCGCGGACAGCTCCCAGGTGACCCGCAGTTTCCCCGCGGCGGCGAGCCGGGCCGCGAGCGGGGTGGTGGGGACGGCGCGCCCCGGCCGGTCGGTGATCAGCAGCGCGGCGAGCACGGCGCAGACGGCGAGCGCGACGGCGACGACGTAGAACGGCAGGTTCTCGCCGTGCTGGTAGATGCGCGGGGTGAAGAAGCCGGAGAGCGCCGTGCCGCCCATGCCCATGCCGAACACGCCGAGTGCGAGCCCTCTCCTGGACGGCGGGAACCAGGAGTTGACGAGCGGGACGCCGATGGCGAACGTCGTGCCGCCGAGACCGAGGAAGAAGCCGACGATCAGCAGGCCTGCGGCCGAGTGGTCGACGAGCGTGAGCAGCAGCACGGGCACGATGGTGAGCGCCGTGACCAGCGGGAACATCACGCGCGCTCCGTAGCGGTCGGTGAGCGCGCCGACGGGGACCCGGCCGAGCGAGCCGACGATGACGGGCACGGCCACCATGAAGGACTGCGCGAAGGAGCTGGCGCCGATGTTCTCCGCGAGGCCGGAGGCGAGCGGTGCGATGAGGTTCCACGCCCAGAACGTCAGCGCGAAGGCGACGGTGGCCATGATCAGGTTGCGGTAGGCGGCGGCCGGGGGCGCCTCGTCGGTGCCGGGCCCGGTGCCGGTGCCGGTGCCTGGTCCGGATCCGGTTCCGGTTCCAGTTCCGGTTCCGGGGCCTGCCGGGGGCGCCGGGTCACCGGCTGAGGGGGCTCGGGTGGTCACGGCACGCGCTCCCATCCCCGTCGCTCGGGACGGGAGGCGAGCTGCCCCTCGTCGCGGCTGCGGTAGACGACGTAGGGCCGGAAGAGGTACTGGACCGGCGCGCTGAACATGTGCACGAGCCGGGTGAAGGGGATCAGGGCGATGAGCACGAGCCCGACGACCACATGGATCTGGTACAGCACCGGTACGCCCTCCATCAGCGACGTGTCGGGCTGGAGGGTGAAGAGGCTGCGCAGCCAGGGGGCGATGGTGGTGCGGTAGTCGTAGCCGTCGCCGGAGGCGTGGGTGAGCTTGGCCCACATGCCCATGACGATCGCGCCGAGCAGCACGAGGTACATCAGCTTGTCGTTGACGGTGGTGGCCCGGAAGACGGGCCCGTTGGTGCGCCGCCGGTAGACGAGGACGGCGATGCCGAGGACGGTGAGGACGCCCGCCGCCGTGCCGCCGTAGAGGGAGAACAGGTGGTAGACGTGCTCGGAGACCCCGGCCGCCGCCGACCAGGACTCCGGGATGAGGAGACCGACGAGGTGGCCCGCGAACACGAAGAGGATGCCGTAGTGGAAGGCCGGTGAGGCGACGCGCAGCAGCCGCGACTCGTAGAGCTGCGAGGAGCGTGTGGTCCAGCCGAACCTGTCGTAGCGGTAGCGCCAGACCGTGCCGGCCACGAGCAGGACGAGGACGACGTAGGGCAGGGCGCCCCACAGGGGGGTGGTGGTCATCGCTGTTCTCCGTCGAGGAGGGGCAGAAGGCGGCGGGCGGCGGGTTCGGTTCCGGGTCCGGGCCCAGGCCCCGTTCCGGTTCCGGTTCCGTACGGCTCCAGGCCGACGTCCTCGCGCGGCGGTCCCCCGCGTGCCATGGCCTTGGCAGCGGCCCGGTCCTTGGGCGAGGGCCCGGGCAGCGTGGCGCAGACGGCTTCGAGGAGGCGGACGTAGGGGGTGGCGCACTCGGCGAGGGAGAGGCGGAGGAGTTCGAGCCCGGGGCGGTTGCGGCGCAGCAGCGCGTCGCTGCCGCTGAGCGCGGTGAACTCCAGGACGGCGGGGAGGAAGTCGGGCAGTTCCTCGTCGTGCGCGTACTCCAGGCCGTGTGCGCGGTAGGTCTCCTTGAAGGCGACGAGGGTCTCGCCCCTGCGGCGGGTGTCGCCGTCGGTCCACCAGCTCAGATACAGGCAGCGGCGGTTCTTGAAGTCGAAGGTCTGGACGTAGTGCCGCTCCAGCTCGCCGGGCCCGGCCGCCCCGGCGTGATCGAGGAAGGCCCGCAGATGGCGGGCCGGGGCGCCCCGGCGGCCTTCGAGCGCGCGGCGCAGCAGGGGGAGGTCTGCGTGGAACGCGTCGTCGGGGTAAGTGAGGCAGCGGGCCGCCGCCTGGTGCTCGACGGCGTACGAGCCCGAGCCGGGTGCGCCGCCGCGCCGCCGTCTCACCGCGGCTCCCTCGCGGGTACGTCGCCGTCGTCGTCGGCGGGCGGTGTGCGGGCGCCGTCGTCGCCGGGGCCGCCGGAGCCGCCGGGCGGGAAGAGGCCGTCGGGGCGGCCGTTGCCGTCCCAGTTGAGGAGGTTGACGCGGCCCTGGCGGGCGGTGTCGGCGGGCTCGTCCGCGGTCTGACGGTCGCGCAGGACGTGGAAGTTCTCGACGGCCACGGGCGGCACACCCCCTGACGCCTCCCCTACGGGCCCCGAGCCGCCCATGCCGGGGCCGCCCTCGAAGTCGAGGGAGCAGGTGTCGGGGAGTGCGGTCTCCTCCAGGCGGCGCGCGTCGCCGACGGCGGCGGTGGGGATGACGTAGCGCTCCTCGTACTTGGCGATGGCCAGCAGCCGGTACAGCTCCTCCAGTTGTCTGCCGGTCATCCCGACGGCCTCGGCCGTGGCCTCCTCCTCGATGCCGCTCTCCTCACCGAGGTTGACGCGCCGCATGTGCGCGCGCATGGCGGCGAGCCGCTCCAGGCTGGCGCGCACGGGCGCGGTGTCGCCCGCCGTGAACAGCTCGGCGAGGTATTCGAGGGGGATGCGGAGGGTGTCGATGGCGCCGAAGAGGTTGTCCGCGTCCTCCCCGTCGAAGCCGGTCTCGTTCAGCGCCTCGACCACGGGCGACAGGGGCGGCACGTACCAGACCATGGGCATGGTGCGGTACTCGGGATGCAGGGGCAGGGCGACGCGGTAGGTGCTGATGAGGGCGTGTACCGGGGAGCGTCTGGCGGCCTCGATCCAGTCGTACGGGATGCCGGAGCGCTCCGCTTCGCGCCGCACGTCCGGGTCCTCGGGATCGAGGAAGACGCCGAGCTGGGCGCCGTAGAGGTCCTTCTCGTCGGGGGTGGCGGCGGCCTCGGTGACCTTGTCGGGGTCGTAGAGGATGACGCCGAGGTAGCGCAGCCGCCCGACGCACGTCTCTGAGCAGACGGTGGGCAGGCCGACCTCGACGCGCGGGTAGCACAGGGTGCACTTCTCGGCCTTGCCGGTCGAGTGGTTGAAGTAGACCTTCTTGTACGGGCAGCCGGTGACGCACATGCGCCAGCCCCTGCACTGGTCCTGGTCGACGAGGACGATGCCGTCCTCGCTGCGCTTGTACATCGCGCCCGAGGGGCAGGAGGCGACGCACGAGGGGTTGAGGCAGTGCTCGCAGATGCGCGGCAGGTAGAACAGGAAGGTCTGCTCGAACGCGAACCGCACCTTCTCCGCCGCCTGTTCGGCGGTCTGCTTCGCGGCTTGCTCGGCGGCCTGTGCGCGTACCTTCTCGACGACGGGGTCCAGGTGCCCGTGCTCGCTCGCGCCGCCGAGGTTGTCGTCCCAGTTGGCGCTCCACTCGATCTTCATGGGCTTGCCTGAGAGGAGGGAGCGGGGCTGTGCGACGGGGAAGTCGTCGCCGAGCGGCGCGTCGGTGAGGTTCTTGTAGTCGTACGTCCAGGGCTCGTAGTAGTCCTTGATGTCCGGCAGCTTGGGGTTGGCGAAGATCGTGACGAGCTTCTTGAAACGCCCGCCCGCCTTGAGTTTGAGGCGGCCCCGCTTGTTCAGCTCCCAGCCGCCACGCCACTTCTCCTGGTCCTCGTAGCGGCGGGGGTAGCCCTGGCCAGGACGGGTCTCGACGTTGTTGAACCACACGTACTCGACGCCGCCCCGGTTGGTCCACGCTTCCTTGCAGGTGACGGAGCAGGTGTGGCAGCCGATGCACTTGTCGAGGTTCATGACCATCGCGATCTGTGCCATGACGCGCATCAGTAGGTCACCTCCTGTGCGCGGCGGCGGATGACGGTGACCTCGTCGCGCTGGTTGCCCGTGGGGCCGAGGTAGTTGAACGCCCAGGAGAGCTGGCCGTAGCCGCCGATGAGGTGGCTGGGCTTGAGGACGAGCCGGGTCAGCGAGTTGTGGATGCCGCCGCGTTTGCCGGTGGCCTCGGTCTTGGGGACGTTGACGGTGCGGTCCTGTGCGTGGTGCATGTAGACGGTGCCGCGCGGCATGCGGTGGGAGACTACGGCGCGGGCGACGACGACGCCGTTGCGGTTGACGGCCTCGATCCAGTCGTTGTCGTGGACGCCGATGGCCTCCGCGTCCTGCGGGGACATCCAGATGTTCTGGCCTCCTCGGGAGAGCGAGAGCATGAACAGGTTGTCCTGGTACTCGGAGTGGATGGACCACTTGTTGTGGGGCGTCAGATAGCGGACGGTCACCTGGGCCTCGCCGTCGGGCCCGAGTTCCGGTTCGCCGAAGAGGCGGTTCATGTCGAGGGGCGGCCGGTAGACGGGCAGTGCCTCGCCCAGTTCGTGCATCCAGTCGTGGTCGAGGAAGAAGTGCTGGCGCCCGGTGAGGGTGTGCCAGGGCTTGAGGTGCTCGGTGTTGAGGGTGAAGGGGCTGTAGCGGCGCCCGCCGGACTCGCTGCCCGACCACTCCGGTGAGGTGATCACAGGTACGGGCGCGGCCTGGGTGTCGGCGTAGCTGATCCGTTTGCCCTCGTGCTCGGCCGCGAGGTGTGCCATCCCGGTGCCGACGCGTTCCTCCAGGGTGTGGAAGCCCTGGGTGGCGAGGTGCCCGTTGGTGGTGCCGGAGAGGGTGAGGACGGCGTTGGCGGCCTTGACTGCGGTGTCCAGGAGGGGGCGTCCGGCGCCGGGCCCGTCGTGCTGGGTGCCGTTGAGCCGCCCGAGCAGTGCGACCTCGTCGCCCGGCCGGAACGCGAAGCCCTTGGAGGGCAGGCCGAGCCGCTCGGCGAGGGGGCCGAGGGTGGCCATCTTCGCGGCGACGGCGGTGTAGTCCCGCTCGACGACGGTCAGCGCGGGCATGGTCTTCCCGGGCACCGGCTCGCACTCGCCCGCGCGCCAGTCCAGCCACACGCCGCCGGGCTGCGCGGTCTCACCGGGGGTGTCGTGCTGGAGCGCGGTGGCGACGATGTCGCGGCGGGTGCCGAGGTGGCCGCGGGCCAGGGCGCTGAAGCGGCGGGCGATGGCGTGGAAGGCGTCGAAGTCGGAGCGTGCCTGCCAGGGCGGGTCGACGGCCGGGGTGAAGGCGTGCACGTAGGGGTGCATGTCCGTGCTGGACAGGTCGTGTTTCTCGTACCAGGTGGCGGCGGGGAGCACGACGTCCGACATGAGGGTGGAGGACGTCATGCGGAAGTCGAGGGAGAGCAGCATGTCGAGCTTTCCCTCGGGTGCCCGCTCGCGCCAGCGCACGTCGCGCGGTCTGACGTCGGCCGGTGCCTCCTCGGCGCTGAGCGAGGAGTCGGTGCCCAGCAGGTGGCGCTGGAAGTATTCGGCGCCCTTGGCGGAGGAGCCGAGCAGGTTGGCGCGCCACAGTGTCAGCACGCGGGGCCAGTTGGCGGGGTCGTCGGGGTCCTCGCAGGCGAACCCGAGCCGCCCGGAGCGCAGTTGGCCGACGACATGCTGGACAGGGTCGCCGGCGCCGGTCTCGTCGGCCTCGTCCACGAGGTCGAGGGGGTTGCGGTCGAACGTCGGATACGAGGGCATCCAGCCCGCGCGGGTGGCGGCGGCCAGGCAGTCGGCGCCGGTCATGCCCGCGAAGGCGCCCTTGCCGAGGGGGGAGGCCATGACGTCGGCGGTGAAGCGGTCGTAGCGCCACTGGTCGCTGTTGAGGAACCAGTAGGCGGTGCCGATCATCTGACGGGGCGGGCGCGACCAGTCGTTGGCGGAGGCGAGGGTGGCCCATCCTGTGGAGGGGCGGCACTTCTCCTGGCCTACGTAGTGGGCCCAGCCGCCGCCGTTGCGGCCCTGGCACCCGGTGAGCTGGAGGAGGGCGAGGAAGGTGCGGTAGATGGTCTCGGAGTGGAACCAGTGGTTGGTGCCCGCGCCCATGAGGATCATGCAGCGTCCCTTGGAGCGCTCCGCCGTGCGCCCGAACTCCCTCGCGATACGCACCGCCCGCGCCGCCGGTACCGAGGTGTGCGTCTCCTGCCACGCTGGGGTACCGGGGGTGCTCGCGTCCCCGTACCCCTCCGGCCACCTCCCCGGCAGCCCCTGACGTGGGACGCCGTACTGCGCGAGCAGCAGGTCGAAGACCGTGGTGACCAGCGGCCCGTCCTGACCCCCCAATCGGGTGGCGGGCACCCCGCGTCGCACGGTGTCGCCGCGTCCCTGTCCGTGCGCGCCGCCGTCGGTGTCGAAGCGCGGGAGCAGCACCTCGGTGCCCACGGCAGCCTGGTGCCCGTAGAGCGAGAGCGTGGGTTCGACGGAGCCCAGGTCGAGGTTCCACTTGCCCTTGCCGCTGTCGGTCCAGCGGAAGCCGAGGGAGCCGTTCGGCACGGCGGGCAGCCCGGTGGCGCCGTCCAGGACGGCCGTCTTCCACTCGGCTCCCTCGCTCTCGTCGCCCAGGTCGGAGGCGCGCAGGAACTTCGCGGGCACGTAGGCGCCGTCGCGTGCCTCCAGGGTGACGAGGAACGGCAGATCGGTGAAGCGGCGCACGTAGTCCTCGAAGAACGGTGTCCTCCGCTCCACGAAGAACTCGGTGAGCAGCACATGCCCCATGGCCAGCGCGAGGGCGCCGTCCGTGCCGGGATGCGGGTGCAGCCACTCGTCGGCGAACTTGGTGTTGTCGGCGTAGTCGGGGGCCACCACCACGACCTTCTGACCCCGGTACCGTGCCTCGGCCATCCAGTGCGCGTCCGGCGTCCGCGTCACCGGCACGTTCGAGCCCCACATGAGCAGGTAGGCCGCGTCCCACCAGTCGCCCGACTCGGGGACGTCGGTCTGGTCGCCGAAGACCTGCGGGGAGGCGACGGGAAGATCCGCGTACCAGTCGTAGAACGACAGCATGGGGGCGCCGATCAGCGACATGAAGCGCGCACCCGCCGCGTGCGACACCATCGACATGGCGGGGATCGGCGAGAACCCGGCGACGCGGTCGGGCCCGTACCGCTTGATGGTGTGCACATGCGCCGCCGCGACCAGCTCCACGGCCTCGTCCCAGTTCGCGCGCACCAGTCCGCCCTTGCCGCGCGCCTTCTGGTAGCGGCGACGGCGCTCGGGGTCGCCCTGGATGTCGGCCCAGGCGAGCACGGGGTCGCCGCCGGTGCGCTGCTTCGCCTCCCGGTACATGTCCAGGAGCACGCCGCGCACGTACGGGTAGCGCACCCGGGTCGGCGAGTACGTGTACCAGGAGAACGCGGCGCCCCTTGGGCAGCCGCGCGGCTCGTACTCGGGGCGGTCGGGGCCGACGGAGGGGTAGTCCGTCTCCTGCGTCTCCCAGGTGATGATCCCGTCCTTGACGTACACCTTCCAGCGGCAGGAGCCGGTGCAGTTCACACCATGGGTCGAGCGGACGACCTTGTCGTGGCTCCACCGGTCCCGGTAGAAGACGTCGCCGTCGCGTCCGCCCTTCTTCGTGACCGTCCGCAGGTCGTCGGAGACGACGCCCCGGGTGAAGAAGCGCCCCGTCCGCAGCAGGAGTTCGCGGGCCGCGCCGTCGAGGCCCGGCCCCGGCTTGGCCGGGCTGGCCGGGCTGGCCGCCGGGGTCGGGCTGGTCGGACTGTCTGTCACGAACCCTCCTACGGCGCTCCGGCGGTGTTCTGCCGTCCTCACGCTAAGTCGCCGTCCGTGCGGGCCGCGCGTTCTTCCGCGCCACATGGGTGACGGGGGCGCCGGCCGGGCGAGGGGCTGGCAGGGGGCGGGGCGCGGCACGGTCCGGTAAATGCGTCGTGCGTTGTCAGTGGCCGCTGAAAGAATCGCCGCATGGACGAGCTGGTGGGGAACGTCGGCGAACTGACCGAGCGCCTGGCACGGGGCGAGCGCTTCAAGTACCTCTATTTCTGGGGGCACCGTCCCCGGCGCGACGGCAGCGCGGGGAAGGGCTGCCTCAGCCAGTGGTGGCCCGCGCCCTTCACGGCTGACGGGGTGGAGTACGCGACGGCGGAGCACTGGATGATGGCGGGCAAGGCGCGCCTTTTCGGGGACGCGGACGCCGAGCACAGAGCGATAGTGGCCCCGCACCCGCGCCAGGCGAAGTCGGCGGGACGCGCCGTGCGCGGCTTCGACGAGGGGGTGTGGGAGCGGGAGCGGTTCGGCATCGTCGTCGAGGGAAGCGTGCGCAAGTTCGGCCAGCACGAGGAGCTGCGCGAGTTCCTTCTGGGCACGCACGGCCGGGTGCTGGTGGAGGCCAGCCCCCTGGACCGCGTGTGGGGCGTCGGGCTGACCGCCGACGATGAGCGGGTGCGCGATCCGGCCCAGTGGCGGGGCGAGAATCTGCTGGGGTTCGCGCTGATGGCGGCCAGGACGCGGCTGCTCAGCCGCGCAGGCGTACCGACAGACAGGTGACGCAGCCCTCCAGTTTCTCGAACTCCCCGATGTCCACGGGGACGGGCTCGTAGCCGAGGTCGTTCAGCAGCTCCGCGGTCTTGGGCGCGGCGGCCGAGATGAGCAGCGCGGTGCCGCCGAGCTGGACGACGTGCGCGCCCTGTTCCTCGGGGACGGGCAGGAAGTGGGGGAAGAGTGTGGGGTGGTCGACGAGCGGCGGATAGCCGATGACGGTGCCGTCGGGCAGCGCGGTCACGGCCGATTTGAGGTGCAGCACGGAGCTGACGGGCACGGCGATGACGCGTGCGCCGAGCGGCACGAACGCGGCGCGCAGTTGCCGCACGCCCTCCGCGTTGGTACGCCCGCCCCTTCCGACGTACACGGTGTCGCCGACCTTCAGCACATCGCCGCCGTCCAGGGTGCCCGGTGCCTCCACCCGCAGCACGGAGCACCCGAGGGCTCCGACGGCGGCCTCCACGGCCCGGGTCTCGGCGCGCCGCGAGGCGGCGCCGGGGCGGGTGAGCAGCGCCGTTCCCCGGTATATGACCACGGTGTCCTCGATGAAGACGGCGTCGGGGCAGTCGTGCGCGGGCTCTGTCTCGATGGTCTCCCACCCGTGGGCGCGCAGCGCCAGTACGTACGCCGCCCACTGCCGCGAAGCGAGCCCCGGGTCGACGGGCGACCGGTCGATATGCGTGACCAGTCCCTCCGCGACGCGGGGACCGGGACGGCGGACGAGGGCCCTGGGAAGACGGGCGTCGGTGTACGGCATGGGAACCAGGATGCCCCTGGTTTCCCGTCTGTGAAGAGGCCGCCGCCCGGTAAAGGAGGCGAGGGGGCAAGGGGGCGGACGAAGCGAAGGCCCGCGTTCCGTGCAACCTTCACCGTGGCGGGGCTGTCTTATGGGACGTCAGCACTCTTACGGGGGAAAGGTCCATTGAATGCGCACAAATCCGATCCGTACCGCTGTCGCGGCTGCCGTCGTCACGGCCGCCGCGCTGGGCACGATGGTCGCCTCGGGAGCGGCGGCGGGGGCGACGGGGGTTACCGGGACGACGGGGTCGGCCGGGGCGGCGGAGGCCGCCGGGAGCGGGGGGCGGGTGGCCGCGGCCCCCGGGTTCCTCGACGCCGGTGAGCTGCCGCCGCACAGCTCCTCCCCCTGGTTCGCCGGGGAGGTCACCAAGGGCCTGCCCGACCCTGAGCCGTTCTGCCTGGAGGGCGCCGTCCCGGCCGGGGGCGGCACCTACCACCGTTTCTTCGGCACCGACTACGACACGCACGCGGCCCAGGTCAGCGTCGTCGCGAGCAGCGTGACGGCGGCGAAGACGCTGGCCACGTCGCTGGAGAAGAAGGTCGCGGCCTGCGCCGCCGACTGGCTGCGCGAGACCCCGGGCGGCTCGGCCTCCTGGGACGACTACGGCACGGTGGCCGCCGGGGACAGCGCCCACGTCTACGGCGTGCACACTTCCATCCCCGAATCCGAGCCGGGCGTGAACCTCTTCGCGGTGGGCCGGGACGGCAAGACGGTGACCGTGGTCCGCTGGGCGGAGATGGGCCATCTGGACCAGGCCCCGTTGGCCGCCTTCAAGAAGACGACGGCGACGGCGGTGAACAAACTGAACTGACCGGAACCGGGGTGGGGGCGGTGGCGGTGGCGGTGGTGAGACGGAGGGTGCGGTCGGTTACCTCGCCCCGTACGCCGCGCGCACCGCTTCCTCCACGGCGGCGAGCGCGGCGGCCCGGTCGAGTCCGAGCCGCCGCGCCCGCTGCGCGTACGCCTGCGCCGCCTCGGCCGCCTCCTGCGAGGCGGCGTCGCCCGCGGCGGCGACGAACGTACCGTTCCGCCCCCGCGTCTCGATGACCCCGTCGGCCTCCAGCGCCCGGTACGCCTTCGCGACGGTGTTCGCCGCGAGCCCCAACTCCTCGGCGAGCCCCCGCACGGTCGGCAGCTTGTACCCCGTGGGCAGCTTGCCCCCGCGCGCCTGACGCGAGATCTGGGCACGCAACTGCTCGTACGGGGCGTCCGGCGCGGACGGATCGATGCTGATCTTCAGCGGCACGGGGTCTCCGGGGTCTGTCGGGGTGCGGGAGTCGGTGGTGTGCGCCGCCGATTCTCTCGCAGCGCCGCGAGCAAACGGGACGTGGCGTTACGGTGCGCCGTCAGCCATGCCGCCGAGGGTGCGCCGTGGTTGGCGTTTCTCCTGCGCACGGTGTTACGCGGCGGCTACACGGGCGGCGCGTGGCCCGGCGCGCAGGGTTCGTGCGGTGATCGAGAGCATCGTCTTCGACGCCGGCGAGACCCTCACGCGCGACGACCGGTACTGGGGCTCCTGGGCGGACTGGCTCGGCGTCCCTCGGCACACTCTCTCCGCGCTCGTCGGCGCCGTCGTCGCCCAGGGCCGCGACGATGCACGACGAACTGCCCGCCCTGTCGCGGGCTATCGCGACGTACGACATGCCGGAGGACGGTCCGGTCCGGCCCTTGTGGGAGCTGCGGTCCGCGGTCTCGGAGCTGGTGAACTGGCGGGTGAGTGCCCAGTACCTGCGGATCGCACGCCGTGCGCCGGAGGTGGTGGACGAGCTGTCGCGCGCGCTGCACGAGGCGCCGGACGAGAAACGGCTGGAGGCGGCGCGACTGCTGGAGGCCGCGTACCGCTCGGCGGACGCGGTGGCCTGCAAGCACGGTCATCGGGATCTGTCGGCCCGGCTGGTGGAGTTGATGCGGTGGGCGGCCCCCGCGTCGGAGGGCCCTCTGGTGGCGCCTACGTCAGTCATGCTCCCGGAGAGCGGCGATCAGGTGCCGTCCTTCCTTCGCTCCCCGGCGCATGAGGACGGCGGCCGTCGTGTGCAGTTCGTTCCAGGAGTGCGGGCGACCGACGTCCGCCGCGTCGGGCACACTCGCCGTGGCCACCGCACCGGCCCGTGCGGCGTCTCCGGCCCCGGCGAGCGCGTGTGCCAGACAGGCCCGGAACCAGGTCTTGTCCCGCCGGTACTCGTCCGGCAGCGCCGTCAGACCCACCGAGAGGTGATCCACGGCCGCCCGCCAGTCCCGCAGGTGCAGCGCGGCCATGCCCCGTTGCAGGGTGAACCAGTTCTCCCCGTAGAAGTACATCCACGGCGGCTCGTCCTCCGGGCGCTGCGCCGCACGACTGATCATGTCTTGCGCCTCGTCCAGAAGCCGTACGGCGTCGTCGGCTTCACCGTTGAGCGCATGGCCTCGGCCTGCCATCTGCGCGGCCATGCCCTGCACGCCGAGGGACGTGCCTGGCGCTGACCAGCGGGCAGCCTCCGCCAGCCGTACGCATCGGCTGGCACGCCCGTCTCCCCATGCCATGTGTGCCTTCATGTTGAGCGTGGTGGCAGCCATGTTGGCGTCCCCCGCTTCCAGCGCCCATTCGTGACTGCGGTCGTACCAGAGGAGGGCGGCAGGCTCGTCGCCCTGGTCCTCAGCCATCCAGCCCAGGAACTGCGCGTGCTCCGAGGCCAGACGGACCACGCGCTCGGCGAGCGGGCCCCGCGCCCCCGCGTACAGGTCGACGACCGTTCGGAGCTGCTGACGCATCACGTCCACGAGCGGCCGGGACCCGATCAGGTCCTCTGCTCTGCGGTGCTCGGCGAGCAGTCGGTCCAGCCACTCCAGCGTGGCGGCGTCGACGCGGTGCTCGGCGTTCACGACGCTCGTCACGCGGGCCAGCAGGTCCTCGTCAGGCCCCGGGCCGGGAAGAGCGAGGGCCGCAACCGGTGCGGGCCGACGATGCTCCGCAGGGGTCTGAAGATGCTGCGGGATCTTGAGCCCGGCGGCGATACGCCGCTGCACCTCGACGGAGGTCACGCGGCGCCGACCGCGCTCGATCTCGGATACGTCGGGCTGGACCAGGCCGACGCGCTCGCCGAGCGCCGTTTGGCTCAGCCCGGTCAGCTTCCGGTACACGCGGAAGAGCGCTCCCCAATCCCCGCTCGCGACTGCGGTGGCGAGTGCCGGGTGAGACCACAGGTCCATGTGAGAGTCCCCCATATCTCCAATATAGGGCGCGGCTATAGGGCCATGGGATGGGATCAACTGACGTCCGGCACGAGTGTCTTCGGCAAGACCCCCGCGACCGCGTGAACGGTCCGGGGCGTGGCCAATGCTGCTAAGGGGCGTCAACGTGCCGAAGACAACCGACCTGTCCGTCTCAGAGGCGGGAGCGTCCCGGTGAGCACTGTGACGAGCACGCCGTCGTGGGCTCCGCCTGTCGGGCTCGCCGCCGTACTGGAGCCCGCCGGGGTGCACTGGGACGCCTGCCAGGTGCCCGCGTACTTGGGGGATCAGATGCTGGCGCGGCTCGGTCGTGAGTCGGGTGCGGTGATCCGGGATCCGTACGGGCGCCGGTTGATCTGGCTGGTGCCGCCCCGCGCGACGCGGGAGTGGGTGGTACCGGAGACCTCGTGGGTGCAACTGCTGAGCACCACCCAGTACCTGACGGTCCCGCCCGTCTGGTGCACCCGCTCCATGTCCCCCCACTGGATGAGGCCGTGGGCCGCGCACGGGTTCACCGACGCACGGTTGCTGTACGTCGTGCTGGATGCGGTGATCCGGGCCGAGCACGGGCCCCGCGAGAGTGGGGCCGGGCGGTGAGCCCGCGCTGTTTCCGGTGCTGTCGGGTGCCCGGCACGCAGACGGTCCTGGAGCTGTACTCCGGTGACGAGCGGGGCGCGAGCCCGCAGACACGCACACGCACCGTTCCCGTGAAGGTGTGTGACGGGTGCGCGGCCGACATCGCCGCCGAGGACGAGGCCCGCGCCGCGAGACCGGGGGCGGAGCGGTGACCGGCCGCACGTGCGAGGTGGAGGGCGGCGGTCACGTGGGCCCCGTCATGCGTTACCTGCCCACAGCCCGCTACCCCTGGCACAACCCGGTGTGGCTGTGTCCGGGGCACGGTGCCTACCTCCCCCTCGCCGCCATCCGCGCCGAGGTCACGGGGGAGACCGTCGCCCGCGCCATCACCGTCTTCACCGGCGCCGGAAAACGCCGCACCGACGACACCGAGCCGCAGCCGGATGCCGAATCACCGCCCACCCTGCGCGTAGTACGCACCCCGTGAACGGAGTCTGCGCCCGCTGCGGCTGCTGGACAGCAGAAGGACGCATCGTCCAGTGGCACGGCCCGGAACAGCCCGTCCTGGCCTGCCCCCTGTGCCCGCCGGGGCGGCGCGAGCAGATCGCCTCCATCACCGTCCTCGCCGCATTCATCGTCACCCTCGTCTACGTCACCGCCACCCGCTGAACCCCAGGAGCAGCCCCGTGCCCCGTGATCACACCGTTCTCATCCCCGCCGACCCCGAAGACGTCTTCTACGACCCCCACGGCTGGGCCACCACCTCCGGGTTCCCCGTCGCGGTCCTGGAAGGCCAGCAGGCGCGTTTCGTGATGCGCCGCATCCAGGACCGCGCCGTACGCCTCATGTACGAACTCCCACAGGGCCCCGTCTTCCTCACCAGCTACCCGCGCCCCATGCCGCGAGGGCAGGTCATCGAGATCATGGAAGGCAACCTCGCCACCCTCCTCACCGCCCACGCCTGCCACCCACTCCGCCTCCGCGAGAAGGGCGAACGCCTCACCGTCGACGGCGAAACCCGCGACTGCCTGAGCACCCTGCTCGCGCCCCGCCACTGGTGGCAGGCCCGTCACACCCGTATCGGCAAGGCCCTGCAACACGAGGGACGCACCGTCATCCTCACCGCACCCCTCGTCGGCGGACGCACACTCCAACTCACCACCGTCACACCCACCCCATAAAACCCCCGCCCCCTGGGAAACCGTCGGCAGCGGTCCAGGGGACGGGCCCCACGTCCCGGCGTGGGCGCGACGGCGCCCGGACCCCGGCACCCGGACCCCGTGCCGGGGCCGAGGGCCCACGCCGGGGCAGCCCGGCCGTCCGCGTACCAGCCCCCGTCGCGGACGGCCGGGCCCTCCCACAACACAGAGCGCCGCTCACCCCCGAGAGCACCGCTCCCACCCCAGAACCCCGCTCACAACGCGGAGCGGTTGCCCGTGTCCACCGGCTGGGTCGCGTTTGACGCGCGTTCCGCGTGGGCGCGGACCTGGTCGGCGGTCAGGGCGTAACCCGTGTCCGCGTCGCTCGTGGAGCGGGCGAAGATGACGCCGTACACCTTGCCGTCGGTGGTGAGGAGGGGGCCGCCGGAGTTGCCGGGGCGGACCGTGGAGCGCAGGGCGTAGATGTCGCGGGTGCTGAGGCTGCTGCCGTAGATGTCCTGCCCCTGTGCCCTGACGCGTTCGGCGACGGTCGCGGCCCGCAGATCGAGCCCGCCGTTCTCCGGGTACCCGGCGACCACGGCGGGGTCGCCGCGTGAGGCGTCGCCCGCGAAATCGAGGGAGGGCGCGTCGAGGCCCGGTACATCAAGGACCGCGACATCGGTACCGGGGTCAAAGAGGACGACCTCCGCCTCGTAGCGCTGTCCGACGCCGCCGACGCGCACCGTCGGGTCGTCGACTCCCGCGACCACGTGCGCGTTGGTCATGACGTGGTCCCCGGAGTAGACGAAGCCGCTGCCCTCCTGGCCCTGCTGGCGCCCGTCCACGTTGGCCACGCCCTCGACCTTGACGGTGCTGCGCTGCGCCGCACGGGTCGCCGCCGGGGTCACGGAGTCGCCCGAGGGTTCGGCGACCGAGACGCCCGGTTCATGCTCGAAGGGGTTGAAGACGGGCGGGAAGCCGGCGGTGGTCAGGGCACCGGTCGCCCTGTTGAACCAGGTCGCGGCCTGGGCGGGCATACGGTCGTGCACGGTACCGAGGACGGAGGAGCCCCTGATGGCCTGGTTGAGCACCGGCGAGGGCGACGCCGCGAGGGCGCTCGCCGCGACCCAGGCGACGACCAGCACGGCGAGCCCGTTGATCACCGCTCCCCCGGCACCGTCGGCCCACCGCACCGGCGCCCAGCTCAGCCCGCGCCGCAGCCGCCAGCCCAGTGGCGCCGCGAGCGCGTGCCCCGCGAGGGCGGGCACCAGCACCGTCAGCAGGGCCACGACCGTCGCGCCCGTGGTGCCCTCCGTCACCTGATCGAGGGCGAAGGGCAGCAGCCACACGCCGACGACCACGCCGCCCACGAACCCGGCGAGCGAGACGAGCCCCGCGACGAGTCCGCGCTGATAGCCGGAGACGGCGTAGACGAGCACTGCGAGTAGCAGGAGTACGTCGAGCAGGTTCACGGCGCTCCCCTTTCGCCCTTGGTCGGTCGGTCGAGTGGCCGGTCGGCCGGGTGGCCGGTCCGGGTGATGGACAGAACGCGGAAAGGTACCTTCCCGGTTCCGCGCCGCCCACCTTGTGACAAAGGGCATACGGGGCATACAGCCACCCGCGCACGTACCCGCGCCGCACCCCCGCCTCTACCCGCGCGGGCTCCCCTCATCCTGGTGGCCGGGCTGGTGGCCGGGCCCGCGAAGGCGGTGTCCCACGCGCCCGAGAGCGCGGGCGAGCACGTCCAGTTCCTCCTCGTCGAGGACGTCGATCAGCACCTCGCGCACCGTCGCGACATGGCCGGGCGCGGCCTCTTCGAGCAGCCGCCTGCCCTCGTCGGTGAGTACGGCGAAGACGCCGCGTACGTCGGTCGGGCAGGAGCGGCGGCGCACGAGGCCCCGCTTCTCCAGTTGGCCGACCTGGTAGGTGAGCCCGCTCTTCGAGGTGATCAGCAGTCTGGCCAGCTCGGTCATCCGGATCTCGCCGTCGGGCGCTTCGGCGAGGCGGACGAGGATCTCGTACTGCGGGTGCGAGAGCCCGGCGTCGTCCTTGAGCTGCTGCTCAAGACGGCGGTCGACCCTGTTGCTCGCTTCGACGAAGCCGTGCCAGGCCGCCATCTCCCGCTCGTTCAGCCAGCCGCTCTTACCCATGCGCCTATGGTACGCGGTTGTTCAAATTCAAACCATCGACTACCGTCGGGCGGGTTGAGCTGGTTCGAATTTGAACAATGGCTCACCGGGCACGGAAAGCTCACCGTCCTCTTCGAGCCAACCGTCCTCGCAGGAACCACACACCTCTCACTGACTGACGTAGGGAGCCTCCGCTCATGCCGTCCCCTCACGCCCCTCACGCCAACACTCTCGACACCTCCGACACCGGTCCCGCGACCAGCGCCACCCCCGGCGCCCCCGGCGCCGACGCGCAGGCGGCCACGCCGCACGCCTACGACGCCGGACTGCTCGTCCTCCGGATCGCGCTCGGTCTGACCATGGCCGCGCACGGCGCGCAGAAGCTCTTCGGCTGGTTCGGCGGCGGTGGCCTCGAAGGCACCGGCCAGTTCTTCAGCTCCGCCGGGTACCCGTCCGGCGAGGCCATGGCCGTGATCGCCGGTCTCACCGAGACGTTCGGCGGTCTCGCGCTCGTCCTCGGCCTGCTCACCCCGCTCGCGGGCGCCGCCGTGTTCGGCACCATGCTCAACGCCCTCGCCGTGAAGTGGAACGGCAGCTTCTTCGCGCCCGAGGGCGTCGAGTACGAGCTGCTGCTCACCGCCGTGGCCGCGGGCCTCACCCTGACGGGTCCCGGACGGTACGCCGTGGACCGCGCGCTGCCCGTGCTGCGCGCGCACCGTCTCGCCTACGGCGCCGGCGCTGTCGTGCTCGGCGCCGTCGTGGCGGGGATCGTCCTGCTCGTACGCAGCTGACCCGCGCGTACGCAGCTGACCTGCTCGCACGTAGCTGACGCGCGTACGCAGCCGAGGCCGACCGGCACCCGGCTGGTACCCCGGCCGGGTGCCCGACCGAGAAAGGCTCACGACCATGACCAGCGGCACCACCACCCCCGCTCCCGGGGCCCGGATGCCCGTCCTCTACCTCAGCCACGGCGCCCCGCCCCTGGCCGACGACGCGCTGTGGACCTCGCAGCTCGCCGGCTGGTCGGCGCGGCTGCCGCGCCCGCAGGCCGTGCTGATGGTGTCGGCGCACTGGGAGTCCGCGCCGGTCACGCTGGCCGCGACGGAGACGGTGCCGCTGGTCTACGACTTCGGGGGCTTCCCCGAGCGCTACTACCACGTGCGGTACGCCGCGCCCGGCGCTCCTGTGCTGGCCGAGCGCGTACGGGGGCTGCTGAGCGCCCCCGGCACCCCGGTGTACGACGCGCCCGACCGGGGCCTCGACCACGGCGCTTACGTCCCGCTCGTCGAGATGTACCCGGAGGCCGATGTCCCCGTGCTCCAGCTGTCGATGCCGACGCTCGACCCGGCACGGCTGCTGGAGCTGGGGCGCAGGCTGGCCCCACTGCGCGACGAGGGCGTACTCGTCGTCGGCAGCGGCTTCTTCACCCACAACCTGCGCGGGATGACGTGGGGCACGGGGCCCGACGAGGCGCCCGGCTGGTCCCGGGAGTTCGACGCGTGGGGCGGCGAGGCGCTGGCCCGCCAGGACGTGGACGCGCTGCTCGACTTCGCGCACAAGGCCCCCGCCGGACGCGTGGCGCACCCGCGCAGCGAGCACTTCGCGCCCCTGTTCGTCGCGCTGGGCGCGGGCGAGGCCGACCTGCCTCGGGCGCGCACCGTCATCGACGGATTCTGGGGCGGCCTCGCCAAGCGCTCCGTCCAGTTGGGCTGACGTCCCCGGACCCAGCCCGCCCGCCACCCGGCGACCCGCCCGCGCTCACTCCACGACGGCGTCCGCCGGGTCCGAGCGGGCCAGTCCGGCCAGGGTGCCGAGGGCGCGGGCCAGGACGTCGGGGGGCGGTGAGGCGAGGCCGACGCGCACGGCGTGGGGCGCGCGGGAGTCGCCGACGGCGAACGCCGCCGCCGGGGTGACCGCTATCCCCCGCCTCGCCGCCGCCGCGACGAACGTCTCGGCCCGCCACGGCCGCGGCAGCTCCCACCAGCAGGAGTAGGAGTACGGGCCGCCGCGCACGGTGAGACCGTCCAGTTGGCGCGCGGCGATCTCCTGGCGCGCCGCCGCGTCCCGCCGCTTGGCCCGTACGACGGTCCGTACCGCGCCGTCCGTCAGCCAGCGGGTCGCCGCGTCCAGCGCGAACCGCGCCGGGCCCCAGCCGCCGGAGCGCAGCGCCGTGGCGAGCCCGGACAGCAGGCCCTCGGGCGCGACGGCGAAGCCGAGGGTCAGGCCGGGGGCCAGCCGCTTGGACAGACTGTCGACGACCACCGTCGACTCGGGCGCGAGCGCGGCCAGCGGCGGCAGGTCGTCCCGCAGGAAGGCCCAGATCGCGTCCTCGACGACGGGGATGCCCAACTCCCGTACAGTGTCGGCGAGTTCGGCCCTTCGCTGATCAGGCATGACCAGGCCCAGCGGGTTGTGCAGGGTGGGCTGCACGTAGAGGGCGCGCAGCGGCGCGGTGCGGTGCGCCGCTGCGACGGCCCCGGGCACCAGCCCGTCCCCGTCCATGGCCAGCGGTACCGCGGTGACGCCGAGCCGGGCCGCGATGGCCTTGAGCACGGGATACGTCAGCTCTTCGACGCCGAGCCGCCCGCCCGGCGGCACCAGCGCGGCGACGGCGGCGGCGACGGCCTGACGCCCGTTGCCCGCGAAGAGGACGCGTTCCGGGTCCGGCCGCCAGCCGCCGCGCGCGAGCAGTGCGGCGACGGCGTTGCGCGCTGCGGCCGTACCGGTCACGCCGACGGGCCGCATCGCGGACTCCAGGACGTCGGGACGCAGAAGCGGACCGATCCCGTCGGCGAGCAGCGCGGACTGCTCCGGCACGACGGGGTAGTTCAGCTCCAGGTCCACCCCGCTGTCCGCGGGCTCGGCGAGCGCGGGGCCCCGGCCGGGGCGAGGGTGGGGCGTCTGGGCCCGTACGTAGGTACCGCGGCCGACCTCGCCGACCGTCAGGCCGCGGCGGGCGAGTTCGCGGTAGACGCGCGCCGCCGTGGAGTTGGCGACGCGGTTCCTGGCCGCGAACTCGCGTTGCGGCGGGAGGCGGTCGCCCGGTCTGAGCCGTCCTGACGCGATGTCCTGCGCGATGCGGTCGGCGATCCGCCGGTACTCCTCCAACACCCTCCCCGCCCCTTTCTCCCATTGCACCGAGAGCAATAAAGGATATTGCACTTAGCTGTGAAGGGAACATACTCTGCGTCGCATTGTCGGCCCAGCTTGTCGGCCCGGCCTCAATGGCTTGTCGGCCCGGCCTCAGCGGAGGAAGGGGTTCATCGTGCTCGGAACGAGCGCCGTGTTCGGCGTCGTGGCGGTCGCCCTCGGGATGGTTCTCACACCGGGACCGAACATGATGTATCTGGTCTCGCGGAGCATCACCCAGGGGCGGCGTGCGGGGATCGTCTCGCTGGGCGGCGTCGCCGTCGGCTTCATGGTCTACCTCGTCGCCGCGAACCTGGGCCTGTCGGTCGTGTTCCTGGCGGTGCCCCAGCTGTACGTGGCCGTCAAGCTGGCCGGTGCCGGGTATCTCGCGTGGCTCGCGTGGAAGGCCCTCAAGCCGGGCGGCGCGTCCCTCTTCGAGCCCCGCGAGGTGGCCCCGGACTCGCCGCGTCGGCTGTTCCTGATGGGGCTGACGACGAACCTGCTCAACCCGAAGGTCGCGCTCATGTACCTCGCGCTGATCCCGCAGTTCGTCGATCTGGGGGCGGGACATGTGCTGGCGCAGGGGCTCGCGCTCGGCACGCTCCAGATCGCGGTGAGCGTGGGGGTGAACGCGGCCATCGTCCTGGCCGCGGGAACGATCGCGGTCTTCCTCGGCCGCCGGCCCTCGTGGCTGCGCGTGCAGCGGTACGTCATGGGCACGGTGCTCGGTGCACTGGCCGTCACCCTGGCCCTCGACACGTCCCGGCCGACGGCGCCGACGACGTAGGCGAGGGCAGTGGGACGTACACGTCACTGCCCCTTGGCACTCCCCAACTATCTGGTCTTGAACTCGACCTTCCCGGTACTCATCCGAAAGTTTCCATTCGAGTAGAGAGTGGGGCGGGCTTCGACGTGGTTACCGCTGTATTTCTCAACGTGCCGGATCTGGACGCCTTCAGGAACAGTGAAATCAATGAGAGCAATAGCCACCCAGTAGGACAAGTTACGGTTGTTGAATAATGGCACCGTCACGGTAGAGCCCCGGCCATCGGTGATGACTGCCCGAGCCCCATAGGATTTGAACGAACCAGCTCCGTTCTCCACCGCGCTGTAGGCGCACAAAAGAACATAGCCCTGGAGGTCGGGACGGCGGATGGCGATGGTCTCGCGACCTGGCGCTCGCGCGTCGCCATCCAGGGCGATGTAAGGCGGAGCGAAGGGCGATCCGAGCTGCCGGTAGTAGACAACCTGATCCGACTTGTTCGGGCGCTTTCCTTGTGGAGTGACAAGGCTCTTAGGGAGGTAGAGAGCGTACAGATCGAGGTCAGCACCGGCTCGCCGACGGGCCGCGCTCCCGCCGTTCCACTCAAGCGTGGCCGTCACCACAAGGCTGGGATCGTCCTTGCGCATATCAATGGTTGCCTGGCCGGCCTTGGTGAGGGCGATTTTACCCAGCGGAACAGGGGGGCGAGGCGGTGCCATCTGAGGGACTGACGCAACCGCTGGCGGGACGTGCGGTGGATGCGGAGGCGGCGACGCAGCGGACGTATGCCGGACCTGTGCGGTCTTTACTCCTGATGACTCCTGCGCTGCGGACGGCCCTGGGTCGTCCACGTCGATGCCGAAATCCGACGCCAGACCTGCCAGTCCAGTGTCCCAGCCCTGCCCCACAGCCCTTGTCTTCCACACACCTGCACGCCTGTAAAGCTCAACCAGGATGGCTACTGTTTCCCGGTTCGCGAGCGGCGGCGGCGCGAAGGTGATCCGTGCGCTTCCGCACTCGATGACCGCCTCGGGGGTATTGCTCACGTCGAAGTGGGTGGCCCACAGTTCGGGGTCGATGCTGGCGACGATCGCAATGCGATCGACGGCGTCAGGGACTGCGGCCAGATTCGCGACGATTGTTTGGCCTTCCAGCACGATCCCGTCCTGCGACGAATGGTTGTAGAAGACAAGATCTTCATCGCTTCGCACCTTGCCGTCCTGAGTGAGCAGGACGGCAGAGACGTCGATGCCCGTAGTAAGCGAGGAGAGAGTGACGCGGCAGATGGCTGCGGACAAGACCGCATTGCCGCCTTTGGCAAGAGTGGTAGTCATGTATGACCTCTCACGATGGTGCGTACATCGTGGCGCCCCTGACCATCCCGTGTACGACAAACACTGATTTCAGGCAGCTAGGCGTCGTTTCGTCTGGTGTGATCTTGCGGTGCTCTGGGACAGTGCCTGCTTCGCTTGCCGAGCGGAGGGCACCGGCCGACGGCGGCATGGGGGCCGGGAGGTGCTGGCCGCGATCATCTTCGTGGCTGTCTCGGGCGCACGTGGAACCAACTGCTGCCAGGCTCCGGCCCCTCGGGGGCAGCAGATGAGACACCGATGCCCCATGGCCTCGGCTCGCCGTTTCCTTCCGCACCCCGCGAGGGCCGTCACGGGCGGAACGTGCGCCGGTACGTCGCCGGGGTCGTGTTCAGGGTGCGGCGGAAGTGCTGGCGCAGGCCGTCGCCCGTGCCGAGGCCGCAGCGCTGCGCGACGGAGTCGACCGGCAGATCGGTCGTCTCCAGCAGCTCCCGCGCCCGCGCCACCCGCTGCTGGTTCAGCCACTTCAGCGGCGTCGTCCCGACCTCCCTCGCGAACCACCGCCCGAAGGTCCGCGTGCTCGTTCCGGCGCGGGACGCCAACTGGCCCATGGTCAGGGGCTCGTGGAGCCGTTCGACGGCCCAGTCGAGCACCGGAGCCAGCCCCTCCGCCGCGCCCTTGGCCGAGCGCGGCAGCGCCGCCTGCCGCGGCGGCACGTACTGCGCCTGGCCCCCTTCACGGTGCGGCGCCACCACCATGCGGCGGCCGACCTCGCCCGCGGTGGCCGTGCCGTAGTCGCGGCGGACGATGTGCAGGCACAGGTCGATCGCCGCGGCGGTGCCCGCGCTGGTGAGGACGTCGCCGTCGTCGACGTAGAGCGACCGCTCGTCCACCCGCACCCGGGGGTGGCGGCGGCGCAGTTCGTCGGCGTACATCCAGTGCGTCGCCACCGTGCGCCCGTCCAGCAGCCCCGCGTCCGCGAGCACGAACGCGCCCGAGCAGAGCGAGGCGATCCGCGCGCCGCGCGCGTGGGCGGCACGCAGGGCGGCGAGGAGCGCGGCGGGCGGCTCGTAGGAGGCCACGACGCAGGCGGGGACGATCACGAGATCGGCCTCGTCCAGCGCCGCCAGGCCGCGCTCGGTCTCCAGCCGCAGCCCGCCCCGTGCACGCCGGGGACCGGGGGCCGGGGTGCTGTCGCACAGGGTCAGTTCGTAGTACGGGGGCTCGAAGACGGCGCAGGGGACGGCGAGCTCGAAGAGCGAGGTCTCCTCCAGCACGGGAACGACGACCCGCACCGGCCCGCCGCGCCCCGACGCCGCACCCCGCTTCTCTCTTGAACCCATGGCGTGAATCTACGTCTCCCTGGCATTCACGCCAATGGTGATCCCGGCCCGGACGCCTGCCCCTTCCGTCGGAACGGCGTCTCCGAGCCCCCTCCCCCGCCCTCTTCCTGAGCCCTCGATTAGGCCGGTCTTAAAGGGGCCATAAGGATCGCCCAGAACGCTCCGCAGCAGGCGAAACCGCTGCTGAGCGGGGCTAACGTGCTGATCGCCAGGCGGGGTCCGGACCGTCCCCCACAGTCCCTGCACCCCTGCGGTTCCCCGCACCCCCACACCTCTGACGTGTCCCACCGTGAGGAGACCTCCACGATGACCGTTCGCCACAAGGCAGCAAAGGCAGCAAGCGTTGCCGCCCTCGGTGTCGCGCCGCTCGCGCTGACCGCGCTGGCCGCGAGCCCCGCCGTCGCGCACGGGTCGATGTCGGACCCGGTCAGCCGGGTGTCCGCCTGTTTCGCCGAGGGGCCCGAGAGCCCGAAGTCGGCCGCCTGCAAGGCGGCCGTCGCGGCGAGCGGCACCCAGGCGTTCTACGACTGGAACGAGGTCAACATCCCGAACGCCGCCGGCAAGCACAAGGAGATCATCCCGGACGGGAAGCTGTGCAGCGCGGGCCGTGACAAGTACAAGGGCCTGGACCTGCCCCGCACGGACTGGCCCGCCTCGAAGATGACGAGCGGCAACCACACCTTCCAGTACAAGGCCACCGCGCCGCACAAGGGCACGTTCGAGCTGTACATCACCAAGGACGGCTACGACCCGGCCAAGCCGCTGAAGTGGTCGGACCTGGAGGCCGAGCCCTTCGCCAAGGTCACCAACCCCACGCTGACGAACGGGAGTTACGTCTTCGACGGCACCGTGCCGAAGAAGTCGGGGCACCACCTGATCTACAGCGTCTGGCAGCGCTCGGACAGCCCGGAGGCGTTCTACACCTGCTCGGACGTCACCTTCGGCGGCTCCGCCACCGCCACTTCGGACAAGGACGCGGCCGAGGCCGCCGCGCCGAGCGACGAGCAGATCACCGCCGAGGCCGACAAGTCGACCGTGGACCACAGCGGCCACGGCGCCGACCACAAGGGCCACAACGGCACCGAGTACACGGCCGACGACGCCTCGGACACCGAGGGCAGCGGCACGGAGGAGAACGCGCCCGCGCCCAACGGCGGCGCCGAGAAGGCCAACCTCGCCGAGACCGGCGGCGACGACAACACCGCCACCATCGCCATCGGCGGTGCCGCGGCCCTCGCGATCGGCGCGGGCGCGCTCTTCGCCGGTGCCCGCCGCCGCGCCCTCGGCGGCCGTCACCGCGGCTGATCCGTCACAGCGATCACCGCGGCCGAGCCGTACGAGCCGGGTCCGCGCCCTCCACCATCCGCCCCCGGGCGCGGACCCGGATTTACGATCAGCGCATGACAACAGAAAAAGAAATGGTGGAGGTCACGTCCGAGTCCGAACTCCGCGAACTCGTCGGCGAGCCCGCGCCGTACGCGGCGGACAAGGCCCGTACCGCGCTGCACGCGCTCGACCGCGCCCGGCTGTCCAAGGCGCTGGAGCGCCGGAACGATCCGCTGGAACTGCTGGAACAGCACTACGGTCCCGCGTACGCGGAGACCCTCTACGACGGCTGACGGGGCGGGCTGACCAGGCGGGTCAGGCCGCGCACGTCGTCGGGGTGGCGTTGGCGGGGTCGAGGGCGTTGGCCGTCTCGTGGAACGCCATCCGGTCGAGCAGCCCGATCGCCAGGTGCTCGGAGATGTTGGCGGGGCACAGGTCCTGGAGCAGCACGTTGTTGACGCCGGGCCCGTCCAGGAACTGGGTCGTGTACGGGGTGACGACCTCGTCGTACTTGGTGGCGATGACGGTGTACTTCACGCCCGGCACGGTGTCGCCGCCCTCGTTGAGGCGCTTGAGGAAGTCCGAGCCCTCCTTCTGCTGCATCAGCGCCGGGCCGAAGTCCTCGACGGCGTCGCCGATGGCGGGGTACTGGTCGGCGAGCCGGGCGAGGCCGCTGAGGGTGGTGCCGTGGTTGCTGGGCGCGATGCCGACGAGGGCGTTGACCTTGTCGGCCCCGCCGAGGAACTTCAGATATTGACGGGGCATCATCCCGCCCTGCGAGTGGCCGACCATGTCGACCTTCGCCGTGCCCGTGTCGGCCCGCACCTTCTCGACGAAGGAGGCGAGCTGTTCGGCCGACTTCTCGATGGGCCCGAGCCCGTACAGGAACGGCACGCCCGCCTTCTGGCCGTAGTCGAGGGAGAAGACGCAGTAACCCCGCCGCACCAGGTACGGGGCGAGGCCGAGCCAGTTGTCGACCTTGTTGCCTCCGGTGCCGTGCACCAGCACGACGGGGCGGGGGTGCGCGTCGGAGGGGTCGCAGGAGTAGTCGTTCCAGCCGCCGCTCGCGGCCGACGACTGCGGCATCGGCGGCTGCGAGGCCGGAGCAGTGGCCTCCTCCCCCGGAACGGAAGCGGCGGGGGGGCCGCGGGGCCGTCGCCCTGTCCGGCCACCACCAGGCCGCGGAAACCCCCGC
>NZ_JBSHAO010000019.1:0-11057 GCF_053611545.1 Streptomyces sp. NPDC054796 | reverse complement strand
CCGGCGCCGCCGGCCTCCGGGGGGGGGCGGGGGGCGGGGGGGCGGGGCGGGGGGCCCCCCGCCCCGGCCCCGTGCGGGGGGGCCGCGGGCCGGGGGTCGCGGCCCGGGGCCCCCGCCATGGCGATGACTGCCGCGGGTCTGCGTATGCGCTTCAGGGGCGGCTTCGACGGCTTCGACGACTTCGGCGTTCTCGGCGTTCTCGGCGTTTTCGACGACTTCGACGACTTCGACAGCTTCACGTTTCGTCTCCTCGCGGCTCTGAGGACGGATGAACGCTATTGACTGTCCGTCAACGTACGGGCGGGTAACGGAGGTGACCAGCCGCGTACCGGTGAAGGTTCGGTGCGCATGACTCCGCCACGGCCCTCCGGCCCCGGGCTCCCGGCCTACGCCGCGTCCAGCAGGCCGGCGGGACGGACCGCGTCCGCGCCGAAGCGGGCGCGGGCGCGGTCGGCCGCCGCCTCCGCGCGGCGGGCCTTCTCCTCGCGGGGGTCGAAGGAGAGCTGCCGCGCCGCAAGTTCCGCCGCGGCCAGATTCTCGGCGCGCAGCGCGACGGCCCGCACCCGGGCCCGCTGGAGCCCGAGCGCGTCGTGCAGCGCGTAGGCGGCCGACGTCAGCGCGAGCGTGTGCGCTGTCGGCTCGGCGAGCGCGCGGGTGCGGGTGGTGGTGGAGCGGTCGGCGTAGCGGACGGTGAGGGTCAGCGCGCGTGCCACCTGCCCTTCCGTACGCATCCGGAGTCCCAGCTCGTCCGCGAGCGTGAGCAGCGCGCGGCGGCGCTGGTCCGGGTCCAGTTCGTCGCGCCCGAAGCGGTACTCGGCGCTCGCCGAGCGTGCCGGGGCGCTCGGGGTGACGGGGGTCGGGTCGATGCCGTGGGCCCGCTCGTGCACGCGGCGGCCCGTCGTCGCGCCCAGGACCCGCTGGAGCGTGGCGGGCGACGCCTCGGCGATCCGGCCGACGCTGTCCAGGCCGTACGAGACCAGGGTGCGCGCGGTCGCGGGGCCGACGCCGTGCAGCGCGGCGGCGGGCCTGCGCGCGAGGAAGGCCCCGGCCTCCTCGGGGCGCACCACGTGGACGGTGCCTGCGGGTCCCGCCTGCGCGGCCATCCGCGCGAGGAGCGGGTTGGCGGCGACGCCGACGGTGCAGTCGGTGCCGTACAGCCCGGCGGCGCGGAGGCGCACGAGTTCGGCCAGCCCCACCGCGTCCCGCGCGAAGTAGCGCAGCGCTCCCCGTACGTCGGCGAGCGCGGCGTCGGGCGGCAGCGCCTGCACGACGGGGGTGAGGCGGGTGAGCAGGTCGAGGAGGCGGGGGTAGTCCGCCTCGGCGCAGCCGCCGAACCGCACGTACAGCACATGGGGTTCGACGGGCTCGGCGCAAGGCTCGGTCCCGGTCATCCCGCGCTCCCGGGGCTGGCGTGCCAGAGCTTGCGCAGCGCCTTCGCCGAGTCGGCGGACTCGCCGGGGGGACGCAGGTCGGCCCAGGGGTGCATCTCGTAGCCGGGGGTGACCTGCACGGTCCGACGGGGCTGACGCGGCGGCGCCTCCCCTCCGGCCCCGGGCCCGCCCTCGGGCCCGCCCTCGGAACCGGAGCCGGGATCGGAACCGTCGCCCTCCCCTGAGGGCACGGGCTGCGGCTCCGCGAGGCGCGCCGCGACCGCGTCGAGGCCGCCCGTGCGGCGCAGCTCGACCAGCTCCGCGAGGTCCCACGCGCGGGAGCCGACCACGCTCAGGCTGCGCGGCCCGCGCCGCTGCACCACGCCCCGCACCAGCAGCAGCCAGGAGTGGAAGACGGTGTGCGCGCAGGCCGCGTGGCTGTCGTCGAAGAAGGCGCAGTCGACCAGTCCCGTGCCGTCGTCGAGCGTGGTGAAGATGACGCGGCGGCCCGACCGGATCGGCGGGGTCTGGGTGGCGGCCTTGGCGCCGGCGACGAGGACCGTCTCGCCGTGCTCCGCCTCGCGCAGCCCGCGTGCCGTGTACGCGTCCAGCTCCCGCAGGAAAGCGGTGTGATCCCCCATCAGATGGCGGGAGGCGTCCATGCCGAGGACGCCGAGTTCGGCGCCGAGCCGCTCGTCGCGGTCGAGGTCGGGCAGCCCCGCGGGCTCTCCCTCGCGTGCTTCCGACGTGCCCTCGCCCAGCGCGAGTTGCCCCTCCCGCGCGCCCGCGCCGCGCTGGGCGCGGTGGAGTTCGGCGATGTGGAGGAGCAGATCGCGCCGGTTGCCGCCGGGCGCGAACGCGTCCAGCGCGCCGACCCTCGCCAGGTTCTCCGCGACGGGGCGGGGCGGCCGGGCGCGCTGCCAGAGGTCGCCGAGCGAGTCGTAGGGCTGGCCCGCCTCGATGCGCTCCGCGTCCGCCTCGGTGATGCCCTGGACCTCGGAGAGCGCCAGGCGGATGCCCCACACACCGCGCCCCGCGCCATCACCGTCGCCCTGTCTCTCAGCGCCAGAGCCGGAATTGGAATCGGAACCGGAACTCGAACCCGGACCCGGACCCGGACCCGGGCCCGGACCCGACGATCCTGAATCGGACTCCAGTTCGATCCGATAGGCGGCACCCGAACGGTTCACGTCCAGCGGCAGCACCGGCACCCCGCGCCGCCGCGCGTCCGCCAGCAGCAGCCGCTTCGGGTACATCCCGGGGTCGTGCTGGAGCAGCCCGGCGTAGAAGGCGGCCGGATGGTGGGCCTTCAGCCACGCCGACTGGTACGTCGGCACGGCGAAGGCGACCGCGTGCGCCTTGCAGAAGCCGTACGAGCCGAACGCCTCCACGATCTCCCAGGTGCGCGCGATGGTCTCGCGCGTGTGCCCGCGCCGCTCCGCCTCCCGCGCGAACCAGACCCGCAGCCGTCCCTGGCGCTCGCCGTCCGAGAGCGCGCGGCGCGCCTCGTCGGCCAGCGCGCGGTCGCAGCCGGTCATGACCGAGATGATCTCGATGATCTGCTCGTGGAAGACCACGACGCCGTAGGTGTCGCGCAGCGCGGGCTCCAGATCGCGGTGCGGATAGCGCGCCGGCCTGCGTCCGTGCCTGGCCTCGATGAACGGCCGCACCATGTCGGCGGCGACCGGGCCCGGCCGGAAGAGGGAGATGTCCACGACCAGATCGTGGAAGCCGGAGGGCTGGAGCCGTCCGACCAGATCGCGCTGGCCGGGCGACTCGATCTGGAAGCAGCCGAGCGTCTCGGCGGAGCGGATCAGCTCGTACGTGCGCGCGTCGCCGTCGGCCACCTCGTCCAGTTCGATCCGCTCGCCCGTGGCCCGCTCGGTCTCCCGTACCGCGTAGGCCATCGCGGACTGCATCCGCACCCCCAGCACGTCCAGCTTGAGCAGCCCCAGGTCCTCCACGTCCTCCTTGTCGAACTGCGACATGGCGAACCCTTCGCCGCTGGTCGGCACCACGGGCGTACGGGCGCGGAGCGAGGCGTCGGAGAGCAGCACCCCGCACGGGTGCATGGCGACCCCGCGCGGCAGCGCGTCCAGCCCCTCGACCAGGTCCCAGAAGCGCTCGCCGTGCGGCCCGCCGTACCGCTCCCCGTGCCGCTCCTCCGCCGACTCGCGGACCCCGCGCAGCTCCGGCAGCTCGGCCAGCGCGGTGCGCGCGTCGCGGGCCCTGATGTGGGGGAACGCCTTGGCGAGCCGGTCGGTCTCGGCCGGGTCCATGCCGAGCGCTGCACCCACGTCGCGGATGGCGTGCCGCACCCGGTAGGTCTCGGGCATGGCGACGGTGGCGACCCGCTCCTCGCCGAAGCGCGCGAAGATCGCGCGATAGACCTCCAGGCGCCGGGCGGACTCCACGTCGATGTCGATGTCGGGCAGCGCGGCGCGACGGGGCGAGAGGAAGCGCTCCATGAGCAGCCCGTGCTCGACGGGGTCGGCATGGGCGATCCCCAGCAGATGGTTGACGAGGGAACCGGCGCCCGAGCCGCGCGCCGCGACCCGGACGCCCATCCCCCGCACGTCCTCGACGACCTGCGCGACGGTGAGGAAGTACGAGGAGAAGCCGAGGTGTTCGATGATCCGCAGCTCCTCCTCCAGGCGGCGCCAGCGGTCCTGATCGCGCTCGTAGCGGCGGGTGACCATCCCGGCCGCGCAGCGCGAGCGCAGCACTCGAGCGGCTGTGCGCTGCCCGGCACCCACCAGGCGGGGCTCGGGGAAGTGGACGCGCCCGATGCCGATGTCGTCCTCCGGATCGACCCGGCACTCGGCGGCTGTCTCCTCGGTCAGCTTCAGCAGCCGGTGCGCGGTGCTCCGCCGGTAACCGGCCGCCTCGGCGATGCGCTCGGCGGCCTCCGCCATCTCGCCGGGGCCCTTGAGCCAGCGCTCGCCGCCGTCGAGCCCGTTGCGCGGGTCGATGGGGACGAGCCGACGGGCCGCGTCCAGCACGTCGGCGACGGGGCCCTGTCCGGGGTCGGCGTAGCGCACGGAGTTCGTCAGCACGGGCTGCACGCCCTGCTCGGCCGCCAGGCCCAGCGTCCGCGCGGCGTCGCGCAGCGGGCCTGCGGCACTGGCCTCCAGGCGCAGCGCGTCGCCGAAGACCTCGCGCCAGTCGCGGAGCAGGCGTGCGGCGCGGTCGGGGCGTCCGGCGGAGAGCGCGCGTCCGACGTCGGAACCGGCGCCGAGCAGCACGGTCAGCGCGTCACTCGCGCCGGGGGCGGGGAGGCCCTGGGCGCCGCTGTCGCCGTGGACCGATGCCATGGCGTTCCACTCCAGGCACGGCCGCTCCGCGCCGGGGGCGCCCGCATGAGCCGCGCCCGCGTGCGCCGCGCTGACCATCCGGCACAGCCGGTCCCAGCCACGGGCGCCGTCCCTGGCGAGGAAGACGACGCGCTGCGCCGACTCGTCGACAAAGGCACCACCCCTGACCGGTGTCCGCCGACGCCGCACCGCGCTCCTTTCCTCCGGCCGCTCCCCCACGGCCAGCTCCACCCCGTAGACGGGCCGCACCCCGGCCCGCGCGCTCGCCTTGGCGAACCGCACCGCTCCGGCGAGGGTGTCCCGGTCGGTGAGCGCGACCGCCTCCATGCCGCGCTCGGCCGCCCGCTCGGCCAGCGTCTCGGGGTGCGAGGCGCCGTACCGCAGGGAGAAGCCCGAGGCCACGTGCAGATGCACAAACCCCGACATCCGCACGCACCTCCTGTCGCGTCCGCCCCCTTGTCCGCTGGATCCCCTCCACCATAAACCAGCCATCGAACTTTCGTTCGAACGTGACGTTTCCCCAGGTCAGCACCCATGCGCCTCGCTGACCTGCGACGATGAATGGCCGAAAACCCCGGTACGAACAGAACGCCGTCGGATAGAACGGCACCCATGACCGACCACCACCTCAGCACCCTCGCCGGAGGCCCCGGCTCCGCCCTGCCGGTCCTCGGCCCCGAAGGTCCGATCCGCCGGGGCCCCGTCTCCCGCAGACCGGCGCCTCCCCTGCGCGCCGTGCTCTTCGACTTCTCCGGCACGCTCTTCCAGATCGCCCCCTACTCCGCGCGCATACGCGCCGCCGTGACGGCGCGGGAGCTGGACGACGCAGCCATGGACGAGGTGCTGACGGGACTGGAGGCGGGCCTCTCGGACCCGGAGGTGGTCGCGGCGCAGCAGGGCCGCGACGTGTCGGCGAAGGCGCACCGGCACGCGTTCACCACGTGGTACGCGTCCGTCCCGCTCCTGGCGCCCGTCGCGGAGGAGCTGTACGAGCAGTTGCGGACTCCTCGCTACTGGCTGCCGTACGCGGACAGCGGCGCCACCCTGTTCGGGCTGCGCCGCCGGGGCATAGCGGTGGGGGTGGTGAGCGATGTGGGCTGGGATCTGCGCCCGACCTTCGCCCACCACGGTCTCGACGACTACATCGGCTCGTGGACGCACTCGTACGAGCACGACACCGAGAAGCCGGACCCCGCGCTCTTCCTCCACGCCTGTGAACAGCTCGGCGTCGAGCCCGCCGAGACGCTGATGGTGGGCGACCACCCGGCCAAGGACGGCGGCGCGGTGGGCGCGGGGCTGCGCGCGTACGTCCTGCCCAGCGGCGCGGCACCCGGCGCACACCGCGGACTGGCGGCCGTGACCCGGCTGACGGACGCGAGCTGAGCCCTCGCCGGGCGGACGCCGGGCGGACGGGCGGGCGCCAGGCGGATGGGCGAACCGGCCGAACACGGGGCCGCCGTCACCTGCGCACGTGACCGTCACATGTGCGTGCCGCCGCCACGCATACGCGAAACCGCCATCACGCGTACGCGGAGCCGCCGTCACATGTGCGTGCCGCCGTCGATGCGCAGTTCCGTGCCGGTGATGAACGCGCCGTCGTCCGAGGCGAGCATCGCGATGGCTCCCGCGACGGTCTCCGGGCCCGCGAAGCCCCGGCCGATCGCCGGGGTGAGCTTGCCGAGCAGCCCGAAGTCGGCGTCCTCGGGCAGGCCGGGGTCACGGGTCATGCCGCTGTCGATGGAGCCCGGCGCGACGCACACCGCACGCAGCCCCCGCTTGCTGTACTCCGAGGCGATGGCGTGGGTGAAGGACTGGATGCCGCCCTTCGTCGCCGCGTAGGCCGCCATGTAGGGGTGGGCGAAACTCGCCGACGTGGAGCTGAAGTTGACCACGACGCCCCTGCCCGTGGCGAGCAGCGCGGGCAGCGCCTCGCGGGTGACGAGGAAGGTGCCGGTGAGGTTCACCGCGACGATCCGGTTCCAGAATTCGAGGGTGGTGTGCTCGGTGTGCGAGGAGCGCAGGATCCCGGCGGCGTTGACCAGCACGTCGAGCCCGCCGAGCCCCGCCGTCGCGGTGCCGATCGCCTCCCGTACGGAGGCCTCGTCCGCGATGTCCACGGTCACCGCGGTCAGCCGGGCGCCGGTGCCCGCCTCCGCCGCGAGTGCGGCCGTCTCCTCCAGGCCGGGTTCGGCGATGTCGGCGGCGACGACGGTGCCGCCCTCCTCCAGCAGGCGCAGCACGGTGGCCCGGCCGATGCCGGAGCCGCCGCCCGTGACGAGGATCCGCCGCCCTCCGAAGCGCCCCTGTCCCGTCGTTCCCATGTCCGCCTCCGTCTGCCACCCTGTCGCCCTGCCCACGCGAGGGCCCGTACGGCTTCACCGTACGCCTACATGGCACAACGTGCCACAGTCGCACAACATGCACCCCTGCCGCCGACGTAGGCTTCCCCGTATGCCCACAGCTCCCCGCCCCACCCTCACCGAGCGGCGCAAGGCCGAGACCCAGATGGAGATCGCCCGTACCGCCGCCGCGCTCTTCTCCGAGCACGGCGCCGGATCCGTCACGGCCGAGGGGATCGCACGGGAGGCGGGGGTCTCGCTGCGCACCTTCTACCGCTACTTCCGCACCAAGGAGGAGGCCGTCGCGCCCCTGCTCACCGGAGGCGTGCGGCAGTGGCTGGACGATCTCGCGGCGGCGCCGCCCGGGCTGCCCGTCGCCGAGGCGCTGGAGTCGGCCGTCCGCACGGCGCTCACCCCGGAGGGCGAGGAGGCGGCCGAGGCCCTCCGCTGGACGCGGGATCTGCTGCGGGCCATGCCCGACGAACCCGCGCTGCGCTCGGTCTGGCACCGCGTCCACTCCGACTCGGAGGAGTCCCTGGTGCCCGTGCTCGGCACGCTGGTACGCGCGGACACCGACCCCCTGGAGGTCCGGCTGCTGGCCGCCGCGGTCAACACCGCCATGCGGGTCGCCGTGGAGACCTGGGCGGCGGGCGCGACGGGCTCGGCGGACGAGGGGGAAGCCGGGAAGCAGGGCGAGGGCCGGGGACCGGCCGAGACCGCGGTGAGCTGCGTACGGAAACTGACGGCCGGGCTGCACACGCCCCGCGCCTGAACCGGCCCGGGAGAACCCGAAAGAATTCGAGCGATCCGAACAAGCCGGATGTGCGGCCGGGACGGACCTGCGACGGGCCTGGTCAGCGACCCGCCGAGCCGGACGGGCCGACCGGCCCGGACATCACGCGAGGCGGGACCGTACACCATGGCCGGGCCGCTGTGACCGAAATCAAAGAATTGGCGGCCCCTACCTCGCGCAGGGCAGGGTAGGAGGCAGCCGGGACACAAGCGACAAGCGATACGAGCACAGACTCGGAAGACTCAGAAGGAGCCCCATGAAGATCGGGATCGTCGGAGCAACCGGCCAGGTCGGCACTGTGATGCGCGAGATTCTGGCCGAGCGCAAATTCCCGGTCGACGAGCTGCGGCTGTTCGCCTCCGCACGCTCCGCCGGGCGCACCCTCCCCTGGCAGGACGGCGAGGTCACCGTCGAGGACGCGGCCACGGCCGACTACTCCGGGCTCGACATCGTCCTCTTCTCGGCGGGCGGTTCGACGTCGAAGGCCATCGCGGAGAAGGTCGCGGCCCAGGGCCCCGTCGTCATCGACAACTCCTCGGCCTGGCGCCTCGACCCCGACGTGCCGCTCGTCGTCTCCGAGGTGAACCCGGACGCCGCCAAGCGCCGCCCCAAGGGCATCATCGCCAACCCGAACTGCACCACCATGGCCGCCATGCCCGTGCTGCGCCCGCTGCACGACGAGGCGGGGCTGACGTCCATCGTGGTCGCCACCTACCAGGCGGTCTCGGGCAGCGGCCTCGCCGGTGTCGCCGAGCTGAACGAGCAGGCGGGCAAGGCCGTCGAGTCGGACGCCTCGCGGCTGACGTTCGACGGCGACGCGGTGGACTTCCCCGCGCCCGACAAGTTCAAGCGGCCGATCGCGTTCAACGTGCTGCCGGTCGCCGGCTCCGTCGTGACGGACGGCTCGGACGAGACGGACGAGGAGCAGAAGCTCCGCAACGAGAGCCGCAAGATCCTGGACATCCCCGCGCTGAAGGTCTCGGGCACCTGCGTCCGCGTGCCCGTCTTCACCGGCCACTCCCTCCAGGTCAACGCCCGCTTCGAGCGCCCCCTCTCCCCGGAGCGGGCCCGCGAGGTGCTGGGCGCGGCGCCGGGCGTCGAGCTGTCGGACATCCCGACGCCGCTCCAGGCCGCGGGCAGGGACGCCAGCTACGTCGGCCGCATCCGCGCCGACGAGACCGCCGAGAACGGCCTCGCGCTGTTCCTCTCCAACGACAACCTCCGCAAGGGCGCGGCGCTGAACGCCGTGCAGATCGCGGAGCTGGTGGCCGCGGAGAAGTAACCGGCTCCGCGGCTGTGCAGGGGCTCCGGCCCCGCACCGCCGCCACGAGACCGGAACCCGAGCCCGCCCCCTGGACCGCTGCCGACGGTTCCCCAGGGGGCGGGCGCCTTTATGGGGTCGGGCTCGGGCTGGGTGTGACGGCGGCCAGTTGCAGGGTGCGTCCACCGACGAGCGGCGCGGTGAGGATGACGCTGCGGCCGTCGTGTTGCAGTGCCTTGCCGATACGGGCATGGCGGGCGTGCCACCAGTGGCGGGGTGCGAGCAGGGTGGACACGCAGCCGCGGGTGGTGCCGTCCACCGTGATGCGTTCGCCCTTCTCGCGGAGGCGGAGGGCGTGGCAGGCATAGCCGGTGAGGAGCGTCGCGAGGTTGCCTTCCATGATCTCGACGACCTGCCCGGACGGCATCGGGCGCGGATAGCTGGTGAGGAACGCGGGCCCCTGCGGCAGCTCATACATGAGGCGCACGGCCCGGTCCTGGATACGGCGCATCACGAAGCGCGCCTGCTGGCCTTCCAGGACTGCGATGGGGAAGCCCGCGGTGGTGGCCCAGCCGTGGGGGTCGTAGAAGACATCCTCGGGGTCGGCGGGGATGAGGACGCTGTGGTCACGGGGCACAGGATTGCTCCAGGTCAGTTGCGGGTGGGCGCGGGGTCAACGGACTCGGTGTCGGTGCGGCGTTTTCCGGCGCCGGTGAAGACGGTGATGGCGCGGGCGACCGTCTCCCCGGTGACCTCGGCACGGATCGCCGCGAGGGGAAGGCAGGCACCGTGCCAGGGGCACAGCCACACCGGTTCATGCCACGGGTGGCGCGCTGTAGCCAGGTAGCGCACGACGGGGCCCACGTGACCGCCGCTCTCCACCGCGCACTGGGGGCGGGTCACCGGTCCGCCCCCGGTCTCGCGGCGCGGGCCTCGTCCTCGGCGGCGATGTCGGCCGCGCACCCGTCACACACCTTCACCGGGACGGTGCGCGTGCGTGTCTGCGGGCTCGCGCCCCGCTCGTCACCGGAGTACAGCTCAAGGACCGTCTGCGTGCCGGGCCCCCGACAGCACCGGAAACAGCGCGGGCTCACCGCCCGGCCCCGCTCTCGTGCTCGCGGGGCCCGTGCTCGGCCCGGATCACCGCATCCAGCACGACGTACAGCAACCGCGCGTCCGTCGAACCATGCTCCGCCCAGCCCCGCACCCAGTGCGGGGAGGCAGAGCGGGTGCACCAGACGGGCGGGACCGTCAGGTACTGCGTGGTGCTGAGCAGTTGCACGCACGCGATGGCGGCGACCACCCACCCCCGCGTCGCACCGGGCGGCACCAACCACGTCAACCGGCGCCCGTACGGATCCCGGATCACCGCCCCCGACTCCCTCCCGAGCCGCACCAGCACCCGATCCCCCAGATACACGGGGACCACCACCGCATCCCAAAACACCCCTGCGGGCTCCAGTACGGCGGCAACACCGGAAGGCGGCGCCCACGGCGGCGTACTGGTCAGGACGTTCACTGGGACGCCCCTGCCCTCTGAGACGGACAGGCCGGTAGTCTTCGGCACGTTGACGCTCCTCAACAGCGTTGGCCACGCCCCCGGACCGTTCGCGCGGTCGCGGGGGTCTCTCCTGCGCAGTCATCACATCTCGGGTGATCCAACGAGGAAAGAGCTCAGAGGGGGACCAGGAGGGGGCCAGGGCTGCGGAGGAGGGAGGCCGCGAGTGAAGACGGCGAGCGCGCGGTCCTGCCCCGCGCCGACTGACCGCGCGGTGCGGGACAGCAGCTCACCCGCAGGGAAGCCGAGGTGGCGCTGACCGAGCCTGCCCCCGGCGTGCCCTTCGCACCATGGTCGCGGTGCAGGCCGCGGAACGGACTACGGGGCGAGGCTCAGGGGGCGGTCGTGGCACCGCGCGCGGCTGTGATGCGCTCCAGTTCGGCGACCAGTTTGAAGTCGAGCGCGGTGACGACGGCGCCCGC
>NZ_JBSHAO010000018.1:0-151501 GCF_053611545.1 Streptomyces sp. NPDC054796 | reverse complement strand
CATGCTCCGCGACGGCACCTTCTACGAACCCCGCCTCCCTGAAACAACCGCCGCATGACCAGCTCAGGCTTGACGAAGGACATAGAGGCACCCCCCGCTACCCCATCGATGCGGATCTGCCATGACGCCTCCCAACAGGACGAGCATCGCCTTGCCACCCCTCGTGGAACCTCCCAACAGCTTCACGGGCCATCTCGATGCCACAGGCCGCTCGGTGTCTCCTCGCGTCGAAGCCTGGCACCTGGACATCGGCGCCCCCGGCCCGGGCGATGACGAAGTCCTGGCCCGGGTCCGCGAGTACGTCAGCGACGCTGCGGCCAAGTGGGGGCTGTGCTCGCTGGCCGACGACCTCGCGTTGATGGCGGACGAGTTGGTGGGCAACGCGCTCAAGCACGGGGTGGCGCCCGTGACGCTGGACCTGCGCCGTGGCCCCTGCGACGTGTGTCTGGTGGTCACGGACGCGGGCCCCGGCTGGCCGGTTCTGCGTGAGCCGACGCTGGAGGACACCAACGGCCGTGGCATCGCACTCGTCTCCGCGCTGGCCGAGCAGTGGGGATGGTGGCGCCGGGGAAGACGCAAGGCGGTCTGGTGCTCGTGCTCGTGCCCTTCCCGCACGCCGGCCACCGTCAACCGATCGCCAGCGCCCACCCTGCGCGCGCTGTGAATGGAGTCTGTGCCCGGTGCGGTTGCTGGACAGCGGAGGGGCGCGTCGGCCAGTGGAACTCCCACGCGTCAGGCCCGGACCGGCCGGTCCTCGCTTGTCCCCTCTGCCCACCAGGGCGCACCGAACAGATCGCGTCCGTCACCGTCCTGCTCGCACTGATCGTCGTCCTTGTCTACGCCACCGTCACCCGTCACTGACCTGGAGCAGCCCCGTGCCTCGCGACCACACCGTCATCCTCACCGCACCGCTCGTCGGCGGGCGCGCCCTCCAACTGGTCACCGTCGCGCCACCCGATCAGCCTTGACTCATGACCGCCCCGCCCCCCGGGGAACCGTCGGCAGCGGTCCGGGGACGGGCCCCCTCTACGGCAACGTGAAGGCGCCCCGCGGCCGTTGACGCGCCCCTCCGCCCCGCCCCGCCCCTCCCCTTCCCGCCCCGTCACGGCTCGCCCGCCGCCGCCTCCGCATCGGTCGCGGTGCGCTGGATGCGGGAGAGGACCTTGGAGGGGCTGCCGTCGTCGGCGACGGCCTCACCGGCCGTCAGCTTCAGCTCCCGCACGGTCGGGCCCCAGGACGCCTTGCCGACGGGGTAGAAGACGGCCGTGTCCAGTTGGTCGAGGAAGGGCCAGACGTCCTTGTGCGCCGCCTCGTCGCGCATCGTCTCGGACGCGGGGACGGTCACCGGGAGCAGGTCGTAGCCCGAGGCGAAGGAGAGGACGTTCTTCTCGCCGTAGACGAAGTCGAGGAAGCCGCGGACCTCTTCGCGGTGTGAGCGCTGCTTGAACGCCACCAGCCAGTCGGCCACACCCGTCGTGGCCTCCGTCGGCCCGTCCTTGCCCGGCAGGGGAGCGATGCCGGACTCGATGCCGTTCTCCAGGGCCAGTTCCATCAGCGTGGGGTGCCCGTTGAGCATGCCGGCCTCGCCGCGGGTGAAGGCGTCGTAGGCGTCCTTGCGGTCGGTGCCCGCCGGGTCCGGGTTGGTGAGGCCCTTGCCCACCAGTTCGTCCCGCAGCCAGGTGAAGGTGGCGGTGTTCTCGGGGGAGTCGAGGGTGTAGCCGCCCGCGTCGTCCGTGTAGCCACCGCCGCCGCTGAGCATCCAGTTGAGGGTCTCGGCCTCGGCGTCCTCGGTGCCCAGCGGCAGCGCGTACGGCACCTTCACACCGGCGTCCTTCAACTTCGCCGCGTCCTCGCGCAGTTCGGCCCACGTCTTGGGCGGCTTCTTGATGCCCGCCTTCTCGAAGAGCTTCTTGTTGTAGAACAGCGCCCTGGTGTTCGCCGCGAACGGCAGCCCGTACTGCACCCTGCCCACCGTGCCCGCCTGCGCCATGGAGGGGACGAACGCGGCCTGGGTCGGCGTGGAGAGTACCTCGTCGGCGCTGTAGAGCTTCTCGCCGCGCGCGTACCCGGCGAAGGAGCCGCCGATCTGCGCCACGTCGGGCGCGTTGCCGGACCTGACGAGGGAGGCGACCTTCTCGTCGACCTCGTCCCAGGCGTAGACGTCCACGTCGACGGTGACGCCGGGGTGCTTCAGCGAGTAGCGGCTCGCGAGCTGGTCCCAGTACCGCTTGGAGCTGTTGCCGAAGCGGTCGCCGTGCTCGGCGGCCACCAGTTTCAGGGTGACGTCCTTCTTGAGGGGGCCGGTGCCGCACGCCGACAGCGCCGCCGTCAGGGCGACGACCAGTCCGGTCACGGCACACCCCAGGCGTCGGCCCCGGCCCCGGCTCCTGTGCCGGTCCGAGTGCCGGTCGTCTCTCCGACGCGTGTGCCCATCCCTGTACCGCCGCCGCACGCTCGTACCGCCTCCGCTCCGCGGCGGGCCGACGCACCCGAGCGCACGGTCCCGGCGCCGCGGCTGGAGTGTGCCGCGTGGCGGGGCGCCGGGTCCAGCACGGTACGGATACCGCTTCGGTCTCACGGATAACGGGTACGGGCCGACGCCGCGCCCGGCACCCGCGCCCGGCACCCCCGCCCCGTCACCCCAGCCACCCGCGGTCCGCCAGCTCCTTCACGAACCGCCCGTACGACTCCTCCAGCGCCTCCCGCTCCGCCGCCACCGGCTCCACCAGCCCACCCCCGTCACCGTTCCCGTCATCGTCGCCGCTCCCGCCGGTCATCGCGTCGGCCGCCTCCGTCAGCGACGGGTGCAGGGTGCCGGTGGCCGCGAGGAGCGTGGCGCCGAACGCGGTCTCCGCGCGCTCGGCGACCCGCAGCGGCAGCCCGAGCGCGGTCGCCCTGATCCGGTTCCACAGCGCGCTGCGGCTGCCGCCGCCCGCCGCGTGCAGCGGGCCCTCGACCGGCACGCCCAGCTCCCGTACCCGCTCCACGGCCAGCCGCTCCAGGAAGGCGACGCCCTCCAGGGCCGCACGGTGCGCGTCGGCCTCGTCGGCGGGGGTGCCGAGGGTGAAGCCGCGTGCCTCGCCGCTGACGAAGGGGAAGCGCTCGCCCTCCCTGCGCAGCGGATAGCGCACACAGGAGGCGGGACCGCGCCCGGCCGCCGCCGCGTCCAGCCCCGGCATACGTCGCGACGGTACGTCGGCCAGCGCCTCGCCGCCCGTGCTGGAGGCGCCGCCCGGCAGCCACCAGCCGTCGGGGTGACGGTGGCTGTAGAGGGCGCCGGAGGGGTCGGTGAGCAGTTCACGGGTGACGCCCTTGAGCACGTACGTCGTGCCCAGCACCCCCACGAACTGGCCCGGACGCACCGCGCCCGTGGCGAGCTGGCCCGCGCAGCCGTCCGTCATGCCCAGCCGCACCGCGCACCCCTCGGGCAGCCCGGTCTCGGCAGCCGCCGCCGCGCACACGGTGCCCGCTTCCGTGCCGGGGGCCCGCACCTCGGGCAGCCACTCGACGGGGATGCCGAGCGCGGCCAGCACCTCGTCGGGCCACTCCCGCGCGAGGGGGTCGTAGCCGGTCTTGAGCGCGTGGCTCCAGTCGGTGGGGACGGGGCCGCCCGTCAGCGCGGCGCCGATCACGTCCGGTGTGTGCAGCACCCGCAGCGCGCGGTACGGCGCCGCGGCGGCGCCCGCGAACAGGGCGCGGTCGCGGGCCGCCACGCCGTCGGCCGCCGAGCCCGTCAGCGCCGCGTACCAGCCGACCCTGCCCAGCGCCGCCGTCGGCCCGACGGTCAGGCCGAGCCGCTCCCACCTGCGGGAACCGGCCTCCTGGGCGCGGGCGTTGAGGGGGGCCGCCCTGCGGTCGTCGTACATCAGCGCGGGGCCCAGCGGGTGCCCGTCGGGACCGGCCAGCACCAGCGTTCCCGAGGTCGCCGAGACGGCCACGGCCACCACCTCGCGACCGCCCCCGGGCAGCGCCGAGGTCGCCTCGCGCAGTGCCCGCGCGGTGGCGGGCCACCAGGTGCGCGCGTCCTGCTCGCTGCGGCCCTGGCCCGTGCGTTCGGGCCGGGGGAGCGCGGCCCTGCCCTCGGCCAGCACCCGCCCGTGCGCGTCGGCGCACAGCACGCGCACGGCCGCGGTCGCGATGTCGATCCCGGCGACGACGGGCACGGGGGAGGGGGACGGGGAGGACGAGGAGGACGGGGGCTGCGGTGGCGCGGTACGCATGCGGAGCGGTCCTTTCCTGCTGTGATGTTCCGTGTGAACTTCACACGGCGGATGTGATGAACGGGAGCGACGCCGTCGTCACGGCCGGGACGACGAGGGCCGCGACGCGTCGTCGCCCGCGACCCGCACGTCGGTCTGCTTGCGCAGCTCGGCGACCAGCCGCGGGTCCGTCCGCGCGTCCACCACCACGTGGTCGAAGTCCGCGACGGGGCACAGCCGGTGCAGCGCCGTGCGCGGCATCTTCGAGTGGTCCATGAGCAGCGCCGTACGCGCCCCCGAGCCCAGCATCGCCCGCTTGACCAGCACCACGTCCTGCTCCTGGTGGTACGTCATGCGCGCGTCCATCGCCGACGTGCTCACCAGCACCAGGTCGACGGCGAGCGCCTCGACGGCCTCCACGCAGGGGACGCCCAGATACGAGTCGTGGGTGTGCGAATACTCCCCGCCCAGCGCGATCAGCCGCACCCCCTCCTGTCCCGCGAACACGTCCACCACGCGCCGCGCGTTCGTCAGCACCGTCAGCGGAACCGTGGCGGTCAGCAGCCCGGCCAGCGCGAGGGCCGTCGTGGAGTCGTCCAGCAGCACGGACATGCCGGGCTCCACCAAGCCTGCCGCGCTCCTCGCGATCGCCTCCTTCTCGGCGACGCGCACCCCGAGCCGGTAGTCGAGGTTGCTCTCGAAGACGCTGGAGGGCAGCGCCGAGACCCCGCCCCTGAAGCGCCGCAGCACGCCGCGCCTGGCCAGCTCGTCCAGGTCCCTGTGCACCGTCATCACGCTGACGCCCGTCAGCGCGGCGATCTCGGTGACGGTGACCGTGCCGTGCTCCAGCACATGCTCGGCGATGAGCTGGCGGCGGCTGTTCTGGGAGCGGGAGCCGTCCTGGGGGTTCCCCCGCGAACCGGCGCCCGTGCCCGTGCCGGTTCCGGATCCGGCGCTCGTGCCGGATCCGGCGTCCCGCGTCATCGCGCCGCCCCCTCGCGCACCGTCGCGCTGCCGTGGTCGCCGGGCACCGTGGGGACGTTCAGCGAGCGCAGCGCCGTACGCTCCCCGTCCACCTCGATCTCGGTGACGGCCGCGTTGTCCAGGCGCGGCAGCACGAGCCGGTAGCGGCCGACAGGGATGCCGAGCAGCGCGCACAGCCCCACGCGCAGCGCGGTGTTGTGCGCGACGACGAGCACGGCGCGGCCCGGGTGCTCCCGCGCGAGGCCGCGCAGCGCGGCGCCCACCCGCTCCGCGACGGCGGAGGGCGGCTCGGAGCCGGGGAAGGCGCCCTTGTCCGCGTCCTCCCTGAACGCCCGCACGATCTCCGGGTCCTCGGCCTCCATCTCGGCGAGGGTGCGCCCCTCGCCCCAGCCGAAGTCCACCTCGCGCAGCCCGTCCACGACCTGCGGTTCCAGGCCGAGCGCGCGGGCTGCGGGGAGCGCGGTGCGCCGTGCGCGGTCCAGCGGGGAGCAGGCCAGCGCGTCGACGCCGCGCCCCACCGCCCAGTCCGCGAGCGCGCGCGCCTGGCGGTCGCCCTCGTCCGTCAGCGGCACGTCCGAGATCCCCGCGTAGCGGTTCTCCGCGTGCCACACCGTCTGTCCATGGCGTACCAGCAGCAGCCGGGCGGTCATCTCGTCTCTCGTCCTCGTCTCCGTGGCTCGGGGCCGCGGGGGTGGCACAGCCGACCGTCCCCGCCCATTGCTTCTTATCGTCGATCGCTATAAATATAACAATCAACGTGTGGAAAACGAGGGGTCGTGAGCTACTGCGGCCCGGCGGTACGGTCCAGCGGCACGGAGAAAGGCAGTTCCATGCGATCCATCATCGGCGTCGACATCGGCACCTCCGTCACCAAGGCCGTCGTCTTCGACCGCGACGGACGCGCCCTGCACACCGCCGTGCGCCGCTCCCGCCTCGCCCGAGGGCCCGGCGGCATCGTCGAACAGGACCTGGAGGAGGTGCTGCGCTCCGTCGCCGAGGTGGTCGGCGAGGCCGCGGCCCCGCTGGAGCGCACGCCCGACGCGCTCGCGCTCACCGGGCAGGGCGACGGACTGTGGCTGAGGGACGCGGCGGGCAGGGCCGTGCGCCCGGCGATCTCGTGGATGGACGGGCGCGCCGCCGGACAGGTCGCCTCCTGGCAGCGCGACGGAACCGTCGACGCGGTGTACGCGCGCATCGGATCCGGCATGTTCCCCGGCTGCCACGCGCCCCTCCTCGCCTGGCTGCGCACGCACGAGCCCGAGACGCTGGAGCGCGCGGAGGTGGCCGGGTACTGCGTGGACGCCGTGGCCCAGCGGCTCACCGGCACCGTCGGAGTCGACGCGTCCGACGCCACGCTGCCCTTCCTCGACCCCGTCACCCGCACCTACGCGACGGAGGTACTCGACGCCTGCGGCCTCGCCGGCCTCGCCCATCTGCTGCCCCCGCCCGCCGCGCCCGGCACGGTGCTGACGCTGAACCGCGAGGGAGCGGAACTGCTCGGGCTGCCGGAGGGGCTGCCCCTGACGGCCGGGCCCTACGACCTGCCCGCGTGTGCCATCGGCAGCGGCGTCGGCGAGGTGGGCGAGGGGCTGCTCACGGTGGGCACGACCCTCGCCTGCCAGGTGCTCACCGACCGCGTCGACCTCGTGCCCGGCGCCGAACCCGCCGGCATGTGGCTGTGCACACCCGACCCCGGGAAGTGGCTGCGCGCCATGCCCGCCATGGTCGGCACGGCGGGCATCGACTGGGCGCTCGCGACGGTGGGCGCCACCACCGCGGACCTCGGGGACCTGCTCGCGCAGAGCCCGCCGGGCGCTGCGGGCGTCACCGCGCTGCCGTTCCTGTCGGAGGCGGGGGAGCGGGCGCCGTTCGTCGCGCCGGGCGCGCGCTGCCGGTTCGACGGGATCAGCCTCGCGCACGGGCGCGCCGACCTGGTCCGCGCCGTGTGCGAGGGCGTCGGCTACGCGGCACGCCACTGCCTGGAGACGGCGGGACTCTCCGCGGGGCTCGCGGCGTGTGGCGGCGGCACCCGTTCGGAGGGCTGGATGCGGACCTTCGCGGGGATACTGGGGCGCCCCGTGCGGGTGCCGGAGGAGACCGAGGTGGGTGCCAAGGGCGCCGCCATTGTGGCCCGTCGGGCGCTGGGGGACCCGGTGGACGAGGAGCGCTGGCACGCCGCCCACCACGTCGTGGAGCCGGATCCGCGCGAGCGCGAGCTGTACGAGCGGGGGTACGCCGCCTACCTCGGGGAGGTGGAGCGGAGCCGTCCGCGCTGGGAGGCGCCGTCGGGCTGACGGGGGATCCGGAGGCCGCCGTCCCCTTGACCGTGGTCCGACAAGCTGTAAAGTCTAGACCAATCGGTGAGCGTGAGACGGACCGTCAGCTCCCGGCCGCCGACGCGTGTGCGCGGAAGCGGCCGGCCCCACCGCCGACGGGTCCTCCTCACCCGCACCGTGGATCCACCCTCTCCACCCCCCGCTTCACACCACGCTCGACCCGCGTTCGACGAGGCCGCCTTCGAGGGGCGCTCGACACGGCGGTGCCGGCGCTGCCCCCCACCCTGCCGGCGGCTCACACCGTGAAGGAGTTGGCATGGACAAGAAGAGAAAGCTCGCCGCGCTCGTAGGAGCCGCACTGGCTCCCGTACTCGTGGTGACCCTGCCGGCCGGTTCGGCCAGCGCGCACGGCTACGTCTCCTCGCCCCCTAGCCGACAAGCGCAGTGCGCCGCGGGGGTCGTCCCCTGCGGGGACATCAAGTACGAGCCGCAGAGCGTCGAGGGTCCCAAGGGCCTGAAGAGCTGTAGCGGCGGCAACTCCCGGTTCGCCGAACTCGACGACGACAGCAAGGGCTGGAAGGTCACCCCCGTCGGCAAGACCGCGTCCTTCAAGTGGACGCTGACGGCGCGTCACGCCACCAGCACCTGGCAGTACTACGTCGGCGGCCAGAAGGTCGCGGAGTTCAACGACGGCGGGGCGCGGCCGGGCGAGACCGTCACGCACCAGGTCGACTTCGGTTCCCTCAGCGGCAAGCAGAAGGTGCTCGCCGTGTGGAACGTCGCCGACACCTCCAACGCGTTCTACGCCTGCACCGACGTCCAGATCGGCTGAAGTCTCCCGAGACCGACGTCGTCCGACCAGGACCAGGAAACCAAGGCCAGGGAGGCGCGGACGCAGGCCGACGGCCACGCAGGACGCGCGTGCGGCACACGTCCCGGCGTGCGCCGTACGCGCGGCACCCCCCCCGTCCGCGTCTCCCGACGATCCCGCACCCCGCGTACTTCCCCCGGGTGTACGGGTGACGCGGCGCATCGCGGGACCGGTCGGCCTCCGGTCCCGCGATGCCCCGCCCGGGCGCCCGGCGTCGCGTCGCGCGGCCCACCTCGCCCGCGTCTCCTGCGGAGCGGATCATCTGGCGGAGGTGCGGGCCGTGCGGGGCGCGTCAGGGCTGAATGTTTTCCAAGTCCTCGAGGAGGCTGGGGCGGGTCGGCTGCCACCCGAGGGCATCGCGGGTGCGGGCGCTGGACGACGGCTGGTCCATGGCGAAGATCGGTCCGAACGGACCGAAGCTCTCCTGCGGAACCTCCTCGACCGGCAGGCCCAGTCGCCGGCCGATGACTGTGGCGATGTCCCGCACCGTGTCGCCCTCGTCGGCGACGGCATGCCAGGCCGACCCGGCCGGCGCCGACTCCAGGACCAGCCGGAACAGGACCGCTGCGTCGAGCGCGTGCACGGCCGGCCAGCGCTGGGTGCCGTCACCCGGGTAACCGGCCACCCCGGTGCGGCGCGCCGCATCGGCCAACAGGCCGGCGAATCCGCCCTGGCCTTCGTTGTGGACCGTGCGCGGCATGCGGACAGCCATGCTGCGCAGACCACGCGAGGCGAGATCCAGCAGCGCTGTGACCGAACGGCCTCGACCGCCCACCGGTCCGTCGGTCGGCAGCGGATCGGCCTCGGTGGAGGCGCGTCCCGGCGCCCAGGGCGTACCCGAGACCGTGACGATCGGGCGGTCGCTTCCGATGAGTTCCTGCCCCAGCGTGGTGAGAGCGGCGCTCTCCTCGGCGATGCCCCGCGCGAGCGCGTCCGGACTGCCGTAGTCGCGTCCGAACGCCAGGCTGATCACACCGTCGGACTGCGCGGCGCCGGACCGCAGGACGTCGAGGTCCGCCAGATCTCCTCGCAGCACCTTGGCGCCAGCGCTTTCGAGGATCTGCGCGGAGTCGTCCGAGCGGGCCAGTGCGAGGACGGTGTGACCGTTGCCGAGCAGTTCGGTGACGACGGCGGATCCGATGGTTCCGGTGCCGCCGGTGACAAAGACGTGCATGAGCCCTCCTCGAAAGCGATGGGACTGTTGTCCCATCACTGACTCTACACAGTGACGGGACAACAGTCCCATCGCCTATCCTGGCCCCATGGCTAGATGGCAACCAGGGGCGACCCAGCGACTCGTCGTCGCGGCCGTCGACCTGTTCACCGAGCAGGGGTACGACGCCACCACGGTGGCGCAGATCGCCGAGCGCGCGGGCGTCACCAAGAGCACCTTCTTCCGGCACTTCTCCGACAAGCGCGAGCTGCTGGTCGCCGGCCAGGAGACGCTCAGCAGGCTGCTCGCCGACGGCATCACCGAGGCGCCTGCCGACGCCAGCCCGCTTCAGGCGGTGGCAGCCGGCCTTGAGCGCGCGTCGGGCGCCATGGGGCCGGTGAACCGCGAACTCGGCCCCCGCCTCAAGGCGGCGGTGGCAGCCAGCACCGAACTTCAGGAGCGGGACGCCCTCAAGAGCGTGGGTCTCGCGGCTGCCATGACAGCCGCGCTCATCGCCCGCGGTGTTCCCGACGCGACCGCGCATCTCGCGGGCGAGCTGGGAGTCCTCGCGTTCAAGCGGGGCTATGCCCAGTGGTCGGAAAGCCAGGGTGACGGCGCGGAAGGGCTCGCGTCACATGCGCTGGCAGCCTTGGAGGACCTGCGTGCGGCAACGGCGTCGCTGGGCTGACCGATGCCGCGGACAGCCACCCGCGACCGGCGTGAGCACCCCGGGAACCGGTCACGCCGATCCCTTGACCCGCCGCTTCGAGCTGACGGAGGCGCACAGGGCCTCATCGCACCTCACCGCACCGCACCTCACCGCACCACCGCGAACCGCAGATGCTTGACGCCGGGCGACTCGATGACCCGGGTGCGCTCCAACTCGACCTTCCTGGTGCCCAGATGGTCGAAGAGGCGGAGGCCCCCGCCGCGCAGTACCGGCACCAGATGGATCTGGATCTCGTCCAGCAGCCCCGCGCGCAGACACTGCTGCACCACCGTCCCGCCGAGCAGCCCGATGCGTCCGTCGCCCGCTGCCGCCCGTGCCCGCTCCACCGCGCGCTCCAGGCCGTCGGTGACGAACGTGAACGTGAAGGAACCGGACCCGGACCCGGGCTCCGCGCACGCCCAGGACGGCCCGGATGTCCCGGTCGCCTCGGTCGCCTCGGTCGCCTCGGTCGCTTCGGATGCCGTGGCTGTCGTGGGCTCGGGGCTCTCGCGGGTGAGGACGAAGCAGGGAGTGGCGCGCAGTGGGCCGCCGTAGAACCGGCCGCCCTCGCTCCGGCACAGGTCGTAGGAGCGTCTGCCCATCACCACCGCGCCCGTGGCGCGCAGATCCGCGGTGTCGTGCGGTGCCGCGATGAAGCCGTCGAGCGACATCGACATGCTGGAAAAGACCCGTCCCATGTCCCCTCCACCGGGGGTAGTCCTCCCGCCGCCCCCGGATCCGCACACCGTGCGGGCCGCGGGGGACGGCTGCTGACGGAGTGCGGACCGGTGGGTCGCGGGGAACTCATCGCCACGGGCCGGATCATCAACAATCCGCATCCGCGGTCATGTTCGGCATGGGAAGCGCCGTTTCCGGGCCGGTTTTCTGTTGTTTCGCGTTCAGTCCTGACGGCTCTGGCGGGGGAGTGGGAGTGGGGTCAGCCGATCTCGGCGCCCGTGGCCTCCAGCGCCGCCGTGACCGGCTGGAAGAAGGTCTCGCCGCCCTGGGTGCAGTCGCCGCTGCCGCCCGAGGTCAGGCCGACGGCCGCGTCACCGGCGAACATGGGCCCGCCGCTGTCCCCGGGCTCCGCGCACACGTCGGTCTGGATGAGGCCGTTGACGATGTCGCCGTTGCCGTAGTTGACGGTGGCGTCGAGGCCCGTGACGGTGCCGTCGCTCAGCCCTGTGGTGCTGCCGCTGCGCTGGACCTCCATGCCCACGCTCGCCTCGGCGGCCGAGGTGATCTCCCGGGTGGTGCCGTCCTGGAGGCTGACGGCACTGGGCGCCTCGGCGGCGGTGTCGTCGTAGGCCACCAGCGCGAAGTCGGCCTCGGGGAACCGGGAATCGGCGACCGTGCCCAGTGCCGTGGCCCCGGCCTGGTCCGAGGTCCAGGTCGCGGAGGCGTTGCCGCAGTGGCCGGCGGTGAGGAAGGCGGGGGCGCCTTCGAGGGTGACGTTGAAGCCCAGCGAGCATCGGGAGCCGCCGCCGAAGATGGCGTCGCCGCCGACCGGGGCCGCGTCCGCCGCGTCGCTGCCGCTTCCGCTGCTGCCGTCGCCCGGGCCCGGTGCGTCGGCTGACGGGTCGGTGCCGTCCCCTCCCTCCGCGCCGCCGTCCTCGCTGCCGTCGCCGTGGAACGGGGTGAACTCGCCGCGGGAGCGCCGCACGGTCACCGTTCCGCTCATCGCGTCGGCGGTGCGGCGCAGCGTGGCCAGGTCGGCGCCGGTGACGGTGCGGTCGGCGAGGACGACGACCCTGTTCGTCCTGGGGTCGGCCGACCAGGCGGTGCCGGGGATCGACGCCTCGTCCGCGAGGGTGTCCGCCGCGGCCGACAGCTCGGCGCGGCTGTTCTCCACGACCCGGGCCCGCGCGCCGCGTGCGCGCACCTCCCGCGCCGTCTCCTCGTCGACGACGTTCATGACCAGGCGCTCGCTGTCGCGGTCGAAGTACCAGCCGGCGGTCTTCCCGCCCAGCTCCGAGGAGAGCCCGGAACCCAGCGTCGCCGCAGCGTGCGCGGTGAGCGTCGCGGGGCCCTCGGCCCGGTCGGGGCTCGCGTTGGCGTGCGGCAGCAGGATCACCGCTGCCGCGAGCGCGGTGGCGGCGGCCCCGGCTATGACGTAGGTCCGTTTGCTGTTCTCGCGTCGGTGGTTCAGTCGGTTGTTCAACTCGTCGACCTCCCTGGGCGGCGGACCGGCCCGCGGCCGGACCGCTGGAACAGAGCGGTGTGCGGCCGGACGGTAGGCCGCACCCCATGCCGCTCAGAGGTACACGCCCCCGCAGCCACGCGGTGAGGACCGCTCACGTTGCGCGGGATTCCGGCACCGCGCGGCGGGGGCGTGTAAGGTCGGCAGGCTCGTCACGCGGCCGCCTGGCGACGGGCCGCGCCTGAGGTGTGACGCCCTGTCACGGGGCCGCCTCGGCACGGTGACGCCCCGTCATGGTGACGACCGGTCACCGAGTTACCTCGCCATGATGACGCCTCGCCCTGAAGCCACCTCGCCGAAGTGACGCCCCGTCACTTCGAGGGGGCCCGTCACACGGCCGCCCCCAGCCCGTACACCCGCCGCGCGTTGTCCGCCGCCAGCATCGCCGTCACCCGGTCCGCGTCCTCCCCCGACCAGGCGCCCTCCGCAGTCCAGTGCTCCAGCAACCGGGACAGCGCCTCGCCGAACAGGCGGGCGCCCACGACGTACAGCTCGGGCAGCCCGTACGCGTCCGTCGAGAACAGCAGCTTCCCGAACGGCGTCAGCTCCAGCATTTCGGCGAGCACCGGCCCGGCCCGTGCGCCCGTGTGCGTGAGCGAGAGCCCGACGTCGGCGTAGACGTGCGGGTAGGCCGCGGCGAGATAGCCCGCGTTGCGGTGGTACGGGTAGCCGTGCAGCAGCACCAGCGGGGTGCCCCACGGCGCCGTGGCCCGTACGAACTCCGTGAGCAGCGCGGGGTCGCAGCGGTCCAGGCGCAGATCCGGGTCGCCGAAGCCGGTGTGGAGCTGCAACGGCAGGCCCGTGCGGACGGCGGACCACAGCAGGTGGCGCAGCAGGACCGGATCGCGCAGCCGCTCCCCGTGCTGCCGCCCGGTGTGCCAGCGGACGGCTGCCGTGCGCACCTCCGCGTGCCCGGGCGGCTCGGGCGCCAGATCGAGGCCGTGCCGGTAGGCGGCGACGGACTTGAACGCGACGGCCGAGCGCGTGTACCGCAGCACCGACTCGTCCAGCTCGACGAGGAAGGCGTGGCCGTCGCGCGAGGCGTCGGCGGCGTGCTCGGCCAGCGTCTCCAGGCGGACGACCTCGTGCGCCGTCGCGCGGCCCGCCTCGGCCAGTTCGCTGGGCGTCAGCAGATCGCCCGGCAGGCCCGTGTCGACGAGCAGCGTCGCGACGCCGCTCGCGCGCAGCATCAGCCGGGTGACCTCACCGGGGCCCAGCTCGCCGCGTCTGGCGAGGTAGACGTCGGGCGGGCAGTGCGGCTCCAGGCCGAGCACGGGCGCGCACCAGCGGCGCACGGCGAAGCCGAGCTGCGTGTCGAAGAAGCTGGTGCCGGGCGCTGCCGGCGCGTCCGACTCGGTCAGGAACTCCTCGAAACCCGCGCGGTCCAGGGGCGTGCGGACCACTCCGTGGCAGTGGTGGTCCACCAGCGGCGGCAGCGCGGGGCGGCGGGGCGACAATCAGTACCTTCCGCGCGTCGCCGCGACGATCTCGTGGGGCGTCGCCCCGGCGAACAGCTCGGACTCCGCCCTCCGTACGGCCGCGATGGCCCCGAACAGCGGCTCTCCCAGTGCCTCGCGCAGTGTCTTGGAGCGCTCGAAGTGGCCCAGTGCCTCGGGCAGCGAGGTGGGCAGCCGGGGCTGTGCCGTCCTCGCGTGCGCGGGGTCGCCGGCGACGGGCGGCGGCAGCCGCAGCCCCGCTTCGAGCCCGGCGAGTCCGGCGGCGATGACGGCGCCGGTGACCAGATACGGATTCGCCGCCGGATCACAGCACTTGACCTCGGCGTTCGCCGCTCCGGGGTGCCCCGGGGAGGCGGCGACGAAGCGCAGCGCGGCCTCGCGGTTCTCCGGCCCCCAGCACTGGTAGGCACCGGCCCACTGGGAGGGCTGGAGCCGCAGATAGCTGGCCGGGGTGGGGGCGCCGACGGCCAGCAGCGCGGGCAGTTCGCTCAGCACTCCGGCGAGGAACGCCTCGCAGTCCGCCGTCATCCCGTCCGGGCCCTCGCCGCCCTCGTCACTCTCACCGCCCTCGCACAGGTTCTGCCCGTCGCGCCACAGGCTCAGATGCAGATGCCTGCCGTTGCCGACGCCGCCCACCTCCACCACGGGCGCGAAGGAGGCGGCGTAGCCGTGCCGCAGGGAGACCGCGCGGACCGTCTCCCGTACGAGGACGGCGAGGTCGGCAGCGCCGACGGGGTCCGTGGGCGCGACGGAGACCTCGAACTGGCCCTGCGCGTACTCGGGGTGGATCTGGAGCACTTCGACGTCCTGCGCGGCGAGCGCGTCCAGCACGTCGCGGACGTAGTCGGACAGCTCGACCAGCCTGGCCATCCCGTAGGCGGGTCCTGTGGAGGGGTAGCGGAGCGGGGCGTGGCGCGCGGGGTGGAGGGCGGTGCGGGGTGTGGCGTGGGGTGTGGCGTGGGCCGGGGTGTCGGCGCTCGCGCCCGGAGCGGCAGCCTCCGCGCGGGTGATCACCCACTCCGTCTCGAAGCCCGCCCTGAGTTCGAGCCCGTGCCGCTCGGCGGCCCGTTCGACGGCGTGGCGCGCGAAGTGCCGCTGGCAGGCGGCGTAGGGCTCGCCGCTCTGCTCGAACCTGTCGACGGGCGCCCACGCCCAGCCCGGCTGCGCGGCGAGCGGGGTGAGCCGGGCGAGGTCGGGGCGCAGCCGCAGATCGCCGTCGGGGCCGCCGATATGGGGGCTGGTCGTCGCAGAGTCGTCCACGAGATACACGTCGAAGACGGGGGACATGCCCACGCCCGTCCGCGCGGCGCTCGCCAGCCGGTCGGTCGGTACGGCCTTGACGCGGGTGATGCCCGCGACGTCCACCCAGGTCAGGGCCACGCCGTGGACGCCCGCCGCGCTGAGCCGGTCCGTCGCCTCGCGGGCCTGTTGTTCGGCCGGGATCCGCTGTGTCGTACTCATGACGGCCGTCTACTCCGTCCGTCGGCCCGGGGCAAGGCCGCACGGCCGCGTGTCGGAGCGGAACGCCTCGTACCGCGCTCCCTCTCCGCCATGGGCCCGCTGCGTCAGCGCGAGGCCGGGTCCGGGTCCGGGGCCGGGACCGCTGAGGGCAGCCCCGGGAAGAGGTGCGCCATGAACGGGTTGCGGAACTTGCCCTCCGGATCGTGCTCCTGGAGCAGCGCGGCGAACTCGGGCGCCCGCTCGTACAGCGCGACGATCTCACCGGGTGACGTGGTCGTGAGCTTCCCCCAGTGCGGGCGCGCCTCCAGCGGCATCAGCAGCTCCTCCATGGCCGCTATCGCGGGGAGCACGGCCGCGGTGTCCTGGACCCAGGTGAAGTGGACGGTGAGCGAATCGCGCCCGTAGGCGGGGCTGAGCCACAGGTCCTCGGCCGCGACCGTGCGCACCTCCGAGGTCTGGAGCACCGGCCCGATCACGCCCGCGAGCCCGCGCAGCGCGGCGAGGACCTCGGGCGCCCGCTCGCGGGGGAGATACAGCTCCGACTGGAGTTCCGTGCCGTTGCTGGGCGTGAAGTCGGGCCGGAAGTGGGGCAGCCGCTCGAACCAGGGCCCTGGCACGCCGCCCTGCGTGGTGCAGGAGTCCGGGGCCATGCCGGGGATCGGATGACGCGGCCCTTCGGCGAGCCGCCCGCCCTGCCAGGCCGGGCCCGGGTGCTCCGTGCCGTGCCGGTCGGTGCGCCGCTTGAGCCAGACGACGGCGGTGCCGTCGAGCCAGTCGGCGAACGCGCTGACGCTGTAGGCCGAGCCGAAGATCTCGTCGAAGTCCTCGGCCAGCCGCTCCAGCGGCACCCCGTCGTAGACCCACTGCGCCACCTCGAAGGCGGGCTCGGTGTCCAGCGTCAGCTCGGTGACCACACCGAGCGCGCCGAGGCTGACGACACTGCCGGCGAAGCACTCCGGGTCGGCGTCCCGGCTCATCCGCCGCACCTCGCCGTCCGGGCCCACCACGCTGAAGCCCGCGACGGCCGAGGCGAGGCTCCGCTGCGCCGAGCCCGAGCCGTGCGTGCCGGTCGCGCAGGAACCGGCAACCGAGATGTGGGGCAGCGACGCCATGTTGGCCAGCGCGCGGCCCTGCGAGTGGAGCACGGCCGCGAGTTCGCCGTAGCGCGTACCGGCGCCGACGGTGACGGTGGCGCAGGTGCCGTCGGTCTCGATCTTCGACGGGAGTCCGTCGACGCGGACGAGATCGCCGCTCGTGTCGGCGATCCGGTTGAAGGAATGCCCGCTGCCGAGCGCGCGCACCTGCGTGGCCGAGGCCACGAGGTCCCGCAGCTCGTCCAGGGAGGCGGGCCGATGGACCCGCGCGGCGCCGAAGGTGGTGTTGCCCGCCCAGTTCCGGGTCGGAGGGCCGGTTGTCAGCATGTGCGATCCGATCCGGTGAAGGCTCCGTCGATCTTCTTCAGTCTCCGCCAGGCCGTGCTGGCCTGCGCCGACGACCCTAGTACGAAAACGCTTTCGCGACGACGGTGCACAACACGCGCCGGACGCGTGTGCGAACGGGCGCGCCGGGGCACGATCTTGAAGCGCCGGGAGCGCGCGCCGGGAGCGCGCGGGGAACCGCGCCCCGCGCGGCGCGGAGCCGATCAGAGGCCGAGGGAGGGAGAACCGTGGGACTGCCGCTCGACGGCGTACTGGTGGCCGACTTCAGCCGCGTCCTCGCGGGCCCGCTGGCCGCCTCGACCCTCGCCGATCTCGGGGCCCACGTGATCAAGGTCGAGCGCCCCGGCACCGGCGACGACACCCGCGCGTGGGGCCCGCCCTTCTCCGAGGACGGCACCGCCGCCTACTTCGACGCGGCCAACCGCTCCAAGAGCGGCCTCGCCCTCGACCTCGCCGACCCGCGCGACGCCGCCCTCGCCAGGGAGCTGGCCCGCCGCGCGGACGTTCTCGTGGAGAACTTCCGCCCCGGCGGACTGCGCGCCTACGGCCTCGACCACGCCTCCGCGCTCGCCGCCAACCCCGGCCTCGTCTACTGCTCCATCAGCGGCTTCGGCTCGGGCGAGGGCGCCGACCTGCCCGGCTACGACTTCGTCGTCCAGGCCGTCGGCGGCCTCATGAGCATCACGGGCGAGCCGGGCGGCCCGCCCCTCAAGGCGGGCGTCGCGCTCGTGGACGTGCTCACCGCGAAGGACGCCACCACCGGCATCCTGGCCGCACTGCGCCACCGCGACCGCACGGGCGAGGGCCAGTTGGTGGAGGTCAGCCTGCTCTCCTCGCTGCTGGCCTCCCTCGTCAACCAGGCGTCGGCCCACCTGCTCACGGGCCGCGACCCAGGGCCGCTCGGCAACCGGCACCCCAGCATCGCGCCCTACGAGACGCTCGCGTGCCGGGACGGCCCGCTGGCCGTCGCCGTCGGCAACGACCGGCAGTTCCGGGCCATGGCGGCGGCGGTCGGGGACCCGGAGCTGGCGGACGACCCACGCTTCGCGCGCAACGCGGACCGGGTACGGCACCGCGAGGCCCTCGTCGAGACACTGGAGCGCCATCTCGCGCGGGACACCGCGCAGAGCTGGGCGGAGCGGCTGACGGCCGCCTCCGTCGCGTGCGGCCCCGTCAACTCCCTCTCGCAGGCGCTCGCGCTGGCCGGACGGCTGGGCCTGGACCCCGTCGTTCCGGTGGGCGCCGGCAGGGTGCCGCAGACGCGCAGCCCGCTGCGGATGTCGGCGACGCCCGTGGCCGAGCCCGTCGCGCCGCCCCGCCTGGACGAACAGGGGGCGGTGCTGCGGGAGTGGCTGGAGGGTCCGGCGGAGGAGCCCGTTCCAGGGGGCGGGCCGTGAACTCGGGCCCGTACGGGCAGAGGTAGAGTGTGGCGCTCCGTATCCGGCCGGGTGCCCGGCGGGCGGTGGCGGGGAGGGGCCGGAGGGCCCGTTTCCGGCCTGGAGCCGCCCGTTTGACGTCCGTTGCCGTCCGGGTTCCGGCCGGGACTCCGCACCCGGCGGAGGGCCGGAAGGGGTCCGGTGGGGCCCGGCGGGCGCCGGTGACGGAAAATGCCTTATTTCGCAGAGCTTGATCGCGGGAAGAATTCCTGTGGCTCATGCCAGGGAAATCCCGCGGGCTCGGACAAATGGAGTGGTGAAAACGACGTTGTCGGTGGTGTGGCCCAAGCAGTTACCGCACGGGGAGCCAGAGCATGCGTATCACTAGCGCGACGGGCGAATGCCCTGGCGGGCAGGCGGGCGAGGTCCCCGCCTCGGGGCCCGCCGTACCTCGGCTCGTGCTCGGCACCCGGCTGCGCCGTCTGCGCGAGGCACAGTTCATCACGGCGGCCGAGGCCGCCGATTCCCTCCGCGCTCCCGAGGAGCACGTCACGGCGATGGAGCTGGGCCGCTCGGGTTTCCGGCCGCGCGACGTCGCGGACTTCCTCCGGATCTACGGCGTCACGGACGAGGCCGAGCGCGCCACCCTCATCGCGCTGATGGAGGAGGCCAACAGGCCCGGATGGTGGCACTCCTACCAGGACGTGGTGCCCGCGTGGCTGCACACGTACCTGGGCATGGAGGAGGCCGCCGGGGTCATCCGCAGCTACGAGGTCCAGTTCGTGCCCGGCCTGCTCCAGACCCCCGACTACGCGCGCGCCGTGATCGCCCTGCGCGACGACGCCGGGGAGCCCCGCGCCGCGGAGCGGCGCGAGCGGCGCCTGGCCCTGCGGATGCGCCGCCAGGAGATCCTGCGCGGGCCGCGCCCGCCGCATCTGTGGGCCGTCATCGACGAGGCTGCGCTGCGCCGTCCCATCGGCGGCCCCGAGGTCATGCGCGCCCAGTTGCGGCACCTCATCGAGGTCTGCGAACTCCCGCATGTGACGGTCCAGGTGATGCCGTTCGCCGCGGGCGGCCACCCCGCCGCGGGCGGGCCCGTGACGCTGCTGCGGCTGCCGCAGAGCGAACTCCCCGACGTCGTCTACCTGGAGCAGCTCCACGGCGCCCACTACCCCGAGGACCCGGCGGACGTCGAGCGCTACCGCCACGTCATCGACCACCTGGTCACCCGCGCCGAACCCGCGACGCGCACCCGCGCCTTCCTGGAGCGGATCCTCGACGAGACGGCGACGTCGAGGGGGCGCCGGGGGCGGTGAAGGCCGGGTCCGGGCGGGCACGGCCGCGACGGGAGGGGACCTGACAGCGGCGAGGCAGGGCACGGTGGCTCAGGGCCATCTCTCCACGTACTCGTCCGAGTAACCCCCGTGGTCGTCCTGCCACCACGCCACCCGGCAGTCCAGGCACGTGTACCGCCACCGGTAGATCCCCGTCCGAGGGTCCACGGCCTGGGACAGGACTATGGCGATCCCCTGGCACTGCACACACTCGACGGGGCCGACGCTCGCGCTCATGCCGACAGCCTCTCAGCCGGGCGGGACGCGCAGGGGGCGTTGGGCCCGGCGGCCGTCAGGGGTAGTAGCGGGTCAGGGACTCCGCGACGCAGGCGGGCTTGGGGGCTTCGTCGCCGAGTTCGAAGGTGAAGGCGCGGGTGACGTGCAGGCCGCCACCGCTCACCTCCGTCACGTCCGAGATCGCGGCGTGCAGCCTGACCCGGCTGCCGACGGGCACGGGCGAGGGGAAACGCACCCTGTCCGTGCCGTAGTTGAGGGCCATGCCGACGCCCGTCACCTGGAGCAGTTCGGCGAGCATCGGGATGCCCCAGCTCAGGATCATGTAGCCGTGCGCGATGGTGCGCCCGTACGGGCCCTGCGCGGCGCGCTCCACGTCCGTGTGGATCCACTGGTGGTCGCCGGAGACCCGTGCGTAGGTGTCGATCAGCTCCTGCGTCACCTCCCACCACTCGGAGCGGCCGAGGTCCTTCCCCGCCAGTGCCCTGATGTCCGCCATGCCGTCGGCCTGGACCGTCATCGTCTACTCCCTTTCGCCGCGTTGCTGTGTCGCTGTCGCTGTGTGTCGTCGTACGCGCCTACGGCCGGAGGTTCAGGCGGGCACGGCCGCCGTCGCGGGAGAGTGCTCGGGGGCGCCGCGCTCGTCGTGATCGGGGCGGCGCAGCAGGAGGAGCATGCAGCCGAGCGTCAGCACGACCTGGAAGACGGCGTACGCGATGACGGCGCCGATCGAGCCGGTGCGGTTCAGCAGGAACTGCCCGATGACCGGGGTCGTGCCGCCGAGCAGCGTGCCGCAGAGCTGGTAGCACAGCGAGATGCCGGTGTAGCGGACGTGGGCCGGGAAGCGGCTGGCGAGCATGCCGGCGAGGGCCGCGTAGTAGAGGCAGTGCGGGATGGTGGCGACGGCGACACCCAGCATGGCGAGACCGTAGTTCTCCGTGCTGATCAGCACGAACATCAGCGGCATCAGCACCACTTCGGGCAGCAGCATCACGCACACCGCACGGGACCAGCTCCGCATCCTCGTCGCGAGCACGGCACCGAAGGGCTGCACGATGATCTGGGTGATGTTGGCGACGAGGATGATGGTGAGGAACGAACTGCGGTCGAAGTCCAGGCTGCTGGTGGCCCAGGACAGCGCGAAGGTGGACTTGAAGTAGGTGGCCGACAGGCCGATGGTGCAGGCGCCGATGCCCAGCGCGATCAGTCCGGGGTGCGAGCGCAGCACCTCCGTCAGCGGCATCTTGGCGACCTTCTTCTTCGCGATGATCCGCGCCATCGCCGGGGACTCGGTCACCTTCATCCGCAGCAGCAGCCCGACGAAGACGAGCACGGCCGACGCCAGGAAGGGGACGCGCCAGCCCCAGGAGACGAACGCGTCGTCCGGCAGCCGGCTGATGACCAGGAAGCTCACCGTGGACAGGGTGTTCCCGACGGGGGAGCCCTGCTGCGCGAAGGCCGCGTACAGGAGCGACTTGCCCTTCGGCGCGTGCTCCGAGGCGATGAGCACCGAGCCGCCCCACTCGCCGCCGAGGCCGATGCCCTGCACCATCCGTATGAGGACGAGCAGGACGGGCGCGGCCACGCCGATGGCCGCGTAGCCGGGCAGCAGGCCGATCAGCGTCGTCGATACGCCCATCATCAGCAGGGTGATGACGAGGGTCTTCTTACGGCCGAGGCGGTCGCCGTAGTGGCCGAAGACGATGCCGCCGAGCGGGCGCGCGAGGAAGCCGACCCAGAAGGTGGCGAAGGCGACCAGCGTGCCCAGGGCGCCTTCCAGTTCGGGGAAGAAGACCTTGTCGAAGACGAGGGCCGAGGCGGTTCCGTAGATGTAGAAGTCGAACCACTCGATGGTGGAGCCGATGAAGGCTCCCAGCCCCGCGCGGTTCGCGGTCTTCCTCTGCTCCCCGGTGAGGCTCTGCTCCCCTGCGTGGGACGCGCTCATGCGGCGGCTCCGTTCCGATGGCACCGGGCGGGCGCTCGAGCGCTCGCTCAAGGCTCCGGCGTGGGTGGTGGCCGGGGCGGGCGGCGTCGTCCTGCCGCGCTCGCGCCCCGGAAGAGATGGCGGTAACCGTGCCAGCCGGGGCCCAGACGGGTCCAATACCGAATGAAGGGTTCAGTGAGACGGCCAACGTCTCAATGGGGGTCCCGGTCGGCGTGGACCCGTCCCACGGCCGGGTGGACGGTACGCGTCAGCCCGTCAGGCCGGGACGCGTTCGAAGACGGCGGCCAGCCCCTGCCCGCCGCCGATGCACATGGTCTCCAGCGCGTAGCGCGCCTCCCTGCGCCGCACCTCCCCGGCCAGCGTCGCCAGGATCCGGGCCCCGGTGGCGCCGACGGGGTGGCCGAGCGAGATGCCGGAGCCGTTGACGTTGACGCGCTCCTCGTGGTCCTTCTCGGTCAGCCCGAGGGCGCGGGTGCAGGCCAGGACCTGCGCGGCGAACGCCTCGTTCAGCTCGATCAGGTCCATGTCGTCCAGGGAGAGCCCGGCCCGCTCCAGCGCGCCGCGGGTCGCGCCGACGGGCCCCAGCCCCATGGTCCTCGCCGGTACGCCGTCCCGCGCGAAGGACACCAGCCGCAGCAGCGGCGTCAGGCCCAGCCGCTCGGCCGTCGCCGCGCCGGTGACGAGGCAGGCGGCAGCCGCGTCGTTCTGGCCGCTGGCGTTGCCCGCGGTGACCGTCGCCTCCGGGTCGGTCTTGCCCATGACGGGGCGCAGCCCGGCCAGTTGTTCGGCGGTGGTGTCGGGGCGCGGGTGCTCGTCGGTGCCGACGACGGTCTCGCCCTTGCGGGTGCGCACGGTGACCGGCGCGATCTCGTCGGCGAAGCGGCCCTCCTCCATGGCGCGCGCCGCCCTGCGCTGCGAGCGCAGCGCCAGCGCGTCCTGGTCCTCGCGGCTGACGCCGAAGTCGCGGCGCAGGTTCTCCGCCGTCTCGATCATGCCGCCGGGCACCGGGTGGTTCACCCCGCCCGCGGTGACCCGGCCGCGCGCGAGGGAGTCGTGGAGCTGGAGCCCGGGGCCCTTGATGCCCCAGCGGCCCTCGTGCGTGTAGTACGGCGCGGCGCTCATCACCTCGACGCCGCCCGCGATCACGACCTCGCTGAAGCCGCACCGCACCTGCATGGCCGCGTCGAGCACGGCCTGGAGCCCGGAGCCGCAGCGCCGGTCGGTCTGGAGGCCGGTGACCGTCTCGGGCAGCCCGGCGTCCAGCGCGGCGACCCGGCCGATGGCGGGCGCCTCCGAACTCGGGTACGCGTGCCCGAGGACGACCTCGTCCACCCGCGCGCCGTCGATCCCTGTACGGGCGACGACCTCGGCGATGACGTGCGCGGCCAGCGCGGCGGGCCGCTGGGCGGAGAGGGCGCCACCGAACCTGCCGATGGGGGTGCGTACGGGGGCGCAGATGACGACGTCGGTCGGGGCGGGGGACGACGGGGCCGTGGCCATGGTCGGGCCTTTCTCGGGAGGGCGGTGGCTGTCCGGGCGAGCGGGCGCCGGACGGGTTTCCCGCCGACCTTCGCACCCCGCACTTTGCCGGTCCAATATCCGATCCGCCTCGCACTGAGACGCACCCGCACCTAATCCGTGGGGGCCTCGGACGCCGCGTGCGTGCCGGGCGTCGGCAGGGCCTCCTCGGCGATGTCCAGGACGCTGCGCAGCGCCGCCGAGGGGTTGTCCGTGCGCCAGGCGAGCGCGGCCCGCAGCACGACGGGCGGACCGGCGAGCGGACGGTAGACCAGGCCCGTCTGCTGGATGTGCATGCAGGAGGAGAGCGTGAGGGTCACGCCGACACCCATCGCCACCAGGGCCAGGATGGTGTACGAGTCCGGCGCCTCCTGCACGATCCGCGGATGGTGCCCCGCGCTCTCGCACGCCTGGAGTGTGATGTCGCGCAGGCTGGAGCCCGTGTTCGCGGGGAAGCTGACGAACGGCTCGCCCGCGAGGTCGGCGACGTCGATCCGCTCGCGCCGCGCCAGCCGGTGGTCGGCGGGGAGCGCGCACACCAGCTCCTCCTCGTCGATCACCCGCGTCTCCACGCCGGGCTGGGTCACCGGCAGCCGGACGAAGCCCACGTCCAGCGAGCCGTCGGCGACGCGTGCCAGCGCGCGGTTGGCGTACGTCTGGCCGCGCATCACCAGCTCGATGCCGGGGTGCGCGGCGCGCACGGCCCGCGTCAGCACGGGCAGCGTCGTATGGCTGGAGGCCCCGGCGAAGCCGACCGTGACCCGCCCGTACTCCCCGCGCCCGGCCGCCTTCGCGACCCGCGTGGCGATCTCCAGGTCCTCCAGGACCGTGCGCACCGGTTTCAGGAAGGACTCCCCGGCGCTGGTGAGCCGCACCGAGCGGGTGCTGCGCTCGAAGAGCTGCACGCCCAGCTCCTTCTCCAACTGGCGGATCTGCTGGCTCAGCGGCGGCTGGGCCATGTGCAGACGCTTCGCCGCACGCCCGAAGTGCAGCTCCTCGGCGACGGCCACGAAGGAGGCCAGATAGCGCAGTTCCACGGCGGCCCTCCAGTTATCAATCTCCCGTCTCAAACTGACCTTAATTTGGTATTGGACCCCAATCAATAGGCGCTGGCAGCGTAAGAGGCGACCCGTCACCCGTCACCGCACGCGAGGAGCCGCCATGGGACAGGACGAGGACGCAGCCACCGGAACCGCCACCGGAACCGCCACCGCCGCTGTCGACAAGACGATGACGATGCGGGACGCGGTCGCCGCGTACGTCCACGACGGGGACACCGTCGCGCTGGAGGGCTTCACCCACCTCATCCCGACGGCCGCCGGGCACGAGATCATCCGGCAGGGCCGCAGGAACCTCACCGTCGTGCGGATGACCGCCGACATCGTGGTGGACCAGATGCTCGCCTCCGGCTGCGTGTCCCGGCTCGTCTCCTCCTTCGTCGGCAACTCCTCGGCCGGTTCGCTCGGCGAGCTGCGCCGCCGGGTGGAGAAGGGCCTGCCCGAGCCGCTGGTCTTCGAGGAGTACAGCCACTACGGGCTCATCTGCCGCTATCTCGCGGGCGCCCAGCGGCTGCCGTTCTACCCGCTGCGCTCCTACGGCGGCAGCGACCTGCCCCGCGTCAACCCGGACCTGCGCAAGGTCACCTCGCCCTACCCAGGCCCCGACGGGGAGCACGAGGAGATCTACGTCGTACCGCCCGTCAACCCGGACGTGACGATCATCCACGCGCAGCGCGCCGACCGCGCGGGCAACACCCAGATCTGGGGCCTCACCGGCATCCAGGCCGAGGCGGTGTACGCGGCACGCAAGGCCGTGGTCGTCGTGGAGGAGGTCGTCGACGACGAGGTCGTCCGCTCCGACCCGAACCGCACCGTCGTCCCCGCGCACGCCGTGGACGCCGTGGTCGTCTGCCCGCGCGGCGCCCACCCCTCCTTCGCGCAGGGCTACTACGACAGGGACAACGCCTTCTACCGCGCCTGGTCCGCGATCAGCAAGGACGAGGAGCGGCTGCACGCCTGGCTGGCCGAGTGGGTGCACGGCACGCGGGACCACGCCGAGTACGTGGAGCGGCTCGGCGAGGAGCACTGGGCGCGGCTGGCCGTCGGCGACGCCATGAGCCTGCCGGTGAACTACGGGCGGCGGCTGTGACGCGCGTGCCGTCCCGGCCACCGTTGCCGTCCCGGACACCGGTGCCACCCCTGAAGGGCAGCGCCAGGGCCGCCGTCCTCCGCCGTACCTCCCGACTCCCGGAAGCGAGCCGCGCATGACCCCCGCCCCCACGACCGCCGAGGGACCCCGAGCCGGGTCCGCGACCCCCTCCGAGCTGCTGTCCGTGATCGCCTCCAGGGAACTCGCGGGCAGGCGGACCGTCTTCGCGGGCATCGGACTGCCCACCCTCGCCGCCTCCCTGGCCCATCTGACGGTCGCTCCGAGCCTGGAGATCGTCTACGAGTCCGGGGTGTGCGGCGCCCACCCCTCCCACCTCCCCGAGACCATCGCGGACGCCGTCCTCATCACCGGCGCCGAGGCGGTCCTCTCGATGCCCGCGCTCTTCGGCTCCGTCCTCCAGGGCGGCCACATCGACGTCGGCTTCCTGGGCGCGGCCCAGATCGACAAGTGGGGCAGCCTCAACTCCTCCGTCATCGGCGACTGGCACAGCCCCACCGTCCGGCTGCCGGGCTCGGGCGGGGCCAACGAGGTGATGGCCAACTCCCGCGAGGTCTTCGTCGTCATGCGCCGCCACGACCCGCGCTCCTTCACCGAACGCCTCGACTTCTGCACCTCGCCCGGCCCCGACCGCGCCCTGGAGGACGGCATCAGGCCGCTGGGCGCCGGGGTCACCCGCGTCATCACGGAGCTGGGCATCCTCGCCCGCGAGGGGGTGGGGGAGGAGCTGCGGCTGGCTGCCGTGCACCCCGGGGTGAGCGTCGAGCGGGTACGGGAGGCGACCGGCTGGGACCTGGCCGTCGCCGACACCGTCCGGACCATCGAGCCGCCCACCGACGCCGAACTGCGGCTGCTGCGCGACGATGTCGATCCCGACCGTGTGTACCTGCGCTGAACCGGCGCGGAACCGAGAACGGGACCGGAAGTGGAACCGAGAGCGGAACTGAGAGGAGCGGCAACCTGATGAACCCTATGGGCAGCCCTATGCGTATCAGGATCGTCGGAGCCGGGGTCATGGGACGCGGCATCGCCCAGTGGGCGGCGACGGCGGGCCACACCGTCGAACTCGCGGACGCGCGCCAGGAGTCGGTGACCGAGGCCCGCGAGTTCGTGCGCGGCATGCTGGAGCGTGCCGTCGCCAAGGGACGCACCAGTGAGGCGGAGGCGTCCGCTGCGCTGGAGCGGCTGGTCCCGCTGGAGAGCCCCTACGCCGCGCCCGCCGACGACGAGCACGCGCCGGCGCTGGTCGTCGAGGCCGTCAGGGAGGACCTGGAGACCAAGGCGGGCCTGTTCACCGAGCTGGAGAAGGTGCTGCCCGCCGCCACCGTTTTCGCCACCAACACCTCCTCTCTCTCCGTCACCGAGATCGGCGCCCGGCTCGCCGACCCCTCGCGGCTGGCGGGGCTGCACTTCTTCAACCCGGTGCCGCTGATGCGGATCGCCGAGGTCGTGCCGGGCGCCGCGACCCGCGCGGACATCCCCGGCGCGCTCACGGAGTTCGTCGAGCAGTGCGGCCACCGCGCCGTCACCGTCGCCGACACCCCCGGCTTCCTCGTCAACCACGCGGGCCGCGGACTGGTCACCGAGGCGCTCGCGCTGCTGGAGGAGAACGTCGCGGAACCGGCCGCGCTGGACCGGATCGCGCGCGACGTGCTCGGGCTGCGCATGGGCCCGTTCGAGCTGATGGACCTGACGGGGCTCGACGTCACCGCCTCCGTCATCGACACGGTGTGGCGCGGCTTCCGGCACGCCGACCGGCTGCGCCCCTCCTATCTGACCGCGAACCGCGTCGTGGCGGGTCTGCACGGGCGCAAGACGGGGCGCGGCTGGTACGCGTACGGGGAGGCGGCGGCCGGGGCCGCCGCCTCGGATGCCCCGGCTGAGGGCCCGCAGTCCGGCGACACGGGACGCGCCGTGACCGTCGCGGGAGAGGGCGCGGCGGCCGGAGAGCTGCGCGCGCTGCTGGCCGCCTCCGGGGCGCGGCTCGACGAGGCGGACCCGCGCGCCCTCCTCCTCGTGCCGACGTGGGGGACGACCGTGGCCGATGCCGTCGAGCGCCACGGGCTGGACGCGGGGCGCACCCTCGGCGTCGACCCGCTCTCCCTCGCCACGCCGCGCCGCGTCCTCGCGGTGACCCCGGCGTCGGCGCCGGAGGCGGTACGGGACGCGGTCGCGGTCCTCGCGGCGACGGGAGGCGAGGGCGGCGGGAGCACCGAGCAGGGCACGGCGCCCGCGCGGGTCACGGTCGTACGGGACACCGCCGGATCCGTCGCGCAGCGGCTGCTGGCGTCCATCGTCGGCGTGGCCGCTTCCATCGCCGAACGGGCCATCGCCACCCCGGCCGACATCGACCTCGCCGTCACCCTCGGGCTCGGCTACCCGCACGGCCCGCTGGCCTGGGGCGAGCGCGTCGGCGCCGCGCGGCTGCTCGGGCTCCAGCGTGCGCTGCACGCCACGACGGGCGACCCTCGTTACCGGCCCACCCGCTGGGTCACCGAGCGCGCCCAGCTCGGGCTGCCGCTGACGGCCCCGGACGCGCCCCTGCCGTAGTCCCTCCCGTAGAGCCGTCGCACCCCGCACCGCACCGCACCAACCATCCGGATCAGTGAGCTGATCCTCAAGGACGAGGAGAACACTCCATGGACCCGAGGGACTTCGGCCTCTCCGAGACACAGCGCGACTTCCGCGCCATGGCAGCCGAGTTCGTCGACGCCGAGATCGTGCCGCACACCCGCGAGTGGGACCGCGCGGAACGCGTCGACCCCGGCATCGTCAAACGCCTCGGCGAGCTGGGCTTCCTGGGCCTCGCCGTGCCCGAGGAGTACGGCGGCGTCGAGGCCGACACGCTCTCGTACACCCTGGTCACCGAGGAGCTGGGGCGTGGCGACTCCTCCGTGCGCGGCATCGTCTCCGTCTCCCTCGGCCTGGTCACCAAGACCATCGCCGCATATGGCACGGACGCGCAGAAAAGCGCGTGGATACCCCGGCTCACGGCGGGTGAGGCGCTCGGCTGCTTCGCCCTCACCGAGCCTGGCACCGGCTCCGACGCGGGCTCGCTCACCACGCGCGCCACCCGCGACGGCGGCGACTGGGTCATCGACGGCGGCAAGATGTTCATCACCAACGGCACCGTCGCCGAGGTCGCCCTCACCTTCGCGCGCACGAGCGAGAAGGGCATCACCGCCTTCCTCGTGCCCACCTCCACGCCCGGCTTCACCGCGACCGAGATCCACGGCAAGCTCGGACTGCGCGGCCAGGCCACGGCCGAGATCACCTACGAGGGCGTCCGCGTCCCCGACGCGGCCCGGCTCGGCGAGGTCGACCGCGGCCTGGGCATCGCGCTCGGCGCGCTCTCCCGCGGCCGGGTGTCCGTCGCGGCGGGCTCGGTCGGCGTGGCCCAGGCGGCGCTGGACGCGGCGGTGCGCTACTCGACGGAGCGGGAGCAGTTCGGAAAGCCCGTCGCCTCCTTCCAGCTCGTGCAGGAGCTGCTCGCCGACTCGGCCGTCGACGTGCGTGCCTCGCGGCTGCTCACCCACCAGGTGGCACGGATGGCGGACGCGGGGGTGACGCCGAAGGAGTACGCGACGGAGGCGTCCATCGCGAAGTACCACGCCAGCGAGACCGCCGTGCGGGTCAGCAACAACTGCCTCCAGGTCTTCGGCGGTTACGGCTTCATCGACGAGTACCCGGTGGGCAAGTACCTGCGCGACGCGCGCGTGCTGACGCTCTACGAAGGCACCAGCCAGGTCCAGAAACTCATCATCGGCCGCGCGCTGACCGGGCTGAACGCGATGTCGTGACGCGTGCGTGTGTGAGGTGTGCGTGCGCGGGGCCGCCGCCCCCCGTGGTGGCGGCGGCCCCGCGTGCGGGCAGGGGCAGGCTCAGTCGACGTATTCGCCGGTGCGGTAGCGGCGGGCCTCGCGCCTTCCCTCGTACCGCTCCTTGCGGTTGCCGGTCCTGACCATGCCCTGCCACTCCTTCCTGCAACGGCGCTTCTGGCAGCCCGCGCAGCAGGTGTGGCCGAACAGCAGCGCGCCGGGGTCCTCCCAGCGGCAGTGCGTGCCGGGGTCCTCCCCGGTGGGTTCCGGCGGCAGGTCGCAGGCGGCGTATCGGTGGTCGTGTACCGGCCTGGGTCCGTGCTCAGCGTGGCGCACCCACAGGGGCTTCGTCTTGTCCGTGCGGGACATCTCGTTCCTTCCGGAACCGCCGCCCGTGCTCCCGGAACCTCCGGGCGGGCGGCCAGGTTCGCCACCGCGTCCACAGCATGGCGACTCCCTCCCTCTTGACGGAAACCTGTCAGGCTATCGACGGACAATGGATCCGACAAGACCGGTTCCCGGCCCAACCGTTCCCTTTGAGGCAACCCCTAAGGGATCCGCACCCGGTGGTGCCGCGCGGCGATGCGGAGGTCCGCCTCGACGGCGGCGGCCGTCGCCCGCAGCGCCGGAAGGAGCGCGTCCCTGGTCGTCTCCAGGGGCTCGGAGCCGGAGTGCTGGGCGACGTTGAGCGCCGCGATGACCCGGCCCCCGGCATCCCTGAGCGGCACGGCCACCGAGCGCAGGCCCACCTCCAGCTCCTGGTCGATGGCGGCGTACCCCGACCGCGCCGTTGCCTCCACGATCCGCGCGAGCCGTGGCACGGAGGTGACGGTGTGCTCCGTGAAGGCGCGCGGCTCGGCGCGCTCCAGCACGTGTGCGCGCTCCGTCTCGGGCAGCCCGGCGAGGAGGACCCGGCCCATGGCCGTGGCGTAGGCGGGGAAGCGCGTTCCGAGCGTGATGCTGATGCTCATGATGCGGATGGTGGGCACCCGGGCCACGTAGAGGATGTCGGTGCCGTCCAGCACCGTCACGGAGGCCGACTCGTGGACCCGCGCCACCAGGCCGCGCAGATGCGGCTGGGCGATGTCGGCGAAGGACAGGCCCGTCAGATGCGCGTAGCCCAGTTCCAGGACGCGGGGGAGGGGACGGAAGAGGTGGTCCGAGCACTCCGCGTAGCCCAGCTCCTCCAGGGTGAGCAGCGAGCGGCGCGCCGTCGCCCGGGCCAGCCCCGTCGCCTCGGCGACGGCCGAGAGCGACATGCCCTGGCCTGACGGTCCCTCGCCGAGGGCGCGCAGCACCGTCAGGCCACGGGCGAGGGACTGGAGGAAGCCCGCGCCCAGCTCGCTCTTCGCGCTCCGCGCGGGGTCGCCGCCTGACCCGGCGGCGTCCGCGTCCCCGGCGCCATGCGCACGGTTCCTCTCCCCCGCCCGCGCCGCGAGCGTCGACTCCATCGTGGCGGCCGCCTCGCGCAGCCTCGGCAGCACCGTGCGGGCGAGGTCACGCGCGCTGTGCCTGCTGGTGTGGCTGACCGCGCTGAGCGCGCAGGCCGTACGCCCGTCCGGCCCGCGCACCGGCACGGCGACGGCCACGAGGCCCGGCTCGATGAGCTGGTCGTCCAGTGACCAGCCGTCCTCGCCCGCGGCCTCCGCGCGGCGCACGAACTCCTCCTCGGTGCCCGGCACGGCGCGCGCGGGCACGGCGGAGAAGCCCTCGTCGTGCGGGTCGGCGGCGCGGCGCCTTCGCCACGCCTCCCACTGGTCCGCGTCCCAGCGCGAGGCGAACAGGGCGCCGGGCGCGCAGCGTTCGGCGGGCAGCAGGTCGCCGATGCGGAAGGCCAGCGCCATGGTCCTGCGGCGGGTGGCCTGCACGATGAAGCGCACCCCGTCACCGTCGGGCACGGCCAGCGAGACGGACTCGTCGAAGTGGTCGGCCAGGGCCTCCGCCTGCGCGCCGAGCGCGTCGGGCAGGCCGCTGGCGGAGAGGTAGGCGTTGCCCAGTTCCATCAGCCGGGGCGCGAGCACCGCCTCCTGGCCGTCGAAGCGCACATGGCCGAGCCGGTCCAGGGTGGCGATGACCCGGTCCACCGTGGAGCGGGCCAGTCCCGTGGCCCGTACGAGGTCACCGGGGCGCGCGCTCTCCTTTCCCGGCCAGGACATGGCGCGCAGCACGGCGAGCCCCCGTTCCAGGGGTCGTACGGATTCCTGCTGCGGCATCGCGCCCTCCTCCTCGTGGCCGTCTCCGTCCTCATCCCCGTGACGTCGGCCCGTGGCATCCGTCGACCTCCATGGAAGGCGATTCGCGCGCAACCGTTGACACCGGCCCCCCGCGGTCGGAGACTCCCGTCAAACATTATGAACGAAAGTTCACCAGGCGAACACCCCCGGTGGACGCGATCAGCGGACCCGCCGCGCCGCGCCCGTTACGTATGAGCGGCACACGCGGCACGCACGAAGGGAAACAACCGATGCGCACCACCGTCGGCATCATCGGCGCGGGCCCCGCCGGCCTCCTCCTCGCCCGCCTCCTGCACCGCGCCGGGATCGACTCGGTCGTCCTGGAGGCCCGCGACCGCGCCTACGTCGAAGCGCGGCAGCGCGCCGGGATCCTGGAGCAGGGCACCGTCGACGTGTTGCGCGAGTGCGGCGCGGGCGCGCGCATGGACCGCGAGGGGCTGCGCCACGACGGCATCGAGCTGCGCTTCGACCGGCGCCGCCACCGCGTCGACTTCCCCGAGCTGACGGGCGGAAAGTCCGTAATGGTCTATGCGCAGACCGAAATGGTCAAGGACCTGATCGCCCTCCACGTGGACGATGGCGGCCCGCTGCTCTTCGAGGCGAAGGCACTGGCCGTCGAGGAGCCGGACTCGGAGCACCCGCGCGTCCGCTACGTCCACGAGGGCGTCGAACACACCCTGGAGTGCGACTACGTGGTCGGCTGCGACGGCTTCTGGGGTGTCGCCCGCGAGGCCGTGCCCCGCGAGCTGTCGCGGGTCTTCGAGCGCACGTACCCCTTCGGCTGGCTCGGCGTCCTCGCCGACGTGCCGCCCTCCAACGACGAACTGGTCTACGCACGCCACGACCGGGGTTTCGCGCTGCTCAGCATGCGCTCGCCCGAGGTCTCCCGCCTCTACCTTCAGGTGCCCGACGGGACCGACCCCGACGAGTGGAGCGACGAGGAGATCTGGGACGAACTGGAGCGCCGCTTCGAGACCGCCGACGGCTGGTCGCTCAAACGCGGGCCCGTCACCTCCAAGTCGGTGACCCCGATGCGCAGCTTCGTCCACGAGCCGATGCGCCACGGCCGCCTCTTCCTCGCGGGCGACGCGGCACACATCGTCCCGCCGACCGGTGCCAAGGGCCTCAACCTCGCCGTCAGCGACGTGGTCACCTTCGCGCGCGGCCTGGTCCGGCTGCGCGAGACCGGCTCGGCCGACCGGCTCGACGCCTACTCCGAGACGTGTCTGCGCCGGGTGTGGCAGGCCGAGCGGTTCAGCTACGCGATGACGACCATGCTCCACCGTGTCCCCGACGCGACCGCCTTCGACGACCGCCTCCAGCGCGCTCAGCTCGAGCGCATCGCCGCCGCCCGCTCGGCCGCCACCGACCTCGCCGAGAACTACACGGGCCTCCCCTTCGGCTGATCCCTGCCCTCCCTCGCACCGCTCCCCGCCCGCGTTCCCGTCCCCGTAGAAACGAGAGCCGCATGTCCTCCCCTTCCTCCGGATCCCCCGACCGGCCACCCACCCCCGCCGCACCCGAGGGCCGTACGCACAGCTTCCGCTCCGTGGCCCTGGTCCTCGGGCTGTGCTGGATGGCCGTCTTCTTCGACGGCATGGACGTCAACATCTACGGCGCCGTCATGCCCCACCTCCTGGACGACGGCGCCCTCGGGCTGACCGAGAGCACGGCGGGCACCATCGGGAGCTGGACGACGTTCGGCATGCTCATCGGCGCGCTGACGGCGGGCACGTTCACGGACTGGCTCGGGCGCAGGCCCGTACTGGTCTGGAGCGTCGTCCTCTTCTCGCTGGGCTCCGCCGTGTGCGCGCTCGCGGGGTCGGCCGCGCTCTTCGGCGGCGGGCGCTTCCTCGCCGGGCTCGGTCTCGGCGGGCTGATGCCGATCTGCCTGGCCATGGTCGCGGAGTTCGCGCCGCCGCGCAGGGCCGCGCTGGCCGTCGGCATGCTGATGACCTCGTACCACGCGGGCGGCATGGCGGCCACCGGGCTCGGCCTGGGCATCGCGCCCTCGTTCGGCTGGCGCTGGGTCTTCTGGGCGGGCGTGCTGCCTGCCGTCATCGCGGTGCCGTTGCTGCTGAAGCTGCTGCCCGAGTCGCCCGGCGTGCTGCTGGCGCGGGGCCGCAAGGCGGACGCCGACGCCGTCGCCGACCGCTACGGCATGCCGCGGCCCGTCCCCGCCGAGGCACCGGAGAGCGGCGCGAAGGGCCGGGTCACGGCGGTGCTGGCGCTGTTCGGGCGCGGCACCCGCTGGGCCACTCCGCTCCTGTGGACCGCCTCCTTCTGCGGGCTGCTCCTCGTCTACGGGGTCAGCACCTGGCTGCCGCAGCTCATGCGCGCCTCCGGCTACGGCCTGACGTCCTCCGTCAGCTTCCTGCTCGTCATCAACGCGGGCGGCATCGTCGGCATGCTGATCGCGGGCCGTACCGCCGACCGCTTCGGCCCGGTGCGGGTCTCCGCGATCTGGTTCGTGCTCACGGCGGGCGGCGCACTGCTCCTCAAGGCGCACCTGCCGCTGGGCGTCACCTACGCCGTGGTCTTCGTCACCGGTGTCTGGCTCTTCAGCGCCCAGGTGATGGTCTACGCCGCGAGCAATGCCACCTACGCACCGGCCGAGCGCGCCGCCGGGCTCGGCTGGGTGACGGGCATCGGGCGCAGCGGCGCCATCGTCGGGCCCTGGATGGGCGGTGCCGTCCTCGCCAACGGGACGGCGGGCTGGGGGTTCACCGCGTTCGCGCTGGCCGGACTGCTCGGCGCGCTGACCATCGCGCTCGTTCCGCTCGCCGTTCGGGTACAACGGAGGCGGGCGGAAGGTTCCGTTCCGGGCCCGGCCGACACCCCGCTCCAGCCACAGAGCTGAGCCGGCGGACCAGGGGGCCAGCGGGCCAGCGAACCGGCGCACCAGCCGATCAGCGGACCTGCCGATCAGCAGACCAGAAGAAAGGACCCGTCATGACCCTCCACCGCGGCCTCCTCATCGGTGGCCAGGAGGTCCCGGCCACCTCGGGGCGCACCGAGGACGACATCAACCCCTCCACGGGCGAGGTCTACGCCACCGTCGCCGCAGCGGGCGCCCAGGACGTCGAGCGCGCCGTCGACGCGGCCGAGTCCGCGGCCGAGGCGTGGGCCGCGACGGGCACTGGCGCGCGCCGCGCGGTCTTCCTCAAGGCGGCCGAGCTGCTGGAGTCGCGCGGCGATGCTGCCGTCTCGCTGATGGCCGAGGAGGTCGGCGGCAGCCGCCCCTGGGCGCTGTTCAACGTGCACCTGGCCGCCGGGATCCTGCGCGAGGCAGCGGCGGCGGTCAGCGCGCCGCGCGGCGAGGTGCTGACCCCGGACGACGGCGGCTCGCTGAGCCTCGCCGTACGCGAACCCGTCGGCGTCGTCGCCGCCTTCGCGCCGTGGAACGCACCGCTGATCCTCGGCATCAGGGCCGTGGCCGCGCCGCTCGCCGCGGGCAACACGGTCGTCGTCAAGCCCAGCGAGGAAGCGCCGCTGGCCTGCGGCTACTTCCTCGCCGACGTGCTGCGCGAGGCGGGGCTGCCGGACGGCGCGCTGAACGTCGTCAGCAACGCGCGCGAGGACGCGGCAGAGGTCGCCGAGGCACTCGTCGGCGACCCGCGCGTGCGGGCCGTCAACTTCACCGGGTCCACGAACGTCGGCCGCGTCATCGGCAACCTCGCCTCCCAGCACCTGAAGCCCGCCGTGCTGGAACTGGGCGGCAAGAACGCCATCGTCGTGCTCGACGACGCCGACGTCGACTACGCCGTGGAGGCCGCCACCTTCGGCGTCTTCATGAACGCGGGCCAGATCTGCATGTCGGGCGACCGCGTCCTGGTGCACGAGTCACTGGCGGCCGACTTCACCGAGAAGTTCGCCGCGAAGGTCTCCGCACTGCCCCACGGCGCCCCCACGGACCCGGAGACGGTCATCGGGCCCCTGGTCAGCGAGGCTGCGGCACACCGCGTCGCCGCGCTCGTCCAGGACGCGGTCGGCAAGGGCGCGAAGGTCCTCGCGGGCGGCGGCGCGCCCACGGGGGCCGTGCATCCGGCGACGGTGCTCAGCGGCGTCACCAAGGAGATGGACCTCTACTACGGTGAGGCGTTCGGCCCGGTCTGCGCGGTGATGCCCTTCGCCGACGACGAGGAGGCCATCCGCCTTGTCAACGACACGGACCACGGCCTGACCTGCGGCATCCTCACGGAGAACGGCACCCACGGCCTGGCCGTCGCCCGCCGCGTCCGCACGGGCATCGTCCACGTCAACGACCAGTCGGTGGCGGACGAGCCGCAGGCCCCGTTCGGCGGCGTCAAGTCCTCGGGCTACGGCCGCTTCGGCGGCCGCTGGGGCATCGAGGCGTTCACGAACACCCGCTGGGTCACGCTGGCCTCGGAGCACGCGCGGTATCCGTTCTGAGGGCGTCCGCAAAAAGGTGCTGGGTTGAGTTCGGTGCGGAGGTGACCGGCCCTCGCTGAGGATGTCGAGGCGCCCGACACGATGGGTCCCGTGTCGGGCGCCTTCGTAGTGTCCGGGTACGCCTACGCGGCGGGCGTGTACGGCATGCAGTCCTCGTCCCTGGTGGGGGCGGCACTGACGGAAGAGGCGGCCGGGTCAGTCGTCCCGTTGGCTATGGAGAGGTTCGTTATGAGGAGAGCGGACCAAGCCAGAGTGGGTATGGCGACAACCGAGAGGACGAGACGGGAAAACGTCGCTCCTGGAAGGGCTGAAGGCACAGGCTTCTCCTCTGAGAATTTCATGAATGAGGCGCACGGAAGGCGCGGTTGGGATGCTCGGCTTTGCGGGGAACCCCTGGGGAGCGCCCAGCGCTGAGTGAGCGTCATCTTGCACCAACAGCGGCTCTCGATCAAACCAGCGAACCTCGCACACGTCTTCTGGTGAGAAGTGTCCCGTGATGCGTAGGCCAAAGATTGAGCGTGACAAGTGTGCCCGAGTCAATTACTGACGGGTCGCCAATGTTCGAATTTCTGAGGTTGTCCAGACCAATTCAGTGTCCGTGTGAACGAGGAGGGACCTCTGCGGGCGTCTCCGGCGCGCCCTCTACCCCTTCCAGTTCCCGCAGTGCGAGCAGCTCCGCTCCGCGCGCGTGGGTACGGCGGGCAATGGTGAGGCTCTGGGTCAGGTGACGGGCCGCCTGCTGGAACCTGCCGGTGTGCTGGGCCGCGGTGCCCAGTTGGCGCAGGGCGTGGGACTCGTCCGTGGCGGCATGGATCTGCCGGGCCAGGGTGAGTGCCGCTTTGTGATACGGAATGGATTCCTCGTGCCGCCCTGCCAGTTGAAGCGCCGCTCCGATCTGGTTCAGGGTGATGACTTCGTTCCTCTTGTCGCCTACGCTGCGGAATACCGGCAGAATATCCTTGCAGATTCTGAGGGATTCGTCCGTTAGTCCCGAGGCCGCCAGTGTGGCGGCGAAATTCATCCTGAGATTGACGTAGTCGACGCGGCTGTCCGTTTCCTGGGCGATTCTCATGGCTGCCCGATAGGAACGCTCCGCATCCTCAAATTCATTACGTTCGTGGTAAATCTGAGCAAGATTGTTCAACGCGCGTAATTCACCACGTGGATCACCTGTCGCGCGGAAGAGTTCGAGGGCTTCCCGGAATCCGTGCCACGCTTCGTCGGTTTTCCCGAGGCGTAGCTGGGTCATTGCCTTCATATTGAGGGCGCGAGCATAGTGCCGAGGATCTGCGGCCCGGTCTCGAAGGCTGAGGGAGCGCTGGAGATGAGGCAGTGCGCTGACGTAGCGGCCCTCGTGCCACTGGGGTATCGCCAGTTGGTGCAGGGCCTCCGCCTCGGTCTCCGTGTCCCGCGTCGCCCGCGCGATGTCGAGTGCTGATCTGGCTGCCGCGATGGCCTGCTCGTAGCGCGCGGCGTGCGTGTGTACCACCGCGGAATCCAGCAGTGATCGTGCCTCTGCCGACAGGTCACCTGCCTCGCGCCAGTAGGACGAGGCACGTAGCAGTGGCTGCTCGGCACTGGCCAGGTACCCCTCGCTGTCCAGGAACCCGGCGAGCGTGTGGGTCATGAGGGCCGCTCGCTCCGGGGGCCCGTTGGTGTGGGCATGGTCCAGTGCGGCCAGCAGGTTGCTGCCCTCGGTGATGAACCAGCCCTGTGCCCCGGTGCCCTCCAGGTTGCCCTCCGCGAGCGCCCGGAGATGTGGTGGAGCCGTGCCCACGTCGATGCGGACGCGATGGGGGTAAGCGATTCTGTCCGCCCGGTCGGCCGTGTGCAGATAGAGATCCAGGAGCCGGTCCAGGGCGTGCTGTCGGCCAGTGGCCGACTCCGCGGTCTCTGCCAGCGCACGCGCGTAGTCACGGATGAGGTCGTGCAGCCTGTAGCGGTCCGGCGCGGGCTCGATGAGCAGGTGCGACCCGAGAAGACTCTCGAGCACCCGTTCGGCCTCGGTGAGCGGAAGCCCCGTGAGTGCCGCCGCCGCGTGAGGGCCGAACTCGGCCCCGATGTGCAGACCCAGGCGACGGAACGCCGACTGCTGGACCGGGGTGAGCGTGCTGTGCGAGAGGTCGAAAGCCTGCGCCAGCTCCCGGTGCGCGTCCCTGATCTCGGGCAGTCTGCTGCTTCCCTGGGAGAGTCGTTGGATGAGTGTTCGTGCGTCCCACGAGGGGCGCGAGAGCAGACGGCTGGCGGCGATCTCCATGGCCAGGGGGAGATAGCCACAGAGCCGGGCGATCTCGCGGACGTCGTCCTCCTGGGCGCGGTCGGCACCGATCCGGCTGCCGAAGAGCGCCAGGGCGTCCGCGACCGACATCGGATCCAGTGACATCGACCGCGCGTCGGGCAATCCCGTGAGGCGTCGGCGGCTGGTGATGATGACGCGGACGGGCGACGCGTCGGGGAGCAGCGGCTGAAGCTGTTCCTCGTCGCGGGCGTCGTCCAGGACAAGGAGCGCGCGACGCTCGCTCATGGCGTGCCGCCAAAGCTGGGTCAGCGCGTCCAGGTCGTCGTGAGGAATCTGCGAGGCCGGGGTGCCGAGGAGTCTCAGCAGTTCGGCGAGTGCTACGGCGGCGGACAGGGGTTCCTGGTACCGGGCGTGGGCGCGGAGGTTGAGCAGGAGGCGCCCGTCGGGGAACAGGTCGCGCAGCCGGTGGGCCAGATGAACGGCCAGGACAGTCTTCCCACTTCCGGGCATACCGTCCACGGAGTAGATGACCGGGAGCCGCTGGGGCGGTGTTGGCCCTTCCCTGAGCCCCTGAGAGAGGACCGTGATCTCGCGTTCACGGCCCACCCACGGAATGTCGCGGGGCATGTTGTCCGGAGCGGGAATGCGGATCCGGGAGCGCGCGGCGTGTTGTGAGGGAAGGAGGTCGGTGACGGGGCTGCCTGCGAGGATGCCCTGTTGCACGGCCTGGAGGCGCTTGCCCGGAGCGGTGCCGAACTCCCGCAGCAGCAACCGGTGTGTGCTGTGCAGAAGGCGGCTGGCCTCGCCGGTGCGTCCGCAGCCGTGCAGAGCCAGCGCGTAACGTTCCACCAGCGATTCGTCCGTCGGGCGCTTGCCGACCACGGGGCCCAGCTCAGTGGCGGTCTCCGCGAATCTGCCCAGGGGGAGGACGATGTCGGCGCGCAGAAGCGTGCCGGAGAGTGCCTTCTCCTCGATGGAGTCGCGGATGCTCTCGGCCCAACTGCCCACCTCACCGGCCAGCGGATCGCCGGTCATCAGCCGCGCGGCACCGTCGAGCAGCCCGAGGGCTTCCTCCTGACTCCCGCTGTCGGCCAGGGCGCGTGCCTGGTCCACGAGGCTCAGGTACTGGCGCACGTCGACCGTGTCCGGGTCGGCGTCCAGAACGTAAGCATGGGCCCGGGCGTGGATGCAGGGTGCGTCCGCACCGCCGATCCGTCGCATGATTCCGCGGATGCGCGAGATGTAGACGTACAGGCTGTCTTTGGGCTTGGACGGTGGGAGTTCGTCCCAGGCGCGGTGGATGAGCGTGTCCGTCGACACCCATTGACGGGCGTCCCAGGCCAAAGCGGCGAGGATGACCCGGGCTTTCGCGGAGCGCAGAGAATGGCGCTGTTCCCCTGCCTGGATCTCGACCGGCCCCAGCAGACGGAATCTCACCAGCGCCTCCCGCCGGTTGTTCTTCCGGACAGAGATGATGACATGGCGTCAGTTGCAGCGACCAGTAACCATGCGATGACGGCTGAAACCCTCCGGTGCCCGTGTGACGTCTGGGGAAGTGGTTTTCTGTGAGGCGTTTCAGCTTGAACAAGGGGAGCGAGCTGTCGTGTTGGTTTGTTTCGCGCGATCTGGTGCCCGATCATGCCCGGAATGAGGAGGCCCGCGACGGGTGAAGAACTGAGCGACCTTCTGATATCGGCCATGACGACCGGGAGTGAACTCGGAGTTGCCGTACGGCGTCGGATGACGGAGTTCTTCGTGCGGCACGGCGCCGCACATCCCGACACTGCCGAAGCGTGGCGTTGCGCCCAAACTGGCGGAGAAAAGCGGGAATGGGACAGTCTGAGGGACTCGCTCGCGTCCCTGCTTGCGTCGGAGAGCGAGGCACGGGCGGAGATGAGGCGCTGGCTCGTCCCACACTCGGACGTCTGGCACGACGGGTGGGAGCAGGCGAACATCATTTGTGACGACGCCGCTCCCGGTACCGCAGTGCAGGCGCGGGACATTTATGGAGGGGTGCACATCCACGTGAGCAGGTACCGAGACCCCCGCTCCCCTCTTCCCCGCCAGCTTCCTCCCGCCCACGCGCACTGGGTGGGACGCGAGGATGACCTCAGGATCCTCAACGGCATACGGGAACGGCGGACCAGAGACGCCCCTCAGCTCATCACGGTCACCGGAGCGGCCGGTGTCGGCAAGACGACGCTGGTGGTCCGCTGGCTTGGGAGCCTCGCAGACTCCTTCCCGGACGGGCAGTTGTACGCCAACTTCCGAGCCAGCACGCTCTCCCCCGGCTCGCAGTCACCCGACGAAGTGCTGTCGCACTTCCTGCGGTCCGTCGGTGCCGCCCCGCCGTTCCCCGACAGAAGCGCGGACCGGATCGCGCTCTGGCGGACGTGGACGGCGGACGCGCGTCTGGCGATCCTGCTCGACGGTGCCGTCACTGCGGCTCAGGTGCGTCCCCTGCTGCCCAGCTCGCCGGACAGCCTCGTCGTGGTCACCAGCAGACAGCGACTCACCGGCCTCCTGGTGGAGGGCGCGGTTCTGCACCACGTCCGGCCGCTCCAGGCCGGGCACGCGGTGGAGTTGCTCTCACTGACGGGCGGAGGGGACCGCGTGACGGGCGCACCCGAGGCGGCACGCAGAGTGGTGGACCTGTGCGATCGGTTACCTCTGGCCATATGTGTCGCGGGCGCCCGGCTGGCCACCCGGCCCTCATGGTCCGTCGGAACGCTGGCCGACGCCCTTTCGCGGGGGAGCGGCCCCCTGGAGACGCTCAGGGTGGAGGGACGGCCCGCCGTGCGGCTGGCGCTCGATGAGTCCTACCGCGGACTGCCGCGGGAGGTGGCCCGCACCTACCGCTGCCTGGGGATGTTGCCGTCCGCCTGTTACAGCGCACACATGACGGCGGCTGCATGCCGAATACGGCTCGCCGTGGCGGAGGGGCACCTGGACACGCTGGTCGAGGCGAGCCTTCTGGAGGACAGCGGGCACGACAGCTACACCTTCCACGATCTCGTGCGCGCCCATGCGCGCGACCGCAGCGGGAGCGAGGACTCAGAAGAGGAGCGCCGCTCGCGGTTGCTGCGCTTCGCGGGCTGGTGCCTGACGACCGCCACGGCGGCGGAGGCACTGCTGGCGCCCAGCCATCGAAACCTGGCGCGCACCCCGGCGGAACCGCCCTCGGAACCCGTCGCGTTCGAGGGCGAGAAGGCTGCTCTGGCGTGGCTGGAGGCCCACAGCGCGATGCTGATGGACTTGGTCAGGGAGTGCTCCGCGCAGGGGTGGCATGAGCTGACGTGGCAACTGGTCGACGCGCTGTGGCCCATGTGGCACAGGCTCCGGCCCGTGCCGATGTGGGTGGAGGCGCATGACCTGGGGCTGCGGGCCGCGAGAGAGGCGGCGGACCGCGTGGCCGAAGGCCGCATGCTCACCTCGGGAGCGATCGGGCTGCGGCATGCCGGACGTCTGGCGGAGGCCGCCGACTGGCACGGGAAAGCGCTGCGGATCGCCCGTGAGGACAACGACCCGCGCCAGCAGGCGCAGGCGCTCAACGGGCTGGGCACCACACACCTCGAACGAGGTGACTACGGCCGGGCGGAGTCCTGCTTCGCGGAGGCGTACGAGCTGCGGCTTGCGGTGGGCTACACGAGGGGTGCGGCGCTCTCCCTGCTCCGGCTGGGGGAGACGGCGCTGGCCCTGGAAGACTTCCCGCGCGCCGTCGGGCTCTTCACCCGAGCCCACGCGGACCTGACGGCCGAGGGCGACACGCACGACGCGGCGCGTGCTCTGGCTCTTCTCGGGCGGGCCAAGTGCGGTGCGGGCGACACCGCGGACGGGGAGCCGCTGCTTCGCCGGGCTCTCGAAGCGTTCCGGGCTGCCGGGTCCCGTCACTGGGAAGCGCGTGCCTGGGAGCTGCTGGGGCAGTGCGCCGAGCAGCGGGAGGACGGGCTTGAGGCACGGGACCGGTACGGCCGGTCCCGTGCGCTCTACGAGAAGATCAGCCCCGCCGACACGGAACGGATCTCGGGACGGCTACGACGTCTGTGACCCGTCGCGGCCCGTACGCTCACGGCATCAGCCGGCGCATCCCCCATGTGCCGCGGAGAGACCGTGGAGCGTCGGCCAGGCGCCCGTCGTGCGGCCGTACCGGCGGACCAGCGCCGGATACGCCCCTCCCTCGGCCGTGGCGACACACACCGCGCAGGCGGCGCACGACGTGGCGCAGTCGCCTCCGCCACGGGGCGCGACGGTGTGCCGCGTCCATCTGCGGGCTGCGCACGTGTCCCCCCACGTGACGTGCACCTCGTGCGTACCCGGACTCGCGCTCACGCCAGCAGCTCCGGACGCCCGCCCGTCCACGCGTCCAGGCACGGCGGAACCGGCGCGGGCTCCGTGCGTACGGGGTAGGCGGGTTCGCTCAGGCCCAGTTGCGCGTAGAGGAGGGCGCGCATCCGGCGGCGGTAGGCACCGGGCGCCGAGGAGATGCGCGCGGCGACCGGTTCGTACGCGGCCGGGCGGTAGTGGTCGGCCGCGTACCGTAGCTGGTCCTCCAGCGGGTGCAGCGGCGAGAGCGCGGGAGCCACCCGGGCGAGCACCGCCGTCGGGGAGTCGGCGGTCACCTCGCGTGCCGGGTACCGCGCCATCAGTATCGGGACCCGGGCCAGCGCACCGTACGCGGTCACCGAACCGTGGTCCCCGATGATCCAGTCGCCGGCGACGAGCAGGCTCTGCCAGTCGTCCTCCGGCGGCACCAGCGCGATGCCGCGGCGGCGGCAGTCCGACAGCCACGCCCGCACCTGCCAGCCGCCGTGCCCGGCCCAGACGTTCGGGTGGGCCAGCACCGCGACCCGGAACCGTCCGGGGGGTAACTCGGCGAGCAGCCGGGGCAGCAGGCTGCCGAGGTGGCCGAACGAGGAGGAGACACCCCACGTCGAGGGCACGACCACCAGTCGCTCTCCGGGGCGCAGGCCGAGCGCCTCCCGGTACCGCGCCCGGTGCGGAAGGCTGGCCAGGATGCGGTCGTGGCTCGGGTCGCCGACCACGGACGCGACGGGCAACGCCTCAGGACAGGACTCGGCCAGCACCTCCAGGTCGCGCTCGTGCGAGAACGCGACAGCGGCCGGAACCACCTTGCCGTCCCTCACCAGATGCTGACGGCTGAGCATGCCGCCGGTGCGCGGAGCGCCGACCGTGTGCCCCGCGGGGCGACGCAGGAGCTTGATGTGGCCGGCCCCGTGGGACAGCCGGATGACGCGTGCCCTGAGTTGGTCGATGCCCTGAGAACCGGCGGCGAGAGCGACGTCGAACTCCGTGGCCAGAGCCAGCTTCCACGGGATCACCTCGATGCCCATGGAACGCAGATAGTCGGTCACACCCTCGCTGAAGGCGTGCGGTGCCACCGTGAACACGACCTGGACCCGCAGATCGGATTCCAGGAGTTCGAACACCTCACGGAGTCGCTGTGCGTATGTCATGGTGTGAGCCACGACCAGCACACTCTTCGATGTCGGGACGGTCAGCCACTGACCCCCCTGGCACACGGCCGGTTTCGTACGGGCACTCTCGGCAGACATGAGCTTCCCCCATTTGTCGACGGATACGGATGGTCCGTCCCGGGGTCTGCCCCTCTCCCTTGGCACTCCGCTTGGCACAACCTTGCAGGATCCTTGACACACCTGCCCCTGCCCGTGGAATGGCCGGTTCACCCGGCGACGGTGCTCAGCGGCGTCACCAAGGACATGGACCTCTACTACGGCGAGGCGTTCGGCCCGGTCTGCGCGGTGACGCCCTTCGCCGACGACGAGGAGGCCATCCGCCTCGTCAACGACACGGACCACGGCCTGACCTGCGGCATCCTCACGGAGAACGGCACCCACGGCCTGGCCGTCGCCCGCCGCGTCCGCACGGGCATCGTCCACGTCAACGACCAGTCGGTGGCGGACGAGCCGCAGGCCCCGTTCGGCGGCGTCAAGTCCTCGGGCTACGGCCGCTTCGGCGGCCGCTGGGGCATCGAGGCGTTCACGAACACCCGCTGGGTCACGCTGGCCTCGGAGCACGCGCGGTATCCGTTCTGAGCGGCTCCGTCCTTCAGCCTGCGGCACGCGTCGACGGAGTGGAGCCAGGATGATCCTGGCTCCACTCCATGGTGCCGGCGTGTCACTGGAACTGTGCGAAGAACCTCCAGATCTCTCCCTTGGTCCAGGTGGCGACGCCGCTTTCGTTGGGGGACCCGTCGACTGGGCCGGGTATGTGGCCTCCGTCGAACGCGGCCCATTGGACCGGGTATCCGGCACGGCAGCCCGAGTAGGTGGTGGTGATGTGCGTCCGGCTGCCCGGCGCGGGCTCGCGCGGGCTCTGGGCAGTGCAGCCGTTGTTGCCGACGAACTTGTCGCGCAGGGAACGCCCTTGCGAGATGTTGAGGACGTTGTCGCTGATGCCGTGGATCCCGAAGTAGGCGATGGGCTGGGTACCGCCGCTGCACCCGCTGATCTGGGCGCCGGAGATGACCGCGACGGCCCTGAAGACGTTCGCCCGGCTGCATGCGAGTGCGTAGCTCATGCCGCCGCCCCAGCTGAACCCGGTGGCGAAACGCTGTGCCGGGTCGACACAGAGGCCGTCCTCGATGCGCCGGATCATGTCGTCGACGAAGGTGACGTCCTCACCGCCCGAATTGGCCCAGCCGTTGCCGAGGCCCTGGGGGGCGACGAGGATGGCGGAGTTGTTCGACTGTTCCTGCTGGCCGTAGTAGGACCAGGCGGTCCCGCTCGTGCCACCCGAGGCGACGTCGCCGGCCGTTCCGCCCCGCCAGTGGAACGCGAAGATCAACCGGTAGGGGTGGCTGTTGTCGTAATTGTCGGGAACTCTGAGGATGAAGCTGCGGCTCTGACCGCCGCTCTGGATCGTGTGCGTGCCGCTCGTCAGAGTCGGAGCGCTGCCGCATCCCCCGCCGCCGTCGGACGACAGCTTGACCATCTGCCACTGCTGGTTGGCGCCGCCCCAGTCGGCGTACTGGACGACGTTGCCGCCGTCGGCGGTGGAGCTGCCCTGCACCTCCACCGCCTTGCCGCTGTTGCGGTTGATCAGCCGGACGTGGTCCGCGTCGGAGTCGGCCAGGCGGAACTGCTGGTTGCCCCCGTTGTGGTCGGCCCACTGCTGGATCGCGGCGCCGTCTGCGGTCGAGGCGCCGGCCACGTCGAGAACCTTGCCCGAATGCCGGGCCTTGAGGCGGTAGAAGCCGTCGCCGGAATCCACGAACTGCCACTGCTGGTTGGCTCCGTCGTGGCGCGTCCACTGGCTGATCCGCGCGCCGTCGGCGGTGGACGTGGAAGAGACGTCCAGCGCCTTGCCGCTGTTGCGATTGACCAGGACGTACCAGGCATTGGTGTCCACCGTCGCCGCCTCGGCGGGCGCCGGATTCACCGCGGTGAGCATGCCGATCGCGAGGGTCGCCGCTACCACGGCGGCGACGCGGGACCACCAATGCTGTCTTCGTGGAGGGGCGGGGGAAGCCGCACGGTAGGTCTTCATCGATTCACTCCTTTCGCTCCTTCGTTTGTGGCAGGTCTCGTCAGGTACGGGTCCAGCGTTGGTTGCTGCCGTTCGAGCAGGAGTAGAGCTGGATCAGGGTGCCGTTGGCGGTGCCGCCCGAGACGGCGTCGAGGCAGAGGCCGGACTGGACGCCGGCGATGGACCCGTCGGAGTTGAGGCGCCATTTCTGGTTGTCGCCGCCCCAGCAGGAGTAGATCTGCACTTTGCTGCCGGTGCCGGTGCCGGCGGCGTCCAGGCACTTGTTGCCGTAGACCCTGAGTTCGCCGGCGTCCGTGTGCGTCCACTGCTGGTTGGTGCCGTTGTGGCAGTCCCACAGGTGGAGCTGGGTGCCGTCGGTGGTACTGGTGCCGGGCACGTCCAGGCAGCGGCCCGAACCGACGCCTTTGATCTGTCCGGACTCCGGGGGCGTAGTGGAGCCGCCGTTGAGTGCGTTGAGGACGGAGGTGTAGGCGGGCTTCTTGCTGCCGTCGCCGTTGAACAGCAGCGGCGTCTGCTCCGCTCGCCAGGAGTCGGTGTCGCGCACACCCCAGACCGTGATGCCGAGGCAGCGCGGGACGGCCAGGCAGTCGTTGGTCACGTTGGCGTAGGTCGTGGCCGGGGCGCCCTGGATGTCGAGTTCGGTGATGGCCACGTCGACGCCGAGAGCGGCGAAGTTCTGTAGCGTGGTGCGGAAGTTGCTGTTGTAGGGGCTGCCGCTGTTGAAGTGCGACTGGAAGCCGACGCAGTCGATGGGCACGCCGCGCTGCTTGAAGTCTCGGACCATGGCGTACATGGCCTGCGTCTTGGCCCAGGTCCAGTTCTCGACGTTGTAGTCGTTGTAGCAGAGCTTGGCGGCCGGGTCGGCGGCGCGCGCGGCGCGGAAGGCGGCCTCGATCCAGTCGTTGCCGGTGCGTTGGAGGTTGGAGTCGCGCCGGGCTCCCGTACTGCCGTCGGCGAAGGCCTCGTTCACGACGTCCCACTGGGCGATCTTGCCCTTGTAGTGGGCCATCACGCCGTTGATGTGGTCGATCATCGCCTGGCGCAGCGTGCTGCCGCTGAGGCTCTGCATCCAGCCGGGCTGCTGTGAGTGCCAGGCCAGGGTGTGGCCGCGTACCTGCTTGCCGTTCTGCACCGCCCAGTTGTAGACGCGGTCACCGGCGGTGAAGTTGAACTGGCCCCGCTGGGGTTCGGTGGCGTCGATCTTCATCTCGTTCTCGGCCGTCACCGAGTTGAACTCGCGGCCCGCGATCGTCGTGTACGCCGAGTCGCCCAGTCTGCCCGAGGCGATGGCGGTGCCGAAGTAACGACCGCTCTGCGCCGCCGCGGCGCCGAGCGTGCTCTCGGCGGCGTGTGCTTTCGGCGGCGCGGCCAGCGCACCGACCACACCGAGGACGCCGACGGCCAGCGCTATCAGCAGACCGCGGAGCTTGTGGCGGACGGCGGGTGGGGGAATGGCATACGAGCCCATGACTGTGCCTCCAGGGTAGAAATCACGGAAGGACTGAAAGTGCAGCGGCATCGTGGTCGTGGAACCGGGACGATCTCGACCGGCCCGGACAGCACCCGGTCGGCCTCCGGGCGACGAGCGGGGCAACGGCCTTGTTTCGACAGAGGCATGGGGGTGCTCACATCGCGGCTCAGCCGGGGGACCGCCACGCGGCGTCGCGTACCTCTCCCACTGCGCGAGGAGTCAGGATGCGCTGGTGCGAACCTCACCGGAACGGAAACGGGGTGGCGCGGGTGCTGTGGTGCGCGGATCTGTCGTGCAGCACAGATCGCCAAGGGTGTTCGAAATTTCGAACTACGACCGGCGTCTCAGACAGGGATGATTGAGGGGTTGGTGGTGGGTCGTCAATACTCCCCGCAGGGGAAGTTTCCGTTCCTTGCCCGAAACTTTCCGGAAGCCCGGCGAGTCGGACGGGGAACCGTCGGACCCCGAGCGCCACCGTCGGCGGACTCGCGCGGCCCCGAGGCGACGGGGTCGTGTTCTGGTCACCGCGCGGGGCCGAGTGTCGACCCAGGTCGGGCGCCGCTTGTGCTCAACCTCTCCTCGGTGCGGACTCCTTGGGCTGGCGCGCCGTACCGCAAAATTCAGGAGAGGTTCCGGTCGGGCGGGCGGCTCGTCACGCTTGAAGGGGAGGCGCTGTCTGTGGACAGATCGGCGACAGGTCTCGACCGGGAGGCCCCGCATTCCTAGCTTGTGGCGTCAACGGGTCCGAGAAGTATCCGGAAAGTTTTCGAGACGACCCCGGCTGCGGCGCGGTCGAACCTGGCAGGCCAGCGGGTGCGCGCGTCGGTCAGACGTGTCCGGGTCAGGTCTGCCGTGCTCGGGTCAGGTCTGCCGTGCTCGGGTCGGCTCCGTAGAGGACGGAGCCTATGCGCGCCCCGGAAGGCGATGAGACGGACCGGACGCATCGTGCAGGGCCTCTGATCCTTCGCGCCGGGGCTGCCGCAGGCGCACGGAATGGCCGGTTCTCCGAGGCAACCGGCGGGCCCCGGTGTCGTTGGGTATCGGGAGCCGTGCTCACGGCTCCCGATCCGACGCCCACGAACCGGCCCCGTACCGGGAAGGGACCAGCCCCATGGCCTTCACGCTTCAGCAGTTCACCGCCCGCCCCCGCCTGGCGGCCCTCGCGCTGACCGTTCTGCTCGTCGGCGGGGGCGCGCCCGCCGCGTATGCGGCGTTCCAGCCCGACGAGGCATCGGCGGCACGGACCTCGGCCCCGGCCTCGGCCACGGCGGCACGCGGGGACCGTCACGGGCGCCCTTACACCGAGACGAGCCTGCTGTTCGGCACCGCGCGGCCCGACGGCGGGCCCGAGGTGACGGACAAGGAGTTCCGTGCCTTCGTGGACTCCTTCGTCACGCCGCGCTTCCCGGACGGGCTGACCGTCCAGGACGGCTACGGCCAGTACCGCGACGCGCACGGCACCATCGAGCGCGAGCGCTCCTACGAGCTGGTCCTGCTCTACCCCAGCTCGCAGGACGAGGAGAACGCGCCGGAGATCGAGGAGATCCGCGACGAGTACAAGGCCAAGTTCGGCCAGGAGTCCGTCGCGCGCGTCGACGACCGCGCCCGCGTCGACTTCTGATGCCCCGTCACCGGCGGGCGGCCCGGGAGCCGCACGCGCGCCCCGCGTTCAGGCGCGTGCGGCCCCCGGGCCCGCCCCCTCCGGCTCCTCCGGCTCCTCCGTCGACGGGGTCGGGCGCGAGGACGGCATGGCCGGTACCGGCAGCAGTGGCTGCCGCAGTGCGCCGAAGGCGTCCTCGGGCACGGCCGGTTGGCGCGGGGCGACGGGTGCGAGCCGTACGTACGGCTCGCCCTGCGCCGGACGCGCGTCCTCGTCGCCCTTGTTGGGCCACAGCGACATGGCGCGCTCGGCCTGCGCCGTGATCGTCAGCGACGGGTTCACGCCGAGGTTCGCGGAGACGGCCGAGCCGTCGACGACGGAGATGCCGGGGTGCCCGTAGAGCCGGTGGTACGGGTCGATGACGCCGCTGTCCGCGTCCCCGCCGATCGGGCAGCCGCCCAGGAAGTGCGCGGTCAGCGGGCGGTTGGTCAGCTCACCGAGATTGGTGCCGGGGAAGCCGTTGATGCGCTCCGCGAGCAGCCGTACCGCCTCGGCGCCCTCCGGTATGTGCACCGGGTTGGGCGCCCCGTGCCCCTGGCGGGCGGTGAGCAGGCCCTTGCGCAGGCCCTTCGTCCGCCGGAACGTGGTCAGCGAATTGTCGAGGGTCTGCATGACGAGCCCGATGATCGTGCGCTCCGACCAGCGGTAGGTGGTCGCGGTGCGTGCCACCAGGAGCGGGTGCCGCAGATACGCGCCCGTCGCGACGAGCCACTTCGGCAGCCTCCCGCCCGTCCGGTACTGCGGCACGCAGATCAGCGCCATCAGGTTGGAGCCCTTGCCGTAGCGGACGTTCTCGATGTGCGTGGTGGCGTTCGGGTGGATCGAGGACGAGATGGCGATGCCCTTGGTGAAGTCCAGCTCCGCGCCCCTGCCGTACCGCTTGCGGTAGCGGCGCGGGAAGGTGAGTGCGCCCACCAGGGCCTCGGAGTTGGTGCGGGTCAGCGCGCCGAGCCCGTCGGGGATGCGGGGCAGTGTGCCGGTGTCCTTCATGCGGTGCAGGAGTGTCTGCGTCCCGTACGTGCCCGCCGCGACGACCACCTTGCGGCAGCGCAGCACCCGCCGACCGCGACCGCGCCGCCTCCCGCGCCACCCTCCGCGCCGTCGGTCCGTGGGCTCCGTGGTCACCGTGAAGCCGCCGTGCCCGTCCTCCGCCACCTCCGTGGCCGTGGTCATCGGGTGGATCACGGCGCCCGCCTTCTCGGCGAGGTAGAGGTAGTTCTCGGTGAGGGTGTTCTTCGCGCCGACGCGACAGCCCGTCATGCAACTGCCGCACTCCAGGCAGGCGGTGCGCGCGGGCCCGGCGCCGCCGAAGTACGGGTCGGGCACCTCGTACCCCGGGCCCTTCGCCCGCTCGCCCCGCGCGTCCTGGCCGTCGCCGAAGAAGACCCCGACGGGCGTGAGCCGGAAGGTGTCACCGACACCCATGGCCTCGGCGGTGGCGCGCAGGTGCTCGTCGGCCTCCGTGGTGGTCGGGTTGGCCCGCACGCCGAGCATGCGCTGTGCCTGGTCGTAGAAGGGTTTCAGCTCCTCCTGCCAGTCGGTGATGTGGCCCCACTGCTGGTCCTGGAAGAAGGCGGGCGGCGGCACGTAGAGGGTGTTGGCGTAGTTGAGGGAGCCGCCGCCGACCCCGGCGCCCGCCAGGATCATGACGTTGCTGAGGAGGTGGATGCGCTGGATGCCGTAGAGGCCGAGCGAGGGCGCCCACAGGTAGTTGCGCAGGTCCCAGGAGTTCTTGGGCAGCGTCTCGTGGGTGAAGCGCCGCCCGGCCTCCAGCACACCGACGCGGTAACCCTTCTCCGTGAGACGCAGCGCCGAGACCGAGCCGCCGAACCCGGAGCCGATGACGACCACGTCGTAGTCGTGGTCCTGGTCGTGGTCGTGGTCGCCGTCGGTGTGCTCGGGGGTGTTGCTTAAGTGCTCCAAGTGCTGCGACATGTGTCGAAGTCCTTCCTCCTCGCCCGTGCGTGCGCGGGGGTGTCGGGTTCAGCCTGCGTACAGCGCCTCGATCTCCCGTGCGTACGCGTCGGAGACGGCCTGGCGTTTGACCTTCAGTGACGGGGTGAGCAGGCCGTTCTCCTCGGTGAACTCGCCCTCGACGACGCGGAACTTGCGGATGGACTCGGACGAGGACACCGCCTCGTTCGCGTAGTCCACGGCACGCTGCACGTCGGCGAGCAGCTCCGGGTCGTCGCGCAGTTGGGCGACCGGGGTGTCACGCGGGCGCTTGCGCACGGACAGCCAGTGCTCGATGGCGTCCGGCTCCAGTGTCACGAGCGCGGCGACGTACTTGCGGCCCTCGCCCACCACCATGCACTGGCCCACGGGCGGGCGGCTGCGCATCCGGTCCTCCAGCACCGCCGGGGAGACGTTCTTGCCGCCGCTGGTGATGAGGATGTCCTTCTTCCGTCCGACGATGCTGAGGTAGCCGTCCTCGTCGAGCCGCCCCAGGTCGCCGGTCGCGAACCAGCCGTCGTCCAGGACCTCCGCCGTGGCGTCGGCGTTGTTCCAGTACGAGTGGAAGACCACGCCTCCCTTGAGCAGTACCTCGCCGTCGTCGGCTATGCGTATCGCGGTGCCGGGCACGGGCTGGCCGACGGTGCCGGGACGGGGGCTCAGGGGCGGGGTGAGGACGGCGGCGGCGGTGGTCTCGGTGAGGCCGTAGCCCTCGTAGATGACGATGCCGCTGGCGAGGAAGAAGAGGTTCAGCCTGCGGTCGAGGGGGGAGCCGCCGCTGATGGCGTAGCGCAGCTTGCCGCCCAGCTCCTTGCGGATGCGACGGTAGACCAGCAGGTCGTAGAGCCCGTGCGCCAGGGTGAGGCCGAGGCCGGGGCCCGCGCCCCTGTCGAGAAGGTGGGCGAGTACCTTCTCGCCGTAGGTCACCGCGATCCGGTCGGCCCGCTCGAAGGAGGAGCCGCGGCCCATCTTCTCGGCCATGGCGCGGCCGGTGTCGTGGATCTTCTCGAAGAGGTAGGGCACGCCGACGACGAACGTCGGCTGGAAGCTCTTCAGTTCGGGCCGCAGCTCGTCGGGTTTGATGCTGGGGCAGTGGCCGAACTCGATGCGGGCGCGCAGGCAGGCGATCTGGATGGTGCGGCCCAGGACGTGTGCCAGGGGCAGGAAGAGGAGCGTGGAGGCGGCCTGCCCGGTGACCTCGGTGAAGACCGGGTGCAGCAGCTCGATGGTGTTGGCCGCTTCGGCGTGCAGGTTGCCGTGGGTGAGCACACACCCCTTGGGCCTGCCCGTGGTGCCCGACGTGTAGCAGATCGTGGCGACGGTGTCCGGGGTGAGCGCGGCGCGCCGCTTGGCCACCTCCTCGTCGGGGATGTCCCGGCCCAGCGCGGTGAGTTCGGCCAGTGCGCCGCCGTCCACCTCCCAGATGCGCGGCGGCTCGGGCATGGCCGCCCCGGCCGTGCTCGCGGTCAGCGCGTGCTCGGGAGTCTCCACGATCATGTGCGCTGCGCCCGAGTCGGTGAGGATCCACTCGATCTGGTCGGCCGACGAGGTGGCGTACACCGGCACGGACTGCCCGCCAGCGGCCCAGATCGCGAAGTCCAGGACGCACCACTCGTAGCGCGTGCGGCACATCAGCGCGACCCGGCCGCCCGGTTCGAGCCCGGCCGCGATGAGCCCCTTGGCGACGTCGGTCACCTCGCGGGCGAACGCCGCCGCGGTGACGGGCCGCCACTGGCCGTCCTCCTTGCGGCGCAGCACCACGGCTTCGGGCGCCTCGGCCGCGTTGGTGAAGGGTATGTCGGCGGTGCTGCCGGAGGCGGCGGGCGGCACGAGGTGGGAGGCGCGCACTTCCCGTACGGTGCCCGCCTCCCTGACCAGCTCCACCGAGACGCGCTCTGCGAGCCGGGTGTGCCCTTTCGCCTTCCTCAGGTCCTTCCGTACGCCCATGGTTCAAGCTCCTGTTCGCGGCTCGCAGAGAGGGGGTCCTCGTGGGGAGGGGAGTCGGGGAGTCGGGGAGATCGGGGAGATCGGGGAGATCGGGGAGGTGGTACGGGGCCGGGCCGAGCGGTTCAGCGCTCCAGGAGCGCGGTGACGCCCTGGCCGCCCGCCGCGCAGATCGAGACGAGCCCGCGCACGGGCGCGCCGTCCTTCTCCCGCGCGCGCTCGGCCAGCAGCTTCGCCAGGGTGGCGACGATCCGGCCGCCCGTCGCCGCGAAGGGGTGCCCGGTGGCCAGGGAGGAACCGGCCACGTTGAGGCGGTCGCGGGCGACGGTGCCCAGGGGTGCGTCGCGGCCGAGGCGCCGCACGCAGAACTCCTTGTCCTCCCAGGCGGCGAGGGTGCACAGCACCTGGGAGGCGAACGCCTCGTGGATCTCGTACAGGTCGAGGTCGCCGAGGCCGAGCCCGGCGGCGTCCAGGAGGCGCGGCACGGCGTAGGCCGGGGCCATGAGCATGCCGTCGGGCCCGTCGACGTAGTCCACGGCGGCGGTGCGCGAGAAGGAGACGTACGCCAGCACCGGCAGCCCGTGCTCCTCGGCCCACTCCTCGCTCGCGAGCAGGACGGTGGAGGCGCCGTCGGTCAGCGGCGTGGAGTTGCCCGCCGTCATCGTCGCGCCGGGGCCGGAGCCGGAGCCCGTCGCGCTGCCGGAACCCGAGCCCGTCGTGCCGAAGACCGGTTTGAGCCTGGCCAGCTTCTCGACCGAGCTGTCGGGCCGCAGGTTCTGGTCCCGCTCCAGGCCGCGGAACGGCGTCAGCAGGTCGTCGAAGAAGCCCCGCTCGTAGGCGGCGGCCAGCTTCTGATGGCTCGACGCCGCCAGCTCGTCCTGTGCCTCGCGGCTGACGCCCCACTCCGCTGCCGTCCGCGCCGCGTGCTCGCCCATGGAGAGCCCCGTGCGCGGTTCGGCGTTGCGCGGGATGTCCGGTACGAGGTGGCGGGGCCTGGCCTTGGCCAGCGCGCGGGCGCGAGCGGGCAGCGCACGGGCGCGACGGGCCGCCAGCAGCACCTTGCGCAGCTCGTCGTTGACGCCGAGCGGGGCGTCGCTGGCCGTGTCGACGCCGCCCGCGACGCCCGCGTCGAGCTGCCCGAGCGCGATCTTGTTGGCGACGAGGATGACCGCTTCCAGGCCCGTGCCGCACGCCTGCTGGATGTCGTAGGCCGGGGTGCGGTGGTCCAGGGAGCTGCCGAGGACGACCTCGCGGGCGAGGTTGAAGTCCCTGCTGTGCTTGAGCACGGCGCCCGCGACGAACTCGCCGAGCAGTCGCCCGCGCAGCCCGAAGCGGTCCACGAGTCCGTCGAGCGCCGCGGTGAGCATCTCCTGGTTGGACGCGGTGGCGTAGGGCCCGTCGGAGCGGGCGAAGGGGATGCGGTTGCCTCCGATGATCGCGACACGTCGCCCGACCGATGCCATGACTGTCACTCCTAGCGCGCCCCAGCGCGATGGCTGCTCCCACTTACTTACTCTGCGGTAAACTTACTTATGCGTAAGCGGAAATCAATGCCCGGTCGCCACAAATTTGAGAACGCGCCCCTCGCCGGGCGTTGCGGCGGGGTCTCCGTCGGGCCCTGAACAGGTCCCCCGGGGCGTGGGGGCTCAGGGCTCCAGCGACTCTCCGGCCAGGACGTTGCGCATGCCGACCCACACCATGTTCATCAGCCGCTGCGTGACCCGCTCCGGCGTCTCGCGCGGGTGGCTCTCCATCCAGTCGGTGAGCGTGTCGGCCGCGCCGACGAGGGCGTGCGCCACGAAGTCGGCCTCCTCGTCGCCCAGTTCCGGCGCGCCCGCGCTCTCCGCGATACCGGCCCGCACCAGCCCCTCCACCTGTGCCATCACGGACCGTCTGGCCTTCGACACCTCCGCCGTGACGGTCTCGCTCATCGCCGAGGTCTGACGGTGCAGCACGACCCAGCTGTCCCTGTGGTCGCTGACGAAGGCGAAGAAGGCGGACAGCCCGGCGCGCAGCCGCAGGCCGGGGGTCTGCGCGCCGCGCGCCGCCTCGCGGAAGGCTTCGGTGAGCCGTCCCGCCTCGCGGTGGACGCAGGCGAGGAACAGCCCCTCCTTGGAATCGAGGTAGAGGTAGACCATGGGCTTGGAGATCCCGGCGAGTTCGGCGATCTCGTCCACGGAGGCGGCGTGGTAGCCGCGCTTGGAGAAGACCTGGACTGCCGCATCGATGATCTGCTGCTCCCTGACCTTCCGGGGGAGTCGGCGCTTACGTGTCTCGGTCACCCTTGCCAGCCTACCTACCCTCGCGTAATCTTACCGCGTAGTAAGTTTACTACGCGGTAAGGAAGCGTGATGGCAGACATCGCCGACGAACTGGCCGGGCTGGACTTCGCTGCGGTCTCTCCCGAGGAGTTCGCGGGAATCGTCAAGAAGGCGTCCACCAAGGACATCGCCACGATCATGCAGGGGGACATGCGCGAGCGCGTGCTCGCCGAGGTCTTCGGGCGCATGGGGCGGCAGTTCCGCCCCGATGCCGCGGGCTCCCTCGACGCACTGATCCGCTGGAAGGTGACGGGCGAACAGGAGACGGTCTACGAGACCCGCATAGCCGACGGCACCTGCACCGTCACCGAGGGCCGCAGCGAGGCCGACCCGCGCGTCACCCTCGTCATGGGCGACGCGGAGTTCCTCAAGCTGGTCTCGGGCAACGGCAACCCGGTCACGATGTTCATGACCCGCAAGCTCAAGGTCGCCGGGGACGTCGGGCTGGCCTCCGGGCTGACCCGTTACTTCGACATCCCCAAGGCCTGAGGGGCGGAGGCGACAGACATGAGTGGATTCTCGCTCGATCTCTCCGAGGAACAGAGGGATCTGAGGGACTGGGTACGCGGCTTCGCGGCCGAGGTGGTGCGCCCGGCGGCGGCCGAGTGGGACGAGCGCGAGGAGACTCCCTGGCCCGTCATCCAGGAGGCCGCCAAGATCGGACTGTACGGCTTCGAGTCGCTGGCCGACATGTTCGGCGACCCCAGCGGGCTGTCGTTGCAGATCGCCAACGAGGAGCTGTTCTGGGGCGACGCAGGGATCGGCATGTCGCTCTTCGGCACCTCGCTCGCCGTCGCGGGGATCTTCTCCGCGGGCACTCCGGACCAGCTCGCCGAGTGGGTGCCGCAGTGCTTCGGTGACGAGACGGACCCGAAGCTGGCCGCGTTCTGCGTCTCCGAGCCCGAGGCGGGCTCGGACGTCTCGGCGATGCGCACGCGGGCCCGTTACGACGAGGCGGCCGACGAGTGGGTGCTGCACGGCCAGAAGGCGTGGATCACCAACGGCGGCATCGCCAACGTCCACGTCGTCGTCGCCTCCGTCGACCCCGAACTGGGCTCGCGCGGCCAGGCGGCGTTCATCGTCCCGCCGGGCACCAAGGGCCTGGAGGGCAACCGGAAGATCAAGAAGCTGGGGCTGCGCGCGTCGCACACGGCTGACGTCTTCCTCGACGAGGTACGGGTCCCCGGACACTGCCTGCTCGGCGGCAAGGAACGCCTCGACAAGCGGCTCGCGCGCGCCCGCGAGGGCGGCAGGGCCAAGGGCCAGGCGGCCATGGCCACCTTCGAGGTCAGCCGCCCGACGGTCGGCGCGCAGGCGCTCGGCATCGCCCGCGCCGCCTACGAGTACGCGCTGGAGTACGCCGGTGAGCGGGTGGCCTTCGGGCGGCCCATCATCGAGAACCAGTCCATCGCCTTCGCCCTCGCCGACCTGCGCACGGAGATCGAGGCCGTACGCCTGCTGATCTGGCAGGCGGCCTGGATGGCCCGCAACGACAAGGAGTTCACGGCGGGCCAGGGCTCCATGTCCAAGCTCCGCGCCGGCGAACTCGCGGTCAGGGCGAGCGAGAAGGCGGTCCAGGTCCTGGGCGGCGCGGGGTACAGCAGGGAGCACCCGGTGGAGCGCATGTACCGGGACAGCAAGATCTACACGATCTTCGAGGGCACGAGCGAGATCCAGCGCCTGGTGATCGCCCGCGCGATCTCGGGGCGGCAGATCCGCTGACGGGGTTGGCGGGTGCCGAGGCCGACGAGGGGTCTCCCCCGTGGGACGGGACGGTCTCCCCGCGGGCGGGGGCGCGGGGAGACCGGTCACGGCCGGGTCGTAAGTCGCCATGACATGGCCGGGAGCTTCGTAAGAGCCCGGACGGACCTGACGAAGCGCTACTGGCCGGGCGGGGCTCCGTCGGCGGCAGGCTCGGTACGGACGGTGACCTCAAGGTGTTCCAGGCCGCGCAGACCGTTGTTGACCAGCGGCGTCGAGGCCACGGTCTCGAAGCGGCTCACCCGGTCGAGCAGCCGGTCCAGCAGCGTGCTCATCTCCAGCCGGGCCAGATGCATCCCGACGCACACGTGCTCGCCGCGCCCGAAGGCCAGATGGTCCGACGCGCGTCGGGTGATGTCGAAGCGCTCCGCGTCCGGGTAGTGGCGCTCGTCGCGGTTGGCCGACCCGTAGAGCAGCGCCACCCGGCTGCCCGCGGGGAGGGCGATCCCGTCGATCACGTGGTCCTCGGTGAGGACCCGGCTGAACTGCGGGACCGGGGTCTCCAGACGCAGCGACTCGTTGATCGCGTGGGGGATCAGCGAACGGTCGGACCGCAGCAGGTCCCACTGGTCCGGGTGCGCGGCGAAGAGCGCGATCGTGCTGGTGATCGCGAGGATCGTCGTATCGAGGCTCGGCGTGACGTAGTCGAGCATCAGCGCCGGGCACTTCTCGCGCGGCAACTCCCCGTCGTCCGCAGCGCGGTGGAGGTGGGCGGCCCAGCCGTCGGGGTGGACGCGCCCGGGCACCGCTTCGTGGGCGACGAAGTCCATGAACTCCTCGACCACGGGTGCGGCCCGCGCGAAGCGCTCGTCGGCGGGCCCCTGCATGTCCCACATGGCCGCGGCCCACTCCAGCATCTTGGCGCGCCCCCGGTCGGGCAGCCCGACCAGCTCGGAGACGACGGCCATGGGCAGGTGCTCGGCCAGCTCCGTCGCGGCGTCGAACCGGCCCCGGCCGACCAGTTCCGCGACGATCCGCTCGGCCTCCGCCTCGATCGTGGGGATGACCTCGCGCATCCGGTCCTGACGCAGCGGACGGCCCAGCACCGAGCGCATCGCGGTGTGCTCGGGCGGGTCGCTGCACAGCGTGATCCCTTCGAGCTGCGCGTTCATCCCCGGATCGACGAACACCCCGCGAGCGGAGGAGAACGTCCGCCAGTCCATGAGCGCCGCGCGCACCTCCTGGTAGCGCGGGAGCGCGTAGAGGCCGTAGCGGGACAGGTGCACCACGGGCCCGAGCTTCCGTAGCTCCGCGTAGATCGCGTACGGGTCGGCCCGCGCCTCGGGTGTATAGAGATCGACATCGCTGACCGGTATTTCCGAAAGAATTTCCGACACACTGGCTCCAGGGGCCGACGGCCCGGACATCGGGCAGCGCGGGCCCGGTTCGTCATCGGGCACGAAGTCCGAGTGATCGTCGCACGCTGCCCCTGGCCGACGCAGCCGTTCACGGGAATGGTTGCCGGTGCGGGGCGCCGTTGGGCGTGGTCGTCGCGCGCGTGGCTGGGCTGGCCGGGGGTGTCGCCGTGACATTTGCCGCGTGGCTACGCGGACATAGCGATCCGCTTGAGCAATTCCTCCGTGTCCTCCAGGCTCGGGAGCGTCGTCCCCGCCCCGGCCTCCCGCAGCGCGTCCATGTCGCTGCGCCCTGACGCGACCGCGATGACGCGGACACCGTTCGCATGCCCCGCCTCCACATCGGCAGGAGTGTCCCCGATCAGTACGGCCTCGGCCGGAGGCACTGGCTTCCCCGCCTGCGCCGTTGCCCGCTCCAGGGCGATACGCACGAGCTGAGCGCGCTCGTCGTCGTCCTCGCCGTACGCGCCAATGCCCCAGTCGATCTGCGAGTCCAGCCCGAAGACCCGCAGCTTGATCTCAGCGGAACCGCGGACGTTGCCCGTCACCACGGTCTGCGCGACCCCGGTGAGGGAGGCGACGCCGCTCAGCGCGGCGGCCGCACCCGGCAGGGCATGCCCGCGCTCGCGGACCTGTGGAGCGTGACGCAGATGCTCCTCCGCCAGAACGAAGGCGAAGCGCTCGAAGTCGGCCCTGCCGGTATCGATGCCGTGCAGCTTGGCGGTCTCCTGGAAGATCGTCGCGTCGGTCATGCCGTCCACGGCCGCCTGCTCGCGCATCTCCCGTCCGGTCACCTCGCAGAAGGCCCGACCGAACAACTCCCGTCCCACGCCTCGGGTCGAGACCAGTGTGTGGTCGATGTCCCACAGCACGAGCCGCACCATCAGCCGCCCCTCACTCGTTCGGTTCAACCGGCCCCCGACGGGCCCAGTACTCCTACCCTGACCGTACGGTCCGCCTCTACAGCGACGAGGGGAAAGCGGCTATGGAGACGCCGAGACTTCGCATCGGGACACGTCTTCGACATGCCCGGGAGAGGAACGGCCGTACTCAGGCCGCCATTGCGGGGCTGTGCGGTATCACCGTCGAGTACCTGTCCCAGATCGAACGCGGTCTGAAGACTCCCTCGGTGGATGTACTCCTCCTCATCGCGCATGAACTGGGCGTGCCACTCGCCTACCTCCTCGACGGGAAGCCCCCGCCCTCGGGCAGGGAGGGCAATATCGCTGCCGTGCCTTCGGTCGCGGATGCCCTCATGAGTTCCCCCGCTGCCCGCTCCCGCTCTCTTCCGGCCGCGCCCGCAGTGCTTCGTGACCGCGTCGAAGCCGTGTGGCGTACCTGGCAGACCTCTGCGGAACGGTTCAGCGAGGCAGCAGAGGTGCTGCCCGCTCTGATTGCCGACACCGAACGGGCCATTCGCGCCCACCGGAGAAGCACCGACACAGCCGCACGGCGAGAAGTCTTTCGGTGCGCGGCGGACCTGTACGGCATGCTGCGGTCCTATTGCCGCCGCACGGCCCGTATCGACTCTCCCTGATGGTCGCCGACCGGGCCCGGCGTGCGGCCGAAGAAGCCGACGACCCCATCCGTATCGCAGCCGCGCAGTGGAACCTCGGCCACGTCCTCCTGAGCGACAGCCAGCCCGAGGGCGCGGAGACGATCGCGGCGAACGGCATTCACCAACTGCGCCAAGCACCCTCCACACCTGCCTCCGTCGCCATGACCGGAGCGTTGGAACTGGTCAAGGCGACCAGCGCCGTTCGACGAAAGGAGTGGGGACAGGCCCGGCAGAGGCTGGATCGCGGGGCGGCCCCGCAGGCCGCGAAGGCGGGTGAGGGCAACGTGATGTGGACCGTCTTCGGGCCCACGAACGTCGACCTTCACCGGCTGAGCATCGAAATGGAGGCCGGAGAGACCGCAGAAGCACTGCGCATCGCGGACCAGATCGACATCAGCGCTCTTCCATCCCGCGAGCGGCGGTTCACCTTCGGCCTCGAAATCGCGCGCTGCTACGCCCAGCGCAAGGAGGATGCCGCCGTCCTTGTCCACCTCCTCGACTTGGAGTGCCTGGCGCCGGAGGATCTCGCGCACAGCCCGGAGGCACACCGCTTGATCACCCAGCTCATGGGCCGGGCACGGCCTACGTATCGTAGGCAGGTCGTGGCCTTGGCGGAGCGTCTCGGTCTCGTGTAGTAGCCCGAGCCCGTGGTGTACCCGAACTCTCAGTTCGGGTCCGGCCGGTACTCGTCTCCTAACGTCGCAAGTCCGACGAGACGAGACGAGACGATCAATGCGCACGAAGAGCTGGGCTCCGCCCTCCGGGGTCGCCGCCGAGTTACTGCCCGCCGGGGTGTACTGGGATGCGGTCCAGGTGCCCGCGTATCTGGGTGACCGGGTGTTGGACCGGCTGGGGAGGGAGTCGGGTGCGGTGATCCGGGACCCCTTCAGTCGTCGCCTCACCTGGCTGGTCGATCCGCGCGCGACGCAGGGGTGGACGGTGCCCGAGGCCTCGTGCGTGCAACTGCTCAGCACCACGCAGTACCTCACCATCCCGCCCGGCTGGTGCACCCGCTCCGCCTCCCCGCACTGGACAAGGCCGTGGGACGCACACGGTCTGACGGACGCGCGGTTGCTGCACGTAGTGCTCGACGCCGTGATCCGCGCCGAGCACGGACCCCGCGACGACGAGGGCGAGGGCGGGCGGTGAGCGCGGAGATTCCGCCCGGTCGGATGCGCTGGGAGATGCGGCCCGCCGGGCGCGAGTGGGACGCCGTGCGCATGCCCGCCACGCTCGGCCAGCCGGTGCTCGCCCAGCTCGGGAACGCGGCTGCCGTCTTCCGCGACGACGAGGACTTCGTCTTCCTCATCCCCTGCGACACGGACACGCGCTTCGGGGCGGGCACCGAGCATCTGAGCATCGGTGCGTGGCTGTTCATGCCCGGACCGCAACGCACCCAGGGACCCGGTGTGCACTGGCTCAGCGGCAACGACCGCACCCGCACCTCACCCGAGGCACTGCGGGCCGCGCTGGACGCCGTACGCCAGCAACAGGCACCGGAGACCAACCGGTGAGCGCGCCACACAAGTGCGCGGTCGAAGATGACCGCCACGTAGGTCCCGTGGTGCGCTACCTGCCCACGGCGCGCTATCCGTGGCATGAGCCGGTGTGGCTGTGCCCCGGGCACGGCGCCTACCTGCCCCTCGCGGCGATCCGTGCCGAGGTCACCGGGGAGACCGTGGCCCGCGTCATCACCGTCTTCACGGGTGTCGGAAAACGCCCCGCCCCCACCGAACCCGCCGAGCCCGAGCCGGACGCCGAACCACCACCCGCCTTGCGCGTGGTGCGCACACCGTGACCGGAGTCTGTGCCCGGTGCGGCTGCTGGACGGCAGAGGGCCGCATCGTCCAGTGGCACGGCCCGGAACAGCCCGTCCTCGCCTGCCCCCTGTGCCCGCCAGGGCGGCGCGAGCAGATCGCCTCCATAACCGTCCTCGCCGCACTCATCGTCACCCTCGTCTACGTCACCGCCACCCGCTGACCCCCAGGAGCAACCCCGTGCCCCGTGACCACACCGTCCTCATCCCCGCCGACCCCGAGGATGTCCTCTACGACCCCCACGGGTGGGCAACGTCATCGGGTTTCCCCGTGGCCGTACTGGAGGGCCAGCAGGCGCACTTCGTGATGCGCCGCATCCAGGATCGCGCCGTGCGCCTCATGTACGAACTCCCGCACGGAACCGCGTTCCTCACCAGCTACCCGCGTCCCATGCCGCGAGGGCAGGTCATCGAGATCATGGAGGGGAACATGGCCACCCTCCTCACCGCCCACGCCTGCCGCCCCCTGCGCCTCCGCGACAAGGGCGAACGCATTACCGTCGACGGCACCCCGCGCGACTGCCTGAGCACCCTCCTCGCACCCCGACACTGGTGGCACGCCCGCCACACCCGCATCGGCAAGGCCCTGCAACACGAGGGCCGCACCGTCATCCTCACCGCACCCCTCGTCGGCGGACGCACACTCCAGCTCGCCACCGTCACACCCAACCCGGACCCCACCCCCGCCCCATAAGACGCCCGCCCCCTGGGGAACCGTCGGCAGCGGTCCAGGGGGCGGGTCCGCCTGCCCCGGCAGCACGGTGCCCGGATCCGGCGCCCAGCCCCCGCACCGGATCCGGGGCCGGGGCAGGCACACCCGCCGAACCACCCCCTCACCGCACCCCCTCACGGCGGCACGTCCCCCCTCTCCGCGTGCTCCTTCAGGAGCGGGCCGAGGTCGTTCAGCCGGTCGAGGCCCTTCACCGCGCGCGCCATGCGGTGGTTCTTCTCCAAGCGCTGCCGGTGCCGGTGCAGGAAGGCCCAGTAGCCCGTCGTGTACGGGCAGGCGCGTTCGCCGGAGCGTTCGGTGGGGCGGTAGGCGCACGGCCCGCACAGGTCGCTCATCCTGCGGATGTAGGAGCCGCCCGAGGTGTACGGCTTGGACGTCATCATGCCGCCGTCCGCGTACTGCGACATCCCGACGACGTTGGGCAGCATCACCCAGTCGTAGCCGTCCACGAAGCCGCGGTGGAACCAGTCGGTGACGGCGGCCGGGTCCCAGCCGTCCTGCAACGCGCGGCTGCCGAGCAGCATCAGCCGCGGGATGTGGTGCACCCATCCCGTGTCGCGTACCTGGGCCAGCGTCGTGGACAGGCAGTTGGCCGTGACGGCGTCCGCGTCCAGTTCCAGGAACCAGTCGGGGAGCGGCGCGTGGTGGCGCAGCGCGTTGTGGTGCCGGTAGTCCTCGCCGAAGTGCCAGTACAGATGCCACACGTACTCGCGCCAGCCCGCGATCTGCCTGACGAAGCCCTCCACGCTGTTGAGCGGTGCCTCGCTCGCGCGCCACGCCTCCTCGGCCTTCTCCACGCACTCGGCGGGGTCCAGCAGCCCCAGGTTCAGGGGTGCGGACAGCAGGCTGTGGCTCATCCACGGGTCCCCGGCCAGCACCGCGTCCTCGTACCGCCCGAAGTCCGGCAGCCGGTGCGCGACGAACCGCTTCAGCGCCGCCAGCGCCTCCTGCCGCGTGGCGGGGAAGAGACGGGGCCCGTCACGGCCCACGAAGGAGACGGTCCCCTCGCGCTCCCAGCAGTCCAGGTCGCGTCTGACCTCCTCGTCGATCGCGTCCTCCGTGGGCCACCAGGGCTCCGGCACACCGAGGGTCTGCGCGCCGGAGGGCGGCGGTTCGCGGTTGTCGTGGTCCAGGTTCCAGGCGCCGCCCGCCGGTCCGTCGCCGTCCATCAGCAGCTCGTGGCGCCGCCGCGTCCAGCGGTAGAAGTCCTCCAGCCGGGTACGGGAGCCGCCACGCCCGGCCGCCCACGTCGCGAACTCCCCGTGCGGCACCAGGAAGCCGCGCGCGGGCAGCACCGTCACCTGCTCCAGCGAGCCGACCAGCCCGAGCGCGGCCCGCGACGTGGGATGACAGACCGTCACCTCGTCCGAGCCGACGGCCTCGCGCAGCCCCTCGCGGTACGTACGCGCCTTCACGTAGCGCACCCGGTCGCCGAGTTCGGCCGCGCGGTGGCGCATGGCGGACAGCACGAGGTGGGCTTTGGCGCGGTGGAAGCGGCGACGGGCGAGGACCGACGTCGCCTCGATCATGACGAGGGGCGCCTGCCGGTCGGGTCCGTCCCCGCGCGGGTCGATGAAGTGGGGGCCGAGCTGGTCGCCGAAGAGCCAGTGCGGGCGCGCACCCCCGCGCCGGGTCACGAGGGGGAGCCCTCGGGAGTGGTGCGCCGGCGCGCGGGGTCCGGGGGAGCACCCCGCGCCGTTTCCCGTGCCTTGCGGGCGATGTTGCGGGCCATCCCGCCGAAGACGATCGCGTGGAACGGCGACACGCTCCACCAGTAGGCGTGCCCCGCCAGGCCGCGCGGCCGGAAGAGGGCGCGCTGACGGTAGACGGAGCCGCCCCTGCCGTCGTCCTCGACGCACAGTTCCAGCCAGGCCAGCCCCGGCAGCCGCATCTCCGCGCGCAGCCGCAGCAGCTTCTCGGGGACGACCTCCTCGACGCGCCAGAAGTCCAGCGAGTCGCCGACGCGCAGATCGCACGGGTCGCGGCGCCCCCTGCGCAGTCCGACGCCGCCGGAGAGCCGGTCCAGCAGCCCGCGCACGGACCAGGCCAGCGGGAAGGAGTACCAGCCGTTCTGCCCGCCGATGCCGCGCACGACCTGCCACAGCGCCCAGGGCGGCGCGTCCACGGCCCGCGCGCGCCGGTCCTGGTAGAGGTTGCCGCCCGACCAGTCGGGGTCGGTGGGGAGCGGGTCGCTGGGGGCGCCGGGGAGCGAGGCCGAGGACCAGCTCGTGGCCACGTCGCGGTCCTTGACCCTGCGCAGCGCCAGGCGTACGGCCTGCTCGAAGCTGGTCAGTCCGCCGGGCGGGTCGGGGACGTACGCGGCGATGTCGTGCTCGCGGCAGACCACCTCGTAGCGCAGCGATTCCACCAGCGGCTCGGCGATGCCGCTGGGCACGGGCGTGACCAGGCCGACCCACCGGCTGGACAGGCGCGGGGTGAGCAGCGGCACGGGCAGGATCAGCCGACGCTTGAGCCCGGCGACGGACGCGTAGCGCTGCATCATCTGCCGGTAGGTGAGCACCTGCGGCCCGCCGACGTCGAACGCGCGGCTCACCTCGGGCGGCAGTTCCGCGACGGCCACCAGATAGCGCAGCACGTCGCGCACGGCGAGTGGCTGGATGCGGGTGTTCACCCAGTGCGGGGTGATCATGGCGGGCAGCCGCTCGGAGAGGTAGCGCAGCATCTCGAACGACGCGGACCCCGAGCCGAGGATGACCGCGGCCCGCAACTGCGCCGTCGGCACCCCGGAAGCGGCCAGCTCCCTGCCGACCTCGGCCCGCGAGCGCAGGTGCGGGGACAGCTCGGACTCGGGCACGCCGGGCGGGGTGAGCCCGCCGAGGTAGACCAGGCGCCCGGCCCCGGCCTCCTTCGCGGCGCGGCCGAAGGAGCGGGCCGCCTCGCGGTCCACCCGCTCGAAGTCGGAGCCCGAGCCCAGCGCGTGGACGAGGTAGTAGGCGACCTCCACGTCCTCGAACGCGGCGGGAAGGGTCTCCGGGCGTGTCACATCACCCGTGGCCACCTCGACGCGCTGCCGCCAGGGCTGGTCGCGCAGCCGGTTCGGGTCGCGGGCGAGGCAGCGTACGCGGTACCCGGCGTCGAGCAGTTCGGGCACCAGCCGCCCGCCGATGTAGCCCGTCGCGCCGGTGACGAGGCACAGCGGCCCCTGCCCGTCCCGGTCCGCTCGTTCCCGCCCGTCCGCTCGCTCAGTGCCCATGGGCTCCAGGCTCACGCGCTCCCGGGCCCGCCGCCATTCGGCGCGCCGGGCGCGGGGCTACGGGCCGGGTGTGAGGGGCCGGGGTCACGGTCACTCGCGGTGTACCGCCGAGACCTCCTCGTTCATGGCGGCGAGGAACCGCACGACGGTCTTCAGTTCCGCCTCGCTGAAGCGGCCACGCGCGGCCTCCGTGCTGCGGGCCAGCGGCTCGAAGTAGGCCCGCGCGATCTTCATGCCGCGCGGCTCGTAGTGCAGATGGACCACACGACGGTCCCCGGGGTCACGGGTACGGCGTACGTGCCCCGCGCGTTCCAGCCGGTCGAGGCAGGCGGTGACGGCGCCGGAGGTGAGATTGAGGCGTTCCCTCAGCATCCCGGGGGTGACCGGCGGGCGCTCCTCGCCGTCGGCACCGCCCGCGAGCGCTTCCGCGCTGCCGCCGCTGCCGCCGTCCAGGATCACGATCAGGGCCTGCACGTCCGTCACATGGAGCCGGTGCTCCTGGGCGAACTCGTGGGCGAGGCGGTTGAACTCCGCGTTCATCCTGCGGAGCAGGACGGCGAAGGTCTGGAGGTCTGTGGGCGGATCTGTCGGCAGCACACGGGGTACGATACAAAATCTCAATGAGTGAGTTAATGAATTATTGAGGTACCGTGCTCGGAAAGTACGGCGAGCACCCCCGAAAGGCCCTGGAGGACCTGATGAAACCCGCCCGGAACCGGTCCAGGTGGCTGATCCCCCTCGCGCTCCTCATCGTCTGGCTCGGCGTCGGCGGCGCCCTCGGCCCGTACGCCGGAAAGCTGGGGGAGGTGTCCACCAACGACCAGGCCGCCTTCCTGCCGCAGAGCGCCGAGTCCACCAAGGTGAGCGAGGCCCAGAAGGCGTTCGAGGACGGCGAGTCCGTGCCCGCCGTCGTCATCTGGGTCGCCGAGGACGGAAAGATCCAGCCGGACCAGCGCGCCGCCGCCACCCGCGCTCTGAAGACGGCCGCCGACGTGCCAGGGGCCACAGGCCAGGCGTCCCCCGCGCTGCCCTCGGCCGACGGCCGCGCGCTCCAGGGCGTCGTCCAGCTCACATCCGGCGCCGAGGACGGCTTCGAGACCTCACTCGACGGCATCAAGAGCGCGGCCGGACAGGTCGAAGGCGCGACGGTGCAGCTCGCGGGCCCGGCGGTCACCCAGACCGACCTGTCCGACGCGTTCGCGGGCATCGACGGCATCCTGCTCGTCGTCGCGCTCGGCGTGGTCCTGCTGATCCTGCTGCTCGTCTACCGCAGCGTGCTGCTCCCGCTCGTCGTCATCCTCGGCTCCGTCTTCGCGCTCGGCCTGGCCTGCGCGGTGGTCTACGCGCTGGCCGACCACGACGTCGTCCGCGTCGACGGACAGGTCCAGGGCATCCTCTCCATCCTCGTCATCGGCGCCGCGACGGACTACGCGCTGCTCCTCACAGCCCGCTTCCGCGAGGAACTCGACGCGCACGGCGACCGCTTCGCCGCCGCGCGCGCCGCGCTGCGCCGCTCCTTCGGCGCCATCACAGCGAGCGCCGCGACCGTCGCGCTCGGCCTGCTGGCACTGCTGCTCAGCGACCTGACGAACAACCGCGCGCTCGGCCCCGTCGGCGCCATCGGCATCGTCTGCGCCGCGCTCAGCGCCCTCACCTTCCTGCCCGCCGTGCTCGTCCTCCTCGGCCGTGCCGCGTACTGGCCCGCGAAGCCGCGCCCCGCCGAGGAGAGCGGCCCGGCGACGAACGGGGACGCGGACGGGGACGCGGACGCGGTGCCGGGGCGCGGGGTGTGGAAGCGGGCCGCGACGGCCGTCGACCGCGCGCCCCGCCGCGTCTGGGCCGCCGCACTGGTCCTGCTCCTCGCCTGCGCCGCCTTCTCGCCCCTGCTCACGGCGCACGGCGTCCCGCTCAGCGAGACCTTCGTCAAGGACACCCCGTCCGTCGCCGGACAGCGCGCGCTCAGCGAGCACTTCCCCGGCGGCTCCGGCAACCCCGCCGTCGTCCTGGCCGCCGCGGACAGCGCCGACCGGGTCACCGAGGCCGCGCGCGGCACCGACGGCGTCGCCTCCGCATCCCCGGTCACCGCGTCCGGGCAGCCCGGCGCGGGCGAGCCCAAGGTGGTGGACGGGCGCGTACGGATCGACGTCACGCTCAAGGACGACGCCGACAGCGAAGCCGCCAAGGAGACGGTCAGCAGGCTGCGCGACACGGTGCACCGGGTGCAGGGCGCGGACGCGCTCGTCGGCGGCTACACGGCCCAGCAGTACGACACCCAGGAGACCGCGGCGCACGACCGCACGATCATCGCGCCGACAGTGCTGCTGATCATCCTGGCCGTGCTGGTCCTGCTGCTGCGCTCGCTGGTCGCGCCCCTGCTGCTGGTGGCGACGGTGGCTCTCAACTTCGCGGCCACCCTCGGCGTCTCGGCGCTCGTCTTCATCCACCTCTTCGGCTTCTCGGGCACCGACGCGTCCGTCCCGCTCTACGGCTTCGTCTTCCTGGTGGCACTCGGCGTCGACTACAACATCTTCCTGATGACCAGGGTCCGCGAAGAGGCACTGCGCGACGGCACCCGCGCGGGCACGCTGAAGGGGCTGACGGCCACGGGCGGAGTGATCACCTCGGCGGGCGTGGTGCTCGCCGCGACGTTCGCCGCACTGTTCGTGATCCCGCTCGCCTTCCTCGCGCAGATCGCGTTCATCGTCGCCTTCGGGGTGCTGCTGGACACACTCGTGGTCCGTTCCCTGCTGGTCCCGGCGCTGGTGCGGTCGATCGGGCCCGCCGTGTGGTGGCCCTCGAAACGCATCGGCAAGTGACGGACGCTGCGCTGGGCGGTGAGGTGTGGTGCGGCGTCACCCGTGTGCAGTAACGGGGGCGGCGCCCGCCGCGCGGTGACGTCCGGCCCGTCCCACGATGTGGGGGCGGGCCGGACGCGACGGTACGGCCGCTCGACGCGGAGGTTCAGAACCCATGGCCGAGAACACCACCCAGTCCAATGGCCAGCGCGGCACCACCACCATCGCCGACGCCGTGGTCGCCAAGACCGCCGGTATCGCGGCCCGCGAGGTGCGGGGCGTGCACGCTCTCGGCGGTACGGCTTCGCAGATGATGGGGGCGGTACGCAAGCGGGTCGGGGCCTCGGAGGACGTCACCCAGGGGGTGTCCGTCGAGGTGGGGCAGACGCAGACCGCGATCGACCTGAGCATCGTGGTCGACTACGGCGAGGCCATCCACAAGGTCGCGCAGAGTGTCCGCAACAACGTCATCCAGGCCGTCGAGCGGACCACGGGTCTCGAAGTGGTCGAGGTCAACATCACCGTGACCGACGTCTACCTTGAGGGCAGCGACGAGGACGACGACACGGACAAGGGCGGCTCCTCGGGGCGCAACCTCGGCTAACGGTTCCCCATCACGGGGTGCGGGGTGAAGCCCACACAGCATGGGAAGCCGAAAAACGACGGCGCCCCGCCACCCCACTGCGTGACGCGGCACAAAAATCAGCGCGGGACCCTACAGTGCCCACCACACCGGCCAACCGTCCCGCGCAACTACCCCGTGAAAGGGGCAACCCCCCCGTTTCCTTCCGCTCCCCGCGAAGGGGCCGTCAGTCCGTGTGGGCGGCGATTTCGGCGGCGCACTCCTGGAGTGCCGGGAGGTGGGCGCGGAGTTCGGCGGCGGCCGTGAGGACCACCGTCGCGCCCAGGGAGACGGCGAGGCGCGAGCGTCGCCCCGGCTCCGACGCGGGCACGGCGACGGCAACGGACCGCACGCCGATCTCGTTCTCCTCGTCCACCTCGGCCCACCCCCGCTCCCGTACCCGTTCAAGCTCCGCGCGCAGCGCGTCAGGCTCCGTGACCGTGCGCGGAGTGACCCCGCGCAGGTCCGAGGCGAGGAGTTTCTCCCGCTCGGCCTCGGGCAGCGTCGCCGCGAGCGCCTTGCCCAGTGAGGTCGCGTGCCACGGGTTGCGCGTGCCCTCCGCGCTGCGCAACTGGAGGTGCTGGGTGCCCTGCGCGGTGAGGACGAGGAGGACGTCGCCGTCGTCCAGGATCCCGGCGATCGCGGGGAGTCCGGTCCGCGAGGCCAGCCGCCGCAGCGGTCCGGCGGCGGCCGAGTACCCGGCGGGCGAGCGCTGGAAGGCCCGCGACAGCTCCAGGACGCGCACGCCGAGCGCGTAGCGCCTGGTGTCCTCGTCGTACGCGACGAACCGGTCGGCCGCCAGCCCGCCGAGCAGCCGGTGCGCGCTGCTCACGGGGAGCCCCGCCGCGCGGGCCGCCGCGCTGACGCCGAGCCCCGAGGGGTGGTCGGCGAGCACGGTGAGCAGCCGCAGCCCCCGGCTCAGCATGTCGTCGCCGGACGCTCCACTCACCGCGTGCCTCTCCTCGTCGCCGTTCGTGCTTCGCCGTCGTTCGTGCGACCCGCGCCGCGTGTGCCGTTCACTCAGGGCGCCGGGCTGCCCAGGACCGTGCCGGAGCGTCGCCGCCCCCTGATCAGGCCGGGGGAGTGGCCGGAGCATCCGGCCTACCCGGAGCAACCGGAGCCCCCGCACCGGGCCGCGCGTTCACCGTAACGCGCGGCTCCCGTACCGCGAGCATCAGCGCCGACGAGACCAGCGTGCACACGGCCATGAAGCCGAAGGCCCCCGCGTCCCCGAGCGACGTCCCCCGCACCCAGCCCACGAGATACGTACCGGCGAAGGAGCCGAGCGCGCCGAAGGAGTTGACGAGGGCGACGGCGGCGCCGGAGACCCCGGCGGGCGCCAGCTCGGAGATGAGCGCGAAGTAGGGCCCGTAGGGCGCGTACATGCACAGTCCGGCGAGGGTCAGGAGGGCCAGCGCCAGGGGGAAGTTCGTGCCTGCCGCGTAGGAGCCGAACAGCGCGAGCCCGCCTGCGCCCAGCCAGGGCCACACGGCGAGCTTCCGTCGTCCGGCGCGGTCGGAGAGGCGCGAGTTGAGCAGCATGGCGACGACGGCGAAGGCGTAGGGCACCGCCGAGATCAGCCCCGTCGCGCCGATGCCCTCGCCCGAGCCCTTCTTCACGATGGCGGGCAGCCAGAAGACGAAGCCGTACATGCCGAAGGACCAGAAGAAGTACTGCACGGCCATCAGCAGCACGGGGCGCGAGCGCAGCACCCTGCGGTACTCCTCGCGCGGTGTGCCCAGAGACCTGGTCGAGGCGAGCTGTTCGGCCGCGAGGCCCGCGCGCAGTTCGTCGCGTTCGGCGTCGGGCAGCCAGCGGGCCTCCTCGGGGCGGTCCTTGATCAGCCGCAGGCACAGCAGGCCCCACACCACGGAGGGCGCGCCCTCGATGATGAACATGACCCGCCAGTCGGAGACGGAGACGAGCCAGCCGGAGACCGCCGACAGCCACATGACGGTGATCGGGTTGCCGAGGATCAGCAGGGTGTTGGCCCGTCCGCGCTCGCCCTTGGTGAACCAGCGGCCCAGCAGCATCACCATCGACGGCAGCACGGCGCCCTCGACGACCCCGAGCGCGAAACGCACGGCGATGAGCTGGCCCGGGCTGCTCAGCAGTCCCTGGAGCACGGCGAGCAGGCCCCACGCGACCGTGGACCAGGCCACGAGGCGACGGGCGCTGCGCTGTTCGGCGTAGATCGTCCCCGGGATCTGGAAGAGGAAGTAGCCGAGGAAGAAGGAGGCGGCGATCAGCGAGTCGAGCCCGGCCGAGAGGTCCAGTTCCTCGGCCATGCCGCCCGCCGAGGCGATCGCGTAGTTGGACTTGTCGAGATAGGCGAGCGAGTAGGTGACGAACGCGATCGGCATCAGATACCGGGCGCGGGACGACGACCAGAACCCGCCGCCGGGACGACGGGAGGGTGACGCCGCTGTCATTCCCGGACCCCCTTTTTCCGTGACATGGAAAGTGTTTCACTGGGCGGGAAGACGTTACGAGTGCGGGGCAGCCGGGTCAATGGGTGAGCCGTGGCCGTTCCCCGCGTGACGGGCCCACACGAGGGGCCAGGCGTAACCGAGAGACGAGTGAGAGGCTCTGCCCATGTCCAGGCCCATGTCCAGCGCGATGCCACCGAACCCGGCCACCGCCGCCGCCGAAGAGACCGTCGAGGTGCTGCTGCCCTGGGAAGGGCTCGACGCGCGCCACGGGCCCTGGCCAGGGAACGTCCGCGTCCACGTGTGGGACGGCCGCACGCCCGAGGCCGGGCCCCCGCCGGAGGACCTCGCCCGCGTGGGCCTGTGGGTGCTGCCCTACGCCGTGCCGGGTGCCGAACGCCTGCTGCCCCGGCTGCCCGCGCTCCGCGCCGTGCAGTCCCTCAGCGCCGGGGTCGAGAAGCTGCTGCCGCTCCTGCCCGAGGGTGTCAGTCTCCACAACGGGCGCGGGCTGCACGACGCGAGCACCGCCGAGCACGCGCTCGGCCTGATCCTCGCGGCGCAGCGCGAGCTGCCGCGCTGGATCACCGACCAGCGCGAGGGCCGCTGGGAGCCGCACTTCACCCGCTCCCTCGCCGACTGCCGCGTCGCCGTCATCGGCTACGGCTCCATCGGCGAGGCACTGGAGCGGCGGCTGCTCGCGTGCGAGGCGCGGGTGGTGCGGGTCGCCAGCAGGGCCAGGCCCGAGGAGGACGTGCACGCCGTCAGCGAACTGCCCCGGCTGCTCCCCGAGGTCGACATCGCCGTGCTCGTGCTGCCCGAGACCCCGGCCACGACGGGGCTGTTCGGCAGGGACGAGCTGGCGGCGCTGCCGGACGGTGCGCTCGTCGTCAACGTCGGGCGCGGCCGTACGCTCGACACACGGGCGCTGCTCGACGAGACCCGCTCCGGGCGGCTGCGCGCGGCGCTCGACGTGACGGACCCCGAGCCGCTGCCCGCAGACCACGGGCTGCGTTCGGCGCCCGGCGTGCTGGTCACACCCCATGTGGCGGGCGGCTCGGCGGCGTTCAGGCCCCGCGCCGAGCGCCTGGTCGTGGACCAGGTACGCCGCTACGCCGCGGGCGAGCCCCTCGCCAACGCCTACCCGAGGCCGTAGACGTAGCGGCGGGGATGCGAGGAGGCCGGGTCAGCGCTGCGGGGCCGGGAAGGCGACGGGGCTGCGGTTGCCCGCGTGGTTGACCGCGCGGACGCCGAAGAACACGTTGTCCTTGGAGAGGTCCACGGTGTGCCGCGTCACATCGCCCACCGCGATGACGTGCTCCCACTCGGGTGCCGTCGTCTCGCGCCACACCACCTCGTACCCGGCGAGGTCCGGTTCCGTGCCCCGGTCCCACACCAGCTCGGTCGAGTTGGTCAGCGCGGCGGTCACGATCTTCGCGCCGCGCGGGGTGCCGGGCGCCTGGGCGAGGGTCCACAGGGCAGCGCCGTTCACGCGGGCCACGCGGGTGATGTAGCCGAAGTCGCAGAACTCGGGCAGATCGCCGTACTGCTTGCCGTCCTCCACGCGCACGTCCTGGTGCTGGTGCGCGTAGTCCTCGGCGGGCTCGGTGAAGCGGGCCGCTGGGAAGCCCTGTTCGAGGAAGGGGATGTGGTCGCCGCCGCGCAGATAGCGGTCGCGACGGTAGACGACGCGGACGTTCATGCCCGTCGCGTCGTTGTCGGCGACGTCCCGCACGAAGCGCGCCAACTGCCGGGACGGTGAGTCGTTCTCGCCGCCGACCGACCTGCGCACGTCGGCCTCCTCCGGCGTCTCGGAGGTGGGCACACCCTCGGCGAACAGCCGCAGGGTGCGCGGGTCGCGGGTGCCGTCGTCGGCCGTGGAGCTGCCGACGATGTCGTTGGTGAACATGCCCCGCACGTCCGTGTCCGCCGAGGCGAACAGCTCCGCCATGTGCCCGGCCCCGTACAGCCCCTGCTCCTCGCCCGCGACGGCCGCGAAGACGACCGTCGCCGCCGTGCGCCGCGTGGCCATCACGCGGGCCAGCTCCATGGCGACGGCCACCCCGGACGCGTCGTCGTCGGCGCCGGGCGCGTCGCTGGTGGCGTCCATGACGTCGGAGGCGCGGGAGTCGTAGTGGCCCGAGACCACGTACACACGCTCGGGCGCGACGGAACCGCGCAGTGTGGCGACCACGTTGGTGATCCGCGTCGCGACGGGGATGCGCGACGCGGGCTCCTGCACATAGGACTGCTTCTCGACGGTCATCCGGCCGCCGGAGGCCGCCGCGTAGCGCGTCATCCGGTCGTATATCCAGTCGCGGGCCGCGCCGATGCCGCGCTCCGGGTCGTCCTGCGAGGAGAGGGTGTGGCGGGTGCCGAAGCTCGCGAGCTCGCGTACGGTCGCCTCGATCCGGTCCCGGTCGATCTCCCGTAGCAGCGCGCGCAGTTCCCTGCCGGGTGGCTGCGCGGTGGGCGGTGTCCCGCCGCCGTCACCGCCCCCTGGCGCGGGGGCCGCGTGGGCGGTCTGCGCGGTGTGGCCCGCGAGGCCCGCGCCCGCCGCCGCGACGGCGACAGCGGAGAGGACCGTTCTTCGGTGCGTGCCCTCGGGCTGCTGCGACATGGAACGTCCCTCCCACGGCCGACGGTGCGGAGCGGTGGCGTCGTGACGCAGCAATGGTCATGGACATCGCCACGCCTGACAAGGCCGCGCGCGACGGCCCCGCGTGTCCCCTCGGCCCCACATCCCGCGGCCCGGGGCTACGGCGTGATCGCGCCGAGCAGCGCCCGCGCGCACAGGTCCCGCACCTGCTCCCTGCTCAGCTTGGAATCGGGCTCGTCCAGCCACTCCAGGCAGACGGAGACGAGGAAGGCGAGCCACCCGCGTACGGCCAGCCGGAGCGTGGGCAGGTCGGGGGCGCCGCGGGCGGTCTCCGGGTCGGCGGCCAGCGCGTCCAGGATCTGCCGCTCCTGCGCGGCCAGCCCTTGCCGGTAGACCTCGCGCACGACGGGGTCGCCCGCCGCCTCCGCGCGGTGGAAGGCGCGGAAGCCCTCCGCGTGCGCCTCCACGTAGCCGAGGAAGGCGTCCAGGCCGAGGCCGAGCTGCTCGCGCACCGGCACCCCGGGCACCGCGGCGGTCAGCCGCAGCATGCGTGCGCTCTCGCGCCGTACGACGGCGGCGAAGAAGTCCCGCTTCGTGGGGAAGTAGTGGTAGAGCAGCCCCCGCGAGACACCCGCGATCTCGGCGACCCGTTCGATCCACACGTCGTCGTACGGGCTCTGCGCGAAGAGCCGGGCCCCCACCGAGAGCAACTGCTCCCTGCGCTCCTCCGTGCTCAGCCGACGGCGCGTGCGCTGTCCCTCCCTGGCGGCCATGCGCCACACCGTACTTGACGTGAGTTCAACAGCCGACCCACACTGAGGAGCGCTATTGAATCGATGTCCAATAACTTCACGTGGCACGTAGCGCGTGGCGCACAGCGCGCGGCTTCACGGCAGCTTCAACGATCGGGCGGGGCGGGCGAGATGGCGGAGACGGGGCAGAGCCAGAGCACGGAACCGGGTGGCGAGGCGATACCCAAGGGCTTCCGCAGCGCGGAAGCGGGCTGGCCCGAGCTGCACCGCATCCCGCACCCGCCGTACCGGGTGCCGCTGCTCGGCGATGTGCTCGGGGCCGGGCTGCGCACCCCCGTCCAGGACTCGATGCGGGTGGCGCGCCGCCTGGGCCCGGTCTTCCGGCGCAAGGGCTTCGGCAAGGAGATCGTCTTCGTCTGGGGAGCCGAGCAGGTCGCCGAGCTGTCCGACGAGTCACGGTTCGCCAAGCACGTCGGCCTCGGCGTGGCCAACCTGCGCCCGGTGGCCAGGGACGGCCTGTTCACCGCGTACAACCACGAGCCCAACTGGCAGCTCGCGCACGACGTCCTGGCCCCCGGCTTCAGCCGCTCCGCCATGCAGGGCTACCACCCGCTGATGCTCGACGTGGCCAGTCGGCTCATGGAGCGGTGGGACGCGGGCGGGGCGGCGGGCGATCCCGTCGACGTGCCGGGGGACATGACCAAGCTGACCCTGGAGACCATCGCGCGCACCGGCTTCGGCTACGACTTCGGCTCCTTCGAGAGGTCGCAGCCGCACCCCTTCGTCACCGCCATGGTCGGCACCCTCTCCTTCGCGCAGCGCCGCAACGTCGTGCCGCCGCCGCTGACACCGCTCCTGCTGCGCGGCGCGACGAAGCGGAACGCCGCCGATACCGCGTACCTCAACCGCACCGTGGACGAGGTCATCGCGCGCCGCCGCGAGGGCGGGGGCGGGGGAGCGGGCGGCATGGGAGACCTGCTGGACCGGATGCTGGAGACGGCGCATCCCGAGACCGGCGAGCGTCTGACCAGCGACAACATCCGCCGCCAGATCATCACCTTCCTCATCGCCGGGCACGAGACCACCTCGGGCGCGCTCTCGTTCGCGCTGTACTACCTCGCCCGCGACCCCCAGATCCTCGCCCGTGCGCGCGAAGAGGTGGACCGGGTGTGGGGCGCCGCGCCCGAGCCCGCCTACGAGCAGGTGGCCAAGCTGCGGTACGTGCGGCGCGTGCTCGACGAGTCGCTGCGCCTGTGGCCCACAGCGCCCGCCTTCGCGCGCGAGGCCGTCCGGGACACCACACTCGGCGGCGAGCACCCCATGCGCCGGGGCGCCTGGGCCCTCGTGCTGGGCCTGATGCTGCACCGCGACCCGTCGGCCTGGGGGCAGGAAGCGGAGGAGTTCGACCCGGACCGCTTCGAGCCCGCCGCCGTACGGGCCCGGCCCGCGCACGTCTACAAGCCCTTCGGCACGGGCGCCCGCGCCTGCATCGGGCGCCAGTTCGCGCTGCACGAGGCCACACTCGTGCTGGGCCTGCTGCTGCGCCGCTACAACCTGCACGCAGACCCCGGCTACCGGCTGCGCGTCGCCGAACGCCTCACCCTGATGCCCGAGGGGTTCACGCTGCGGCTGACCCGCCGGAGCGGCCCGGACCCGGCGGCGTCGGCTCCGACTTCGGCGTCGGCTCCGACTTCGGCATCGGAACCGGCATCAGCACCGGCACCGGCCTCGGACGACGCCGAGTCACCGGGTCAAGGGCAGTGCCCGCACAGCGCGGTGCTCACGACGCCGCGCCGTGCCACACCGTCGTGACGTTGCAGAACTCGCGGATGCCGTGTCCGCCCAGCTCCCGCCCGTACCCGGAGCGCTTCTCGCCGCCGAAGGGCATCCCGGGGTGCGAGGCGGTCATGCCGTTGAAGAAGACACCGCCCGCCTGGAGATCGGCGACACAGCGCTCCTGTTCGGCGGGGTCCTCGGTCCACACGTTGGAACTCAGCCCGAACGGCGTGTCGTTGGCCAGCTCGACGGCCGCGTCCAGGTCCGGGACGCGGTAGAGGGAGGCCACGGGGCCGAAGGTCTCCTCCTGGTGGATGCGCATCCGGGGGGTGATGCCGGCGAGGATCGTCGGCTCGTAGAACCAGCCCGCCGTGCGGTCGGCGGGCCTGTGGCCCCCGCACAGCACGGTGGCGCCCAGCTTCTTCGCGTCCTCGACGAGTTCCTCCAGATCGGACCTGCCCTGCTCGGAGGAGAGCGGCCCGACGTCCGTCGCCTCCTCCAGCGGGTCGCCGACCGTCAGCGCCTCCATGCCCTCCTGGAAGCGGCGCGCGAACTCCTCGTAGACGTCCGTGTGCACGATGAAGCGCTTGGCCGCGATGCACGACTGCCCGTTGTTCTGCACGCGCGCCGTCACCGCGGTCTTCGCGGCGCGGGCGATGTCGGCGGAGGGCAGCACGAGGTACGGGTCGCTGCCGCCCAGTTCCAGCACCGTCTTCTTGATCTCGTCGCCCGCCGTGGCGGCCACCGCGCGCCCCGCCGGCTCGCTGCCGGTGAGGGTGGCGGCGGCGACACGGCGGTCGCGCAGGATCTTCTCGACGGCGCCCGAGCCGATCAGCAGCGTCTGGAAGCACCCCTCGGGAAACCCCGCCCTGCGGAACAGCTCCTCCAGATAGAGCGCCGTACGCGGCACGTTCGAGGCGTGCTTGAGCAGCCCGGTGTTGCCCGCCATCAGCGCGGGTGCCGCGAAGCGGACGACCTGCCAGAGCGGGAAGTTCCACGGCATGACGGCCAGGACGACGCCGAGCGGACGGTAGCGCACATAGGCCGAGGAGCCGCCGCTGTCCTCCACGTCGGAGGCGGCCGGGTGCTCGTCCGCCAGCAGCTCCGCCGCGTGCCGCGCGTACCAGCGCATCGTCTTCGCGCACTTGGCGGCCTCGGCGCGCGCCGCGGCGACGGGCTTGCCCATCTCGGTGGTCATGGTGCGGGCGATCTCGGACCGGTCCTCGTCCAGCAGGTCAGCGGCCCGGCGCAGCAGTTCGGCGCGCTGCTCGAAGGTGGTGGCGCGGTGCTGTGCGAAGGCCGCGTGGGCGCGGGCGATCCGCTCCTCGACCTCCGCCTCGCCCAGGGCGTCGAAGGTCTGGAGCGTCTCTCCCGTCGTGGGGTTGACGGTGGCGATGGCCATCGGATTCCTCCTCGGAGCGGTGGTGCGGTTCCTGCTGTGGGTGTGGCTACTCGGCAGGGGCAGGGGCGGGGGCCCGTGCGGCCAGGGCAGGGATGATGCCGCCCGCGAGCACGTCCTCGCGCTGCCGGGGCGAGAGGCTGTGCCGCACGGGGTACTCCTCGTCCCTGGTGACGTTCCGTACGCACAGCGCGGAACCGTCGGCGCTTCCGCCCTCCGCGCCGAGTGCCTCGCGCAGCCCTTCCAGCCGGAGGATGTCGCCGCTCCCGACGCGCTCGTAGTCCTCGCCGTTCTCGAACTCCAGCGGCAGTACGCCGAAGTTGGCGAGGTTCTGCCAGTGGATACGCGCGAAGGACTTCGCGATCACGGCGCGCAGGCCGAGGTGGCGCGGGGTGATCGCCGCGTGCTCGCGGGAGGAGCCCTGCCCGTAGTTGTCCCCGCCGACGACGAAGTGCGGGCCCTCGGTCTCCCGCGCCCTGCCCGGGTACGAGGGATCGATACGGGTGAAGGTGAACTCCGCCAGCTTCGGGATGTTCGAGCGGTACGGCAGCGCCCGCGCCCCCGCAGGGGAGATGTCGTCCGTGGACACATTGTCCCCAGCCTTGAGCAGTACGGGCCCCTCCAGCGTGCCGGGGAGCGCGTCCAGCTCGGGCAGCGCGGAGACGTTCGGGCCGCGCTCCAGCTCCACGGCGGCTGCCTCGTCCGGGTGCGGCGGCGCCTCCAGCATGGCCGTGTTGACGCTGGCCCGCTCGGGCAGCTCCAGCCGTGGCGGCGCGCAGCCGGTGTCGGCGGCCCAGTCGCGGGGGTCGGTGATGACGCCGGTCAGCGCCGAGGCAGCGGCCGTCTCGGGCGAGCAGAGCCATACGGCGTCGTCCTCGGTACCGGAGCGGCCCCGGAAGTTGCGCGGGAACGTACGCAGCGAGTTGCGCCCGGCGGCAGGGGCCTGGCCCATGCCGATGCAGCCCAGGCAGCCGCTCTGGTGCAGCCGGGCACCGGCGCCGATGAGGTCGAAGGTGCCGCCCGAACGGGTGAGGTCCTGGAGGATCTCCCGCGAGGTCGGGTTGACGTCGAAGCTGACGCCGTGCGCCGTGCTCCGCCCCCGCACCATGGCGGCGGCGACGGCGAAGTCCCGCAGCCCCGGATTGGCAGAGGAACCGATCACGGCCTGCCCGACGGGCTCGCCCGCCACCTCCCGTACCGGGACCACGTCACCGGGCGAGGAGGGCCGGGCGATGAGGGGCTGGAGGGTGGAGAGGTCGATCTCCTCGTCGAGGTCGTACACCGCGCCGTCCTCGGCAGCGAGCGGTGTGTAGTCCTCCTCGCGGCCCTCGGTACGCAGGAAGGCGCGCACTGCCTCGTCGGAGGGGAAGACGCTGGCCGTGGCGCCCAGCTCGGCGCCCATGTTGGCGATGACGTGCCGGTCCATCGCCGTCAGCGAGGCCAGCCCCGGGCCGTGGTACTCCAGGATCCGGTTGACGCCGCCCTTCACCCCGTGGCGGTGCAGCAGCTCCAGGATCACGTCCTTCGCGCTCACCCAGGGCGGCAGCTCCCCGGTCAGCCGTACGCCCCAGACGCGCGGCATCCGCACGTACAGCGGGCGGCCCGCCATGGCGAGCGCCACCTCCAGGCCGCCCACGCCGATGGCGAGCATGCCGAGCGAGCCCGCTGCGCAGGTGTGCGAGTCGGATCCGGCGAGGGTCTTGCCCGGGACGCCGAAGCGCTGCATGTGCGTGGGGTGCGAGACGCCGTTGCCCGGCTGCGAGTACCAGACGCCGAAGCGGCGCGCGGCGGAGCGCAGGAAGGCGTGGTCCTCGGCGTTGCGCTCGTCGGTCTGGAGGATGTTGTGGTCCACGTACTGCACGCTGACCTCGGTACGCACCCGGTCCAGGCCCAGCGCCTCCAGCTCTTGCATGACGAGGGTGCCGGTGGCGTCCTGTGTGAGGGTCTGGTCGACGCGCAGGCCGATCTCCTCACCGGGCTCGGCCCTCCCCTCGACGAGGTGGTCGGCGATGAGCCGCTGCGCGAGTGTGCCGTGTGCGGGTGTTTCCCGGGCTTCTGTTTCCCGGGTGCGCCCGGTCTCGCCGTCCCGCCTGTCCGGGCCCGCAGCGTTCATGGGAGGTCTCCCTTCGCGGTCCGCGTCCACGTCCGTGTGCACGTCTCCGGCCGACTGGCCCCGTCGGCCGTGCGTCGTCTTCGGCGGGCCACGACGCCTCACGCCCCGCGGCTCCGCGCGCTCGCGCTGTCCCCCATCTTCGGCCCGTTTCCGCGGGCCCGCGCGTTCGCGGCGGGTACCCAGGGGCGCGCCGTGAATGCGTGGCTCTTCGCACACGGGGACGTGCGGGGAGTGCGAGGGCGCACGGGGTGCCTGGGCCGTACGGGACGGACGCGCACGGGCCCGTACGCGCCCGGACGGGTCCGCACGGGCGCACGCGAAAGCCCCCGCCGCGCGCCACGGGGGTGGCGGGCGGCGGGGGCTCGGCCCGGAGCGGCGGCCCCTGCTGGGACCCGTGCGCTACGAGCGGTGGTACTGGACCGGCGTGGCGACCTCGCCGCCCAGCTCCTTCGCGGCCCGGCGCGCCCAGTACGGGTCACGCAGCAGCTCGCGCCCGATCAGCACCGCGTCCGCCTTGCCCGAGGTGAGGACCTCCTCGGCCTGCCGGGGCTCGGTGATGAGTCCGACGGCCGCCACGGGCAGGCCCGTCTCGTTCCTGACGCGCTCGGCGAAGGGGACCTGGAAGCCGGGGGCCGCCGGGATCTTCGCGTCCGGCGCGTTGCCGCCGGTGGAGACGTCCAGCAGGTCGACGCCGCGGGCGAGCAGTTCCTTGGCGAACCGCACGGTCTCGTCCGCCGTCCAGCCCTCGCGGGGGTCCTCGTCGTTCTCGCTGAGCCAGTCCGTGGCCGAGATGCGGAAGAGGAGCGGCAGCTCCTCGGGCCACGCGGCGCGCACCGCGTCGACGACCTCCAGCGCGAAACGCGTACGTCCCTCGAAGGAGCCGCCGTACTCGTCGGTGCGGCGGTTGGTGTGCGGGGAGAGGAACTCGCCGATCAGGTAGCCGTGGGCGCCGTGCAGCTCGACGACCTCGAAGCCCGCCTCCAGCGACCGGCGCGCGGCGTCGGCGAACTGTCCGACGATCTCGGCTATCGCCTCGGTGCTCAGCTCGTCCGGCGTGGTGGACGCTCCGTCGAACGGGAGGGGGCTCGGGCCCACCGGGGTCCAGCCGTGCTCCTCGCCGGGGGCGATGGGGGCGCCGCGGTCGACCCAGGTGCGCTCGGTCGACGCCTTGCGCCCGGCGTGGGCGATCTGGATGCCGGGGGTGCTTCCCTGCGCCTTCAGGAAGGCGGTGATCCGCTTGTATCCCTCGGTCTGCGCGTCGTTCCAGATGCCCAGGTCGTAGGGGCTGATGCGGCCCTCGGGGCTGACCGCCGCCGCCTCGGTGAGGATGAGCCCCGTCCCGCCGGTGGCGCGGGCGGCGAGGTGGGTGAAGTGCCAGTCGTTGGGGACTCCCGCCTCCGGGCCGTCCGGGGCGGCGGAGTACTGGCACATCGGCGCCATCCACACGCGGTTCGGCACGGTCAGCGACCGAAGTGTGAGGGGCTCGAACAGTGCGCTCACGGCGCTCTCCAATCCAGGGTCCTGGGCTGCGGAACTGGAAGTACGATAACGCTCGTAGTACGGCGGATGTCAAACTACGATGGTTCTCGTAAGATGGAGGCCGGTGAGAGGTTCGGTGAGCGCCCGGAGAAGCGGGTGACGAGCCGCCCAGGACAGTCAGGGAGAGTGGGCCGCAGCCATGCCGACGACGACATCCGCTGTACGTGAACTCCCGCACCCCGCACGGGAGGAGATCCGCCTGGAGGCGGTGCTGCACGCGCTGGCCGATCCGATGCGGCTGTGGGCCGTGCGGAATCTCTCCGCGTTCGGCGAGGGGGAGGGGCAGGGGGCCACCTGCTCCCAGGTGGACATGCCCGTATCGCCCTCCACCAGCACCCACCACTTCCGCGTGCTGCGCGAGGCGGGCGTCATCAACCAGTGCTACCGGGGCACCGCCAAGATCAACTGCCTCCGCCGCGCCGACCTCGACGCGCTCTTCCCCGGCCTGCTGGACGCGGTCCTGGCAGGCTCGGCCCGCGAGGAGGGGGAGCGGTCCGCGTAGCGCTGCGCTTTGCGGTCCGGCGTTTTTCGGGTGCGCCGGTTTTCGGGTGCGGCTGCGTGGGTGGGCGCGGCGTGTGGGGGTCGTTAGGCTGCGGCGATGGAACGGGTGAATGACTACGACAGCTTCGCCGAGGCGTACTCGGCGGAGAACGAGAACAGCCTCGTCAACGCGTACTACGCGCGGCCCGCGATGCTGGCCCTCGCCGGAGACGTGACCGGGCGTCGGATCCTGGACGCGGGCTGCGGCTCGGGCCCCCTGTCCGAGGCGCTGCGCGATCGCGGCGCCGCCGTCACCGGCATCGACTCCAGCGCCAACATGCTGGCGCTGGCCGAGCGGCGGTTAGGTGCCGACGCGGACCTGCACCTGGCAGACCTTCGCGACAGCCTGCCGTTCGACGACGGCGCCTTCGACGACGTGGTCTCGTCGCTCGTCCTGCACTACCTGGAGGACTGGGGGCCGACGCTGGCCGAGTTGCGGCGCGTGCTCAGGCCAGGCGGCAGGCTGATCGCGTCCGTCGACCACCCTTTCGTGGCCTACACGATCCAGGACCCCCGGCCCGACTACTTCTCGACCACCAGCTATACCTTCGACTGGACGTTCGGCGGGCGGACCGTCCCGATGAGGTTCTGGCGCAAGCCGTTGCACGCGATGACCGATGCCTTCATCGCCGCCGGCTTCCGCCTGTGCACCATCAGCGAGCCACAGCCCGACCCGGCCGCGCGTGAACTCTTCCCCGACGGCTTCCGTGACCTCTCGACCAAGACGTGTTTCCTGTTCTTCGTCGTCGAGGTACCGCCTTCGGCCACCGGTTCCGACGGCTAGCTCTGCTGCTGGGCCGCGTCCATGTCCATGTGCACGACCTCCCACAGGTGGCCGTCGGGGTCCTGGAAGCTGCGGCCGTACATGAAGCCGTGGTCCTGGGTCTCGTTGGAGGCGCTGCCGCCGGAGGCGAGGGCCTTGTCGACCAGGTCGTCGACGCGCTCCCTGCTCTCGACGCCCAGACACAGGATGGCCTCGGTGCTCTTGGTGGCGTCGGCCACCTCCTTCTGGGTGAAGCTCTGGAAGAAGGGCTCCACCAGCAGCATGGCGTAGATGTCCTCGCTGATGACCAGGCAGCCCGCGTTGTCGTCGGAGAACTGCGGGTCGAAGGAGAAGCCCAGTGCGGTGAAGAAGTCCTTCGACTTCGGAAGGTCCTTCACCGGCAGGTTGACGAAGATCTTCGTGGACATGGGCGGTGGCCTCTTCTCTCAGCAGGTGTGTTGTCGCTGTTGAAGGAGTAGACCGGGGGCCGTCGCGAAAGTCATCGGCGTCTCGACGGGAAATCCAGAAACTTCACCGGGCCTCCCCGTAGGGCGTCGTGCTTCCCCGCAGGGCGCCGTCGAACCTGAAGTCGGCCTGTTGTTTCCGGCGTCAACTGCAAGCCGTATGCCGGTAGTTCACCGAAACGGGTGGCTTGTCGGGCAGCCGAAACGTTTTCCCGGCCTGCGTCCCGTGCCCTCGGCTTAGCGTGTTGCGGGCGTCGCCCCGGACCCCGGTGACCCGAACCGCTGTCACGAGGGAATGGGTCGCCCGTGAATCCGGGCGCCGAGGGAGGGTTGTGGCCATGCGTCCGGAACACCGTCGCACTGGGGGCCTGTCGCGAGCCGGGAGCGAGAGGATCGCGTCGGGCATCCACTTCTCCGCACGTGTCGTCCAAGCGGGCCGCGTCACCACGATGCGTCTCCAGGGGGAGATCGACATCGTCGCGGTCCTCGAACTCCACTCCGTACTGAGAGAGTTCACGGCGCGCCCCGCGCCCGCGCTGGCCATCGACCTGCGCCCCGTCACCTTCATCGACTGCACCGGCCTCACGATGCTGGTGGAGATCCGCCGGTACGCCGCCGTGCGCGGGGCCCGGGTGGGGGTCGTCTGCGACGACCCGCGTGCTCTGCGGACCATGGCGGTGGTCGGCCTGAGCACCGTCCTGTGCCCCGGGCCCACCCCGGAGGCGGCCCTGGCGGCAGAGCGCGTCGGCACCCCGCTCCCGGCCGGGACCGGTGCCCTCCGTGACACCGCTCGCGACGCGGGCCCCGCCGGCAAGCAGCCCGGTACGACGTCGTCCACCGACAAGAAGTCCACCGCGAGGCGCGTCACGGAGTGACGCGGAAGGGGGGCGGTGCCCCGGCCGCGCCCCCGCACCTGGGGCCGGGCGCGACCGGGGCACCGGACTGTGGGGCGGGTGGCCCAACCGCGTAGCCCGGGCAGGGGGCCTGCCCGCGTGGGCCGACGGTTTCGGCCGGTGCGTGGGGGTACTCCGGGGGACTGTGTCCACTCCCCTTGGAGGTCGCCCCAGATGAAGGCCGTCGCCGTCCGGTTCCCCCGCGAGGAGAGCGCCGGGGAGGACTCCGGGACCCTCGCCGCGACCGCCGAAGCCTCCGCGCGCTGAGGGCCGCCGTGGACCGGAACCGGGACCGGAAGGGGCTCAGGCGGCGGCGGACGGCGGGTGCCGTGTCCGAGGTGCTGCTGTGGTGGCTGGCGCTGACCGGGCTGTGGCTGGTGCTGATCACCACCGTCGACGCGCTGGAGACGGCCGTGGGCGCGGCCTGCGCCCTGCTCGCCGCTGTGGCGGCGCGCGCCGCGCGCAGGGCGGCGCGCGGGTGAGCGCGGCCCAGGCCGCGACGGCCGCCTCGGACGGCTGGCTCGTCGCCGCGCTGGTGCCGCTCGTCGGCATGGCGCCCGTGCTGTGGCGGGTCGCGACGGGCGGGCCGCGGGAACGGCTCGTCGCGCAGAACCTGGCGGCGCTGGCCGCGGCCCTCACCCTGCTGCTGGCGGCCCAGGGCTTCGGGCGCCCCGCCTATGTGGACCTGGCGCTGGTGCTGTCCCTGCTCGGGCCTGCCGGGACCCTGGTGTACGCGCGTTTCCTCGGCGGCGTGCCGCCCGCGCGGCCGGTGTACTGGGCCGCGGTCGTCGCGGTGCCGCTGACCGTGGTGCCGTTGTGCGTGGCCACGGGGCCCGGCAGGCAGCTGGTGAAGCTGCTGGTCGTCGGCGCGCTGCTGGTGGCGGGCGGCGTGGTGACGAGCGCGGGCTCGCGCACCCCCGCCGACGGGACGGGCGACGGGGCACCCGATGCGACGGCCAATGGACGGACGGCCGACGGGCGGGGGAGCGCGGGATGACCGATGTACTGATCGCCGTCGCCCTCCTCCTCGTCGCCGCCGCGGCAACCGCCGCCGTCCTCAACCGCGACCCCGTGCGCCAGGCGCTGGTGCTCTCCTTCCTCGGCATGGCCCTCGCCCTGCTGTTCACCTTCGTGCAGGCGCCCGATGTGGCCCTCTCCCAGCTCGCCGTGGGCTCCGCCGTGACCCCGCTGATGATCCTGCTGACGGTGCGCAAGGTGAAGCGCGGCGCCGGAGAGCCCCTGGAGAAGGCCGACGGAGAAGAGGAAGGAGGCGAGCAGCGGTGAGCAGGAAGGGGCGGCTGTGGCTGTTCCTCGCCGGTGCCGCCGTCGTGGCGGTGCTGCTGGGCGCCGCCGCGTTCGCGCTGCCGCCCTTCGGCGGGGACCACCACCCGTACGGCGACCGCGCCGTACGTGCCGCGCTGGCCCACCGCACCGCCAACGCCGTCGCGGCCGTGAACTTCGACCAGCGCGCGTTCGACACCCTCGGTGAGGAGAGCATCCTCTTCTCCGCCGTCCTCGGCACCGTCGTCCTGCTGCGGCAGACCACGGGTGAGCGCCGTCGGCGTCCGCGCCCCGCACGGGTGCCCGGCACCGTGCGACGGTTCGGCCTCGCGCTGCTCCCGGTGACGCTGCTGACCGGCCTGTACGTGGTGGCACACGGGCAGCTCAGCCCCGGCGGCGGCTTCCAGGGAGGCGTCGTCGTCGCGACCGCGCTGCACCTGCTCTACATCGCCGTCGACTACCGGGCCCTGGAGCGCATCCGTCCCATCGGCCTGTACGCGGTGGGGGACGCCGTCGGCGAGGCGGCCTACGTGCTCACCGGGCTGGCGGCCGTCCTGGCGGGGTCGGCGTTCCTCGCGAACGTGCTGCCGCTGGGCACGTTCAACACTCTCTCCTCCGGCGGGACGGTGCCGGTGCTCAACGCCGCCGTCGGCATGGAGGTGACCTGCGGGATCGTCGTGCTGCTCGCCCGCTTCCTGGACCAGGCGGTCGAGATCGAGGGTGCCGACGGAACCGCCGCAGGCCCAGCAGGCCCTGCCGACAGGGCCGATCCAGCCGCGACGGAGTGGAAAGGAGACCCCGCGTGACCGTGCTGCCGTACCTCGTCGCCGGATGGATCTTCCTCGTGGGCGTGTACGGGCTGGTGACCAGCCGCGACCTCATCCACGCGGTCGGCTGTCTGGCCGTGACCCAGTCCTCCACGTACGTCCTGCTGCTCGCCGTCGGCTACCGCGACGGCGGCACCGCGCCCGTCTACTCCGACGCGCCCACCGGGGCACGCGTCGTCGATCCCGTCGTGCAGGCGCTCACGCTCACCGACGTCGTCGTCGGCGCGACCGTGACCGCGCTGCTCCTCTCCCTCGTCATCCAGTTGCGCAAGCGCCACGGAACCGTCGACCCCGACGGCCTCTCGGCGCTGAAGGGATGACGGACCGCACGTGACCCCGCCCCTGCCCGCCGTGGCCTCCTCCGCGGCCCTGCCCCCGGTCTCCGCCGTGCCGTCGCCGACCGGCGACGCCGCGGGGCTGCTGCCGCTCGTCGTCGCGCTGCCGCTGCTCGGCGCGGCGCTGCTCGTCGCGGTCGGCAGACGGCTGCCGCGGATCGCGACGGACGCGCTCGGCAGCGTCTTCGCCGTCGCCACGGCCCTCGTCGCCGTCCGCGCGCTCGCGGGGGTGGCGCACACCTCGCCGTACGCCGTCGAGTGGCTCGGCGGCTGGCACCCTACGGACCCTGAGAGCCCTACGGGCCGGAGCGGCGGAGGGGTCGGCATCGCGCTCGTCGGCGACCCCGTCTCGCTGGGGCTCGCCGCGCTCACCTCGCTGCTCGTCGTCGCCGTACTCGTCTACTCCTGGCGGTACTTCGAGGAGCCGCCCCGCCGCCAGTCCGGCTCCTTCCCCGCGCTGATCCTGCTCTTCCAGGCCGGGATGTGCGGCTTCTGCCTCACCGGCGACCTGTTCAACGCCTTCGTCTTCTTCGAGCTGATGGGCGTCGTCGCCTACGCGCTCACCGGGTTCCGCGTCGAGGAACGACGGCCCCTTCAGGGCGCACTGGCCTTCGGCGTCGTCGGCTCCCTCGGCGGCTACGCCATGCTGCTCGGCATCGGCCTGCTGTACGCGCGCACGGGCGAGCTGGGGCTCGCGCGGATCGGGCGGCAGCTCGACGAGGGGCAGCCCGACGCGCTCGTACTGGCCGCGTTCGTGCTGGTCACGACCGGGATGCTGGTCAAGGCGGCGGCCGTGCCCTTCCACTTCTGGCTCCCCGACGCGCACGCCGTGGCGCCCACCCCCGTCTGCCTGCTGCTCTCCGGCGTCATGGTGGAACTCGGCGTCTACGGCGCGGCGCGCGTCTACTGGACCGTGTTCGCGGGGCCAGGGGGCGTACCGCGCGAGACCCTCACCCGTACGTTCCTGGCCGTCGGCGTCATGACGGCGCTGCTCGGCGCGGTCATGTGCTGGCAGCAGCGGCATCTGAAACGGCTGCTGGCCTTCTCCACCGTCGCGCACACCGGGCTGTTCCTCGTCGGACTCGGCGTGCTGACACCCGAGGGCACCTCGGGCACCGTCCTCTACGCGCTCGCCCACGCGGGCGTGAAGGCGGCCCTGTTCGCGTGTGCGGGCATCCTCCTCGACCGCTACGCCTCCGTCGACGAGCACCAGCTCTACGGGCGCGCCCGCGAACTGCGCCTCACCGGCGGCCTGTTCCTGCTCGGCGGGCTCGCGCTGTGCGGGCTGCCGCCGTTCGGCACCTCGCTGGGCAAGGCCGTCGCGGAGGAGGCCGCGGGACACACGGCGCACTGGCTCGTCGCCCTGTTCGTCCTGGTCTCCGCGGTCACGGGCGGCGCGGTGCTCAGGGCAGGGCTGCGGATCTTCGCCGGGGCGGGGGCACGCGCCCGCGGCGAGGAACCGGCGGGCAGCGCGCGCACGCAGGGCGACGAGGACCCGGAGACCCGTACGAGGCTGCGCCGGATCCCCGCGACGATGCTCGCCGTCCCTGCCGTCCTGCTGGCCGCGTCCCTCGCGATCGGGCTGGTCCCGGAACTGGCCGCGTTCGCGGGACGCGCCGGGCACCTGTTCGCCTCGCACGAGATCTACGCGGCGGCGGTGCTGGACGGGCGCCCCGCACCCGAGCACGCCGTCTCCCCGGCGTCCCCGCCCCACTGGAACCTGTCCGGCGTGCTGCTCGGGCTGCTCTCGGCGGGGCTCGCCGTCGCGGGCGCGCTCATCGGCCTCCGGCGCGGCGCGCCGGGCGGGCACCAGGACGAGGGCGGCCCGCTGCCGTGGCTGCGGCGCCTCCAGTCGGGGCACATCGGCGACTACGTGGCCTGGACGGTGGCGGGCATGGCACTGCTCACGGTCCTGGCGGCGTGGTGACGGGCGCTGCGCTGGGCTGGGCCGGGCTTTGCGGGTTCGGGTGCGGGTTCGGGTGCGGTGACGGGCGCTGCGCTGGGCTTGGCTGGGCCGGGCTTTGCGGGCGCGGGTCCGGGTGTGCTGCGGGTCGGTGGGTGCCCGACGTTCGGTTGGCCGCCTCGGCTTGCCGGTGGGGGCCGGGTGCCGGGCCCGGGGCTCGCCGTGAGGCTCCGGTGCCGGGTTCCGGCTCGCCCATGAGCGCTCGGCGCGTGGCGGCACGGGATCACGCCCGGCCTTGGGCGGGCGGCGTGCGGCACCCCTGCCGCCCGGCTCGCCCGGTGCGCCCGTCAGCGCCGGGTGCCGGGGCCCGGCTCCGGGCCTTCCGCGTCGGCGGTCCGTGCGTCGAGCGCGCCGGGGGTGCCAGGGGCGCCGGACGCGCCCAGTGCCCGGAGGCGTTCCAGCTCGCGCCGGTCGCGCTTGGTGGGGCGGCCAGCACCGCGTTCACGCTGGGGGACCGCCAGCACCTCCTCGCGCGGGGGCGGCGGCGGGCTGTTGTCGACGAAGCACTCGGCCGCCACGGGCGCGCCGACCCGCTTGCGCACGAGCCGCGACACGACCACGACCCGCTCCCGCCCCGCGTGCCGCAGCCGCACCTCGTCCCCGGGCCGCACGGGGTGCGCGGCCTTGACCCGCTCGCCGTTGACGCGCACGTGCCCCGCGCGGCACGCCGAGGCGGCCAGCGAACGGGTCTTCGTGAGCCGTACGGACCAGATCCAACTGTCGACCCGGACCGTCCCGGTCCCCTCGTCTGAAGCCATGCCCCGACTCTAGAACGGTTGCCCGCGAAACGGTGCCGACGGTGCTGACGGAGCCGCCGCCGGAGCCGACGGGACCGCGAACTCCGTCGTGCCGGGGTTCGGGACCGCGTCGTCCGCACCGGCCCGTCGAGCTGCCGCCGACCTCGACGCCGACACCCCGCACCTCCCCTCCCGTAGGCACCGCCATGGAAACCGCGGGGCCGGACCGGAACCGGGACCGGAGTCAGCTCAAGCTGTGGCGGGCGACGGCGAGGAACTCCGCCTTGAACGGCTCCAGGCGCTCGGCAAGGTTCGTCCCGTCGCCCTCCTGCCAGACCGCCTGGTTCAGGGCCCGGGCGTAGGCGACCGCCGGTGCCTGTAGACCGGGAGCGCACAGCAACCGCACTCCGTTCTCGGCTATGCGCAGGCCGTCCATCGCCGGTCTGGCCGTCCGGTACCACTCATCACCGACCTCCCATTGAGGCGGCCGTGCGTGAGCGACGCCCTCGGCCTCCAGGGCGAACCGGATGAACTCCAGCACGGTCCTGATGTGCTCGGCACGTCGCTCCTCCGCCAACGCCGCAGCCCGTCTCCGTTCCTCAGCACGGTCGGCGGCCCGCTGCGTGGTGCGCTGCGTCAGATACGTCAGCGCACCTCCCACAGCCACACCGGCCATCGAAACCACGGGCGTCCACAGATCTCCTGTCATGGCCGACTACTACCAGCACCTGCCCGCCAACCGCCGCCGGTCTTGTGGAGCGGACACGCTCGCCCCGCAGCAGGAACACACGGTTGCCCGCGCCCGTCAAGATTCGCCGGGATGCCTGGCACTCCCCTGGAATTCTCGATTCCTGTGATGCGGGGGCCGGAATCACAGGAAAGTACGGGAAAACACAGGTGTCGCACAGTGAATTCTTATACGCTTCCTGTTTACGGGGGTCGCGATGTGCGCTACGTGACGGTTAAAGGTGCTGTGACCAGGGGTTTTAGGGTTGCCAACCGGTTCCCCGTAGCGCATGAGAAAAGGCTCAGCGCCAATTCATCGGAAGCTCATCGGAATCGGCGTGACGGTGTCGAATGGTGCGGTAGCGTTTTTCTCGCCGCAGCCGGAAGGCGCGGCAGGAAAACACTCTTCCGAGAAAAGGAGAAATCCATGAGCTTCCGTAAGATCACCCCCGCCAAGCCCGCCCACAAGCGTCCGGCCCACCGTGACGAGAAGCCCGGCAAGAAGCAGCAGCAGAAGAAGCAGCCGCGTCGCCGTCCGGTCGGCCGTCGCTGACGTCACCGCACGAGGCGGGCCCGCGCACGGCGCGGGCCCCCCACGGCCCCGTCCCGCCCCAGAGCCGGTGCCACCAGGGACCGCCGCGCGGGGGGGGGCGTCCGTGCCCCACCCCCCCGGGGCGGCCCCCCCCCCGGGGGGGCCCCCGCCTCGGCCGCGTCCGGCCCCTGAGCCGGTGCCACCAGGGACGACCACACGAAGAGGAGGCAGAGCAGTGACGGTGTACGAGACGGACATCGGCGCCCCGCGCCCGCGCCCGCACCCGCACCGCGAGGACGCCCCGGCGGACAAGCCACACCCCTCCGCGCCGGGCCCCTCCGCACCGCGGGTGTCCGTGCGGGCCGCCTTCCGCCGCTTCTGGCCCCTCACCCGTGGTGACCGCGGCTGGCTGCTGGTGATCTGTGCCTGCGTCATCCTCGCGGCGCTCGCCGAGACCGCCTCGATCCTCCTCTTCAGCAGCCTCACCGACGACGCACTCCAGCAGGGCTCCCTCAGCGCCTTCTGGGGCCCGGCCGCGAAGTGGCTCGCCCTCGCGGTGGCCGGCGCCGTCGTCGGCTACCTCGGCAACTCACTGGCCGCGTGGACGGCGGAGCGCTTCGTCATGCGTCTGCGCGCCCGCGTCTTCGCGCACGTACAGACGCTGCCGCCGCACTTCTTCCAGCGGCACCGGCAGGGCGACCTGGTGGAGCGGCTGACCGGAGACGTGGAGGCGATCGAGCGGATGGCCGTCTCCGGTGTCGTGGAGACCGTCGCCGCGCTCTTCAGCGCCCTCTTCTACGCGGCGGCCGCGCTCTGGCTCCGCTGGGACCTGGCCCTGGTCACCTTCGCGCTGGCGCCCCTGTTCTGGCTGGCGGCCAAGCGGTTCTCCGGGCGGCTCAAGGCTGTCTCGCGCAGCGAGCGGGAGGCGGACGGCGCGATCACCTCCGTCGTCGAGGAGTCGCTGGGCAACGTGCTGCTCACGCAGGCGTACAACCGGCAGGCGTCAGAGGAGAAGCGGCTGCGGCGCGAGGCACGCCGCTGGATGCGCGCCACCGTCTCCAGCGCGCGGATGAACGAGCTGTACGAGCAGCTCGTCGAGGTCATCGAGACCGTGTGCGTGCTCGCCGTCATCGGCCTCGGCGCGTGGGAGATCTCCGAGGACAGGATGACGCTCGGTCAGCTCCTCGCCTTCGCCGCCTTCATCGGCTACCTCTACCCGCCGATCCGCTCGCTCGGCCAGCTCGGCCTGACCGTCACGGCGGCGACGGCGGGCGCCGAACGCCTGCTGGAGATCCTCGACTCGTCCCCTTCGGTCACCGACCCGGCCACGCGCCACCCGTCGGCCGCCACCACCCCGTACCGCCGCGCCCACGGCGTCGTGGAGCTGCGCGACGTCGGCTTCCGCTACCCGGACGCCGACCGGGACGCGCTCACCGGCGTCTCCCTCACCGCCGCGCCCGGCGAACTCCTCGTCATCACGGGGCCCAGCGGCGCGGGCAAGTCCACGGTGTCGCAACTGCTGCCGCGGCTCTACGACCCCCACTCGGGCTCCGTACGGCTCGACGGCGCGCCCCTGGACACCCTGCCGCTGGCCCGGGTGCGCGAGAACATCACCCTGCTGCCGCAGCGCACCCTCGTCCTGCACGACACCATCGCGGGGAACATCGCGTGCGGCCGTCCCGGCGCCACCGAGGAGGAGGTGGTGCGTGCCGCGCGGGCCGCCGACGCGCACGACTTCGTCATGGCGCTCCCCGACGGCTACGGCACCCGGATCGACCCGCACACCGCGCGGCTCTCCGGCGGCCAGTTGCAACGTGTCGCCATCGCCCGGGCCATGCTGCGCGACGCGCCCGTCCTCGTCCTGGACGAGCCCACCACCGGGCTCGACGCGCTCGCGGCGCGGCGCGTCATCAAGCCGCTGCGGCGCCTCATGGAGGGGCGGACCACCATCGTCATCACCCATGACCTGGGCCTGGCGCCCGACGCCGACCGCATCCTCGTCCTCGACCACGGCCGGGTCACCGAGAGCGGCACCCACGCCCAGCTCCTGGCACGCGACGGCACCTACGCGCGCCTGCTCGACTCGCAGCCCGCACCCGCACCCGCACCCGCACCCGCACACGCACCCGCCCCCGCACCCGCCGCGCCCGCCCCCGCACTCGCGGCACCCGTGTGCCCCCTCCCACCGGACGGCGGGGGAGGGGGCACACGGGGTACGGGGTGAACGTCAGCGGTTGACGCAGGTGTTGCCCGCGGACGGGTTGAGAAGCCCGATCACGTTGATGCTGTTACCGCAGACGTTGGCCCCGATGTGGACCGGCACCTGCACGGCGTTGCCGGACAGGACACCCGGCGAGTGCTTCACGCGCGCCCAGGCGTCCGAGTCGGCGGAGGCGGCACCGGCACCGCCCAGAATCCCGGCGGCAGCGAGGACGCTGGCCGCGATCACGGTACGGATCCGCATGTTCTCTCCCATCGTGGGGTTGGGCTGACGTCCTGCATCAGAACCCGGCGGCGGAGTCCCGACGGGGCATTGGTCCGGCCGTGGGCGTGGCCGCCCCCTGACGCCCCCCGCCCCGATGGAGCAACGGTGTTTAGGGGAGGGGGACGCGGTGGTACTGGGGGCGGGTGATAGCTCACATCAGTTTGCGGGTGGACGGTGCGGACCGGTCGCTGACCGTCGACACACGTACCACGCTGCTCGACGCGCTCAGGGAACGGCTCGCGGTCACCTCACCGAAGAAGGGGTGCGACCACGGCCAGTGCGGCTCGTGCACCGTCCTGCTGGACGGCAGGCGGGTGGTCAGTTGTCTGGCACTGGCCGTCGCGCACGACGGCGCGGAGGTGACCACGGCCGCCGGACTCGTCGACGGGGACGGCGAGCCGCACCCCGTGCAGCGTGCCTTCCTCGACCACGACGGCTACCAGTGCGGTTACTGCACCCCGGGCCAGATCTGCTCCGCCGTCGGCGCGCTGGAGGAGGCCGCCGCCGGACACCCCAGCCATGCGACACCCGCCGGAGACCTGGCAGCGGAAGGCGCCCGCGCCCTGGACGACGAGGAGATCCGCGAGCGCATGAGCGGCAACCTGTGCCGCTGCGGCGCCTACGTCAACATCGTCGCGGCTGTCAGGGAGGTGGCGGACCGGTGATCCCCTTCGAGTACAGCAGGGCGACGGACCCCCACGCCGCCGTCGCCGCCGTCAGGGATCGCCCCGACGCCGTCTTCCTCGCGGGCGGCACCAACCTCGTCGACCACATGAAGCTGGGTGTGGCCGGTCCTGGCATGCTCGTCGACGTGTCACGGCTGCCGCTGGACCGCGTCGAGGAACTGCCCGACGGCGGGCTGCGCGTCGGCGCGACCGTACGCAACAGCGACCTGGCGGCGCACCCGCTCGTGCGGCGGCGCTACCCCGTCCTCTCGCAGGCGCTGCTCGCGGGCGCCTCCGGGCAGCTGCGCAACGCGGCGACCACGGCGGGCAACCTGTTGCAGCGCACCCGGTGCGACTACTTCCAGGACGTCACCACACCCTGCAACAAGCGCGAGCCCGGCTCCGGCTGCTCCGCGCTCACCGGGCACAGCCGCAACCACGCCATCCTCGGCGCCTCGGAGCTGTGCGTGGCGGTTCACCCCTCCGACATGGCGGTGGCCATGGCCGCGCTCGACGCCACCGTCGTCGTCCTCGGCGCGGACGGCGAGCGACGCATCCCGCTGGCGGACTTCCACCGGCTGCCCGGCGACGCGCCGGAGCGCGACACGGTGCTCGGGCACGGCGAACTGATCACGGCGGTGGAACTGCCGCCGCTGCCCTACGCGGCCGCGCACTCCGCCTACCGGAAGGTGCGCGAGCGGGCCTCGTTCGCCTTCGCGCTGGTCTCCGTGGCCGCCGCGCTCGACATCGACCGCGAGGTCGCGGGCGCGGACGGGATCGGGACGGTACGGGACGTGCGGATCGCGCTGGGCGGCGTCGCGCACAAGCCGTGGCGCGCCACCCGCGCCGAGGAGGCGCTGCGCGGGGCACGGCCCACCGAGGAGAGCTTCCGGCGTGCGGCCGACGCCGAACTGGCGGCGGCGCGCCCGCTGGCGGACAACGGGTTCAAGGACCCGATGGCACGCAACACGATGGTGTCCGTGCTGCGCGGACTGGCCATGGAAGGCGGCTCTGGCATGGAGGAACGGGCATGACCAGCACCGGCATCAGCGTCGGTACCGGCACCGGCGTCAGCACCGGCGCCGCGAGCCCCGAGGCCGGGACCGCCGTCGGCGCGCCGCTGAGGCGGCGAGAGGGCCGCGCGAAGGTGACGGGCACGGCTCCGTACGCCTTCGAGCACCCCGTCGAAGGACCGGCCTACGCGCACGCGCTCCAGTCCACCGTCGCACGCGGGCGGGTGACGTCGGTGGACAGCGCGGCGGCCGAGGCACTCGACGGCGTGCTCGCCGTGCTCACCCACCTCAACGCGGCCAGGCTCGCCGACACCCAGGACCGGGAGCTGGCCATCCTCCAGTCGGACGAGGTCCACTTCCGCGGCCAGCTCATCGGCGCCGTGGTCGCCGACACCCCCGAGACCGCCAGGCACGCCGCCTCCCTCGTACGGGTCGGCTACGAACAGTGGCCCCACGCGACGGAGATGCGCGCCGACGACCCCGACCTCTACACACCCGACCAGGTCAACCCCGCCTTCGACACGGAGAGCGACGCGGGCGACCTGGCGGCGGCCCTGGCCACGGCTGCGGTCACCGTCGACGCGACCTACTCCACGCCCATGGAGCACAACAACCCGATGGAGCCGCACGCCAGCATCGCCGTGTGGGACGCGGGCGAGGGGGAGGGGGACGGGGAAGGGGCCGGGGCCGGAGACGGGGCGCGGCTGACGCTCTACGACTCCACCCAGGCGGCGCACGGCGTCCGTCAGACCCTCGCCCCCGTCCTCGGCCTCCCCGCGGAGCGGGTGCGGGTCATCTCCCCGCACGTGGGCGGCGGCTTCGGCTCCAAGGGCATGCCGCACGCGCACAACGTGCTGGCAGCGCTGGCGGCCCGGTGCGTGCCCGGCAGGCCCGTCAAGCTCGCGCTCACCCGCCAGCAGATGTTCTCCCTCGTCGGATACCGCACCCCCACCCTCCAGCGGCTCCGGCTCGGCGCCGACCGGGACGGGCGGCTGACGGCGCTGTGCCACGAGGTGGTCGAACAGACCTCGCGCATCAAGGAGTTCGCCGAGCAGACGGCGGTGGCCTCGCGGCTGATGTACGCGACGGACAACCGCCGCACCAGCCACCGCCTCGCGGCACTCGACGTCCCCGTCCCCTCGTGGATGCGGGCGCCGGGCGAGGCGCCCGGCATGTTCGCGGCTGAGGTCGCCATGGACGAACTCGCCCACGCCTGCGGACTCGACCCGGTCGAGCTGCGCGTGCTCAACGAACCGGAGACCGAGCCGGGTTCGGGCAAGCCCTTCTCGTCCCGGCACCTCGTCGAGTGCCTGCGCACGGGTGCCGAGCGCTTCGGCTGGGGCGACCGGCGCGCCGAGGCGGGGACGCGGTGGGAGGGCGACTGGCTCGTGGGCCTCGGCGTCGCCAGCGCCACCTACCCCGGCTACGCGAACGCGGGCTCCGAGGCCGAGATCGAGCACACGGGCGGCGGCCGGTACGTGGTGCGCATCGGCGCCGCCGACATCGGCACCGGCGCCTGGACCGTGCTCGCACAGATCGCCGCCGACGCGCTCGGTGTCGCTGTGGACGACGTGCGCACCGAACTGGGCGACACCTCACTGCCCACCGCGACCGTCGCGGGCGGCTCCTCGGGCACCACGTCCTGGGGCTCGACGATCGTCGGCGCGGCGAAGGCGTTCCGCGAACAGCACGGCACGGAACCGGCCGAGGGCGCCCGTGCCCGCGCCGGGATGCCCGAGAACCCGGAGCGTGAGGGCTACGCCGTGCACTCCTTCGGCGCGCACTTCGCGGAGGTGCGGGTGCACGCGGACACGGGAGAGGTGCGGGTCCCGCGCATGCTCGGCGTCTTCTCGGCCGGGCGGATCGTCAACCCCGTGCTGGCACGCTCCCAGTTCCTCGGCGGCATGGTGATGGGGCTGTCGATGGCGCTGCACGAGGCGAGCCTGGTGGACCACGCCTTCGGACACGTCGTCAACCACGACTTCGCGGGCTACCACATCGCCAGCAACGCCGACGTCGGCGATCTCGACGCGATCTGGCTCGACGAGGAGGACCCCCGCTCCAACCCCATGGGCTCACGTGGCATCGGCGAGATCGGCATCGTCGGCTCGCCCGCCGCCATCGCCAACGCGGTCCACAACGCGACGGCGATCCGCGTTCGCGACCTCCCCATCACCCCGGACAAGCTGCTGCGCTGAACACCCGCTCCTCGCGCGCCAGGACGGGCGCGCCACAACGCACCGCGCGGATATCGCGTTGCGCGAGCCGGGGACGCGTGCGAGGTTGCCGGGATGATCGACGCTGAGCTGACCGGCCGCACCGTCCTCGTCACCGGCGCCGACGGCGGCATCGGCGCGGCCGTCGCCGCCGGGTTCGCCGCGCAGGGCGCCCGGATCGCGCTGCACTGCCTCACCGGCGAGAAGGCGCTCCCGGAGGGCGTCACCCGCGAGCACAGCGCGGGGGACAGGGAGCGCGCCGAGCGGCTGGCGCGGCGGCTGACGGAACACGGCGGGGCCGAGGCCGCGCACGTCGTGACCGGCGACCTCTCGCTGCCCGGCGCGGCCACCGGGCTGTTCGACGCGGCCGAGGCCGCGCTCGGGCCCGTGAGTGTCGTGGTGAACAACGCCGCGCACTGCGAGTCCCCCGACGACACCCTCTCCCTCACCCACGACGGGCTGCACCGCACCTACGCCGTCAACGTCTTCGCACCCGCGCTGCTCACGGCCGAACTTGCCCGTCGACGAAGGGAGTTGAACAACACCGGCGCGGGGGACGCCGCCGTGGTCGGCATCTCCACCGACGCGGCCCGCGCCTTCCCCGGCCAGGTGGGATACGGCACCTCGAAGGCGGCACTGGAGGCGTTCACCCGTGCCGCCGCCATCGAACTCGGCCCGCTCGGCATCCGCGTCAACGCGGTGGCACCCGGGCCCGTGCAGACGGGCTGGATGCCGGAATCCCTCGTGCGCGAGGTGACCCCCGCCATCCCGCTGCGCCGGGTCGGGGAGCCCCGCGACATCGCGGACGCCGTCGTCTTCCTCGCCTCTGCCCAGGCACGCTGGATCACGGGCCAGGTGCTCCAGGCCGCCGGGGGTCACGCACTGTGACCGTCGCCGGGGGCGCGGAGCACCGGCCCGTGTCCTGACTGTCCGTCAGTCGAAGGCGCCGCTGTAGGCGTTGAGCGCGGGCTGGCCGCCCAGATGCGCGTAGAGAACCTGGGAGTCCCGGGGGATGTCACCGTCGCGTACGAGGTCGATGAGCCCCGCCATGGACTTGCCCTCGTACACCGGGTCCAGGATCACGCCCTCCAGGCTGCCCGTGAGCCGGATGGCGTCGAGGGTGGAGGCGACGGGAACGCCGTAGCGGTCCCCGGCCCACCCCTCCAGCAGGACGATCTCCTCGTCCCGCAACTCCCGTCCCAGGCCGATCCGTTCGGCCGTCCCACGGGCGATCTTCTCGACCTGGGCGCGGGTCTCCGCCGCCTTCGCCGAGGCGTCGATGCCCAGGACGCGACGGGGCCGCTCCTGCGCGGCGAAGCCCGCGATCATCCCAGCGAGGGTGCTGCCGGTGACGCCGCAGACCACGACGGTGTCGAAGAAGACGCCCAACTCCCTCTCCTGCGCGCGCACTTCCTCGGCCCAGCGAGCGAAGCCGAGCCCGCCCAGCGGGTGGTCCGAGGCCCCGGCGGGAATGGCGTACGGGGTGCCGCCCGCCGCTCGTACGTCCTCCAGGGCCCGGTTCCAACTCTCCTTGAAGCCGATACCGAAGCCCGCCCGCACCAGCTCCACCCTGGCGCCCATGATCCGCGAGAGCAGGATGTTGCCGACCTTGTCGTTGACGGGGTCGGGCCAGTCCACCCAGCTCTCCTGGACGAGCACGGCCTTCAGGCCCAGCTTGGCGGCGACGGCGGCGACCTGACGGGTGTGGTTGGACTGCACCCCGCCGATGCTGACGAGCGTGTCGGCGCCCTGCCGCAGCGCGTCGGGCACCAGATACTCCAGCTTGCGGGTCTTGTTGCCCCCGAACGCCAGGCCGCTGTTGCAGTCCTCCCGCTTGGCCCAGATCCGCGCCCCGCCGAGATGGCCGCTGAGCCGGTCCAGCGGATGCACCGGACTGGGCCCGAACAGCAGGGGGTAGCGGTCGAAGTCGTCCAAGGACATAGGGGCCTCCTCTTTCTCGATGACGGCAGCGACGGCGAGGGCGCCGCCTCCAGCTCCAGCTTTCACAACGCGGACGCTCACTGGTGCTGGGGGATCCATCCCATCGCCGCGTACATGTTCACGTCCGTATCGGCGATGGCGGGCTCGTCCGAGGAGTCCGGCCGGGAGTCCGGCCGGGAGTCCGGCCGTCCCTTGACGATGGCAGCGCCCATCTCCGGGTGCCACCGGTGCATGGGCACCACCCCCGGCTCCAGCAGAGTGAGCCCCGCCCCGGTCATGAGCCGGGCCACCTCGTCCCGGCTCCGCAGGAACATCGGGGTGCCGCGGCGGGTGTACTCCTCCGCCATCGCCGTGACCTCGTCCGGCGTGATGTCGGCCGTCGCGGTCGTGAGCGCCACATAGCTGCCGGCGGGCAGCCCGCGCACGAGTCCGGCCAGCAGAGAGGCCGCGTCCTCCACGAACTGGAGCATGGCGATGACCGTGACGCCGACCGGCCGTGACAGGTCCAGCGTGGCCCGTAGCTCCTCCGATTCCAGCACCGCCGAAGGGTTCCGCATGTCGGCGTCGAGGTAGGCCGTCCGGCCCTCCGGTGTGCTGGTCAGCAGCGCGCGGGCCCGTGCGAGCACGATCGGATCGTTGTCCACGTACACCACTCGCGACGTCGGGTCCACGGACTGCGCGATCTCGTGCGGGTTGGGTGAGGTGGGTATTCCGGTCCCGATGTCGAGGAACTGGCGGACGCCCGCCTCCGCCGCCAGCCACCGCACCATCCGGTGCATGGTCGCCCGGTTGATCCGCATGCTCACCGGCAGCCGGGGCCACGCCCGCACCAGGGCCCGCGCGGCATCCTCGTCGACCGGGTAGTTGTCCTTTCCGCCCAGGACGAAGTCGTAGACCCGGGCGGAATGCGCATGGGTCGTGTCGATCTCTTCGCTCGGTTCCTCGGACATCCCAGACCCTCCGTAATGATCTTGACCGCTCACTCCGACGCTGATCAGTCGTGCTCAGCAACTGCCTCAGGAACGAGTCGGCAAACGCGGTGCGCCGGGTGGGCGGGGGAGAAAAGCGGCCAACTCGCGGAGGCCCGGGTTCCGGGCATTGCCGCCCGGTGGGCACGCTCCTACAGTGGGAGCGCTCCCAAACCGTCCTGGCCCGTGCCGGGCCACGGTGGACAGCGGGAGAGGCATACCTCACGTCGTAGTCCGGCGCACTTCCCACCGTCTGGCGTGCACCGGCGCGTACATGACTCCACCCTCGGCAGGGGGCCATTGCCGTCGATGCGCGTCTTCCTATGGAGGTCCCCACATGCGCATTCACCGACATCGGCCCCGGGCGTGGGCAGCCGCGGTCTTCGTGGCCGTGGCGAGCCTGAGCGCCACCACCCTCAGCACGCAGGCAGGTGCCGCCGGAAGCCCCGGTGCCGCCGCGACGCACCTCGCCCCTGCCGGGGAGGACGACGGTGCCGACTGCGTCGTGCCAGAGCCGGGCTCCCTGACGTCCAACTCACGGCTCCCCGACCCCTTCACGAAGATCGACGGGACGCGCGTCTCCGCCAAGTCCGACTGGCGGTGCCGACGGGCGGAGATCAAGAAACTGGCGGAGCGCTATATCTACGGCGAGAAGCACACGAAGCCCGCGAGCGTCACGGGTTCGGTCTCGAACTCCAGCATCACGGTGAACGTGTCGGACCAGGGCAGGAACGCCGGCTTCTCGGCGGGGGTTCAACTGCCGAGCGGCTCGGGCCCGTTCCCTGCCGTCGTCGTCCTGGGCGGGTTCGGCGCGGACACCGCCACCATCAAGGCGTCCGGTGCCGCCGTCATCACCTTCGACCCACTCGCGGTCGGCCGGGAGGGCACGCCACGCGGCAACAAGCAGGGCGCCTTCTACAGCCTCTACGGTTCATCGAGTCCCACCGGGCTGCTCATGGCCTGGGCCTGGGGAGTGAGCCGGATCATCGATGCCATCGAGCAGTCGAACGGCAGCATCCTCCAGGCGGACGCGATGGGCGTCACGGGCTGCTCGCGCTACGGGAAGGGCGCCTTCACGGCCGGTGCTTTCGACCAGCGGATATCGCCCTGACCATGCCGATCGAGTCGGGTACGGCGGGCGCTCCCATCCTCCGCGGGGTCGCGGGGGAGAGCGGCGCGCAGCCGCTCAGCAGCGCCTACTCGGAACAGCCATGGCTGGGCGACGCGTTCGGCTCGTTCACGGGCAACCCGGCCACGCTGCCGGTCGACACGCACCAGATCGCGGCCATGGTCGCGCCGCGCGGGCTGTTCGTCATGGAGAACCCGCACATCGACTGGCTGGGCGCGAAGTCGGGGAGTGTGGCGGCACTGGGCGCAGCGGAGGTCTACAAGGCGCTCGGCGCGGGGAGCAACATCTCCTACTGGTCCGATGTCCAGGACGGCAACCACTGCGCTTCCAGATCCGAGTGGCGGACCCCGCTCCAGCAGCACATCCAGAAGTTCCTGCGGAAGACGGGCAACGACCCCGGCGTGTTCAGGGTCTCGGGCAAGAAGTCCGGCAACCTGTCCGAATGGCGGAACTGGCAGACTCCGGTACTCACCGATTAGGCGGTTCCTGCTCACTCTTGGCGGCCCGGGCGGGCCCCGGGTGGTCCCAGGGCGGGCCCCGCCCGGGTCCCGTACCCGCCCGGACCGCCCGTCGGAAGCCTGGGGAAAGCCTAGGCGGACGCCGCTGAGCCGTCATCTGCCATGTTCTGCCTTCCCCTGTCCGGAGGACGCCAGGCGGAGCGGCCTTGACGGGCCCAACCGCGCGCCTGGATCCCGTAGATGGGCGAATCGAGCCAGTACGCGTCGGTCAACTGGGCGAAGTGCTGTTCAGGGATGTGGAGAGGTTGCTCGTCGCGAGAACGGGCCGGTGCGTTGTCCATGACCTGAGCAAACGGCGCCCAGGAGAGCGGGACACCCGTGGCCAGGGGGTTTCACCGTACGGCAGTGTGTTCGGTCGCCCCGCGCCTCACCTCATCCTTCCGTGTGCTCCGGCGCGAGCGCGGCCCGTACGGCCTCCAGCGGGTGTATCGCACCGCGCCCGGTGCCGTGGGCGATCTGCTGGCGGCAGGACGTGCCGGTCGCGACGACGACCGTCTCCGCGTCCGCCGCCTTCACCGCGGGGAACAGCCGGTCCTCGCCGACGGTCATGGACAGCTCGTAGTGCTCCGCCTCGTAGCCGAAGGAACCGGCCATACCGCAGCAGCCCGCGTCCAGCTCCCGCACCCGCGCGCCGGGGATGCGCCGCAGCAGGGCGACCGTCGCGGCCGTGCCGACCTCCGCCTTCTGGTGGCAGTGGCCGTGGTAGAGCAGCTCGCGCCCCGAGGGCCAGGCGTCCTCGCTCAGCCGCAGCCTGCCGTCGTCGACGGCCTCCAGGATCAGCTCCTCCGCCTGCCGCACCCGTCCGGCCAGGTCCCGCACGGTGGCCTCCTCGGGAAGCAGCCGCACATGCTCGTCCTTGAGCGTCATCAGGCAGGACGGCTCGCACCCGGTGACGGGCGAGCCGGGCGGCGCGGCCGAGGAGACGGCGCGCGCGAGGCCGCGCGCCGCGCTCTTCGCGTCCTCCAGCAGCCCCTTCGAGAGCGCCGCGCGCCCGCAGCAGCCGCCGGACTCCAGCCGTACGTCCCAGCCCGCGCGCTCCAGCAGCTCGATCGCGGCGCGGCCGACGCCCGGCTCGGTGTAGGAGGTGAAGGAGTCGGCGAGGAAGACCAGCGTGCCCTGGCTCACGCGCGCCGGGGACGGAGCCGTGCCCGCGCCGTCCGTACGCCGACGGGTGCGGAACCAGCGGACCAGGTTGCGCCGGACGAAGCGGGGCAGTGGGCGCCGCGCGGTCACGCCCACGGTGCGGTCGGCGAGGAGCCGCAGGGGGCGCAGCCCCGACAGCAGGTTGGCGACCGGCGCCGTGGCCGAGCCCATGCGGTTGAGCCGTCGGATCGCGCCGAAGACCCGGGAGCGCAGCGGCACCCCGCGCTCCTCGTGCCGGTGCGCGAGGGCCTCGGCCTTCAGCGTCGCCATATCGACACCGAGCGGGCACTCGCTGGCGCACGCCTTGCACATCAGGCACAGGTCCAGCACCTCGTGCAGCCGGTCGCCGCCCAGCGCCGCGTGCGGGTCGGGCGAGGACAGCGCCTGGACGAGGGCGCCCGCGCGGCCACGGGTGGAGTCCTCCTCGTTGCGGGTGGCCATGTAGGAGGGGCACATGACGCCCGCGTCCGTCTTGCGGCACAGCCCGATGTTCATGCACCGGTCGGCCGCCGCGCGCATGGCACCCCCGCCGTCGCCGCCGTTCCCGCCGTCCCTGGGTGTGCCTCCCGGCCCGATCACCTCGAAGTCCAGGTGGGTGCGGAGCGGTGCCGGGGGCCTCAGCGTGGCGTCCCGCAGATGCTCCGTCATCGCGGGCGCGTCCACGATCTTGCCGGGGTTCATCCGGTCCTCCGGGTCGAAGACCCGCTTGACCTGGCGCATCGCCTCGTACAGCTCGGGCCCGAAGATCTCCCGGTTGAACTCGCTGCGGGCGAGCCCGTCGCCGTGCTCGCTGGAGTTCACCCCGCCGAACTCCGCGACCAGTTCCTTGACCTCCTCGGCGACAGCGCGCATCGTCTCCACCTGGCCCGGGTCCGCGACGTCCACGAACGGGCGGATGTGCAGACAGCCCACCGAGCAGTGCCCGTAGAAGCCCGCCTCCAGGCCGTGCCGGTCCAGCACGCCCTTGAACCGCTCGGTGTACGCGGCGAGGTCGGCCGGAGCGACGGCCGTGTCCTCGACGAAGGCCAGCGGGCGCCGTGTGCCCTCGCTGGCCGCCATCAGCAGCCCCAGGCTGGACTTGCGCACCTTCAGCAGCGCGGACTGCTCGGCGGGCGTGACGGCCTTGAGCGTGTGGTAGCCGTGCCCGTGCCGCCGCCACAGCGCGGTGAGCCGCTCCAGCTTCCCCGTCAGCTCCCGCTCGTCCTCGTTGCCCCCGGTGAAGCTGACGAACAGCAGCGCGCCGGGGTCGCCGGTGAGGATGGTGCCGAGCGAGGCGTACTCCAGGCGCTGCCGGGAGAGTTCGAGGATCGTACGGTCCATCAGCTCGACGGCCGAGGGGTCGCAGGCGAGCGCGTCCTCGGTCGCGGCGATGGCGGCGGGCACCGAGGTGAAGTGGCCGACGGCGATGACCGTACGGCTCGGCCGGGGCACCAGGCCGACCAGCGCGCTCGCCACCGTCACGAGGGTGCCCTCGGAGCCGACGACGAACTTGGCGGGGTCGAAGGGCACACCGTCCTGGCCCGGCGCGGGGAGCCGGTCGAGCCGGTAGCCGCAGGCGCGACGGGTGTGTGCGGGGAAGCCCGTGGCGATGGCGTCGGCGAACGTGGCCGCGATGGCGGGCAGTTCGCGGTGGATGCGGCCCTCCAGGGTGGCTGCGGAGGCCCGTCGCGCGCGGGTGGTCTCGTCGAGCGGGGCGAGGTGGGCAGGGGTGCCGTCGGAGAGGACGACGTCCAGGGCGCGGACGTGGTCGATGGTCATGCCGTAGCGCACGGAGCCGCTGCCCGCCGAGTTGTTGCCGATCATCCCGCCCAGCGTGGCCCGGTTGCTGGTGGAGGTGTCGGGGCCGAACATCAGCCCGTGCGCGGCCGCCTCCCGGTTGAGCTGGTCCTGCACGACGCCCGCCTCGACGTGCGCGGTCCGCGCCTCGGGGTCGATGTCCAGCACGCGCCGCATGTGCCGCGACAAGTCCAGTACGAGCCCCGGACCCACGGTCTGCCCGGCGAGGCTGGTGCCGGCGCCGCGCGGCAGCACGGGCACACCGTGCTCGGCCGCCGCGCGCACGGCGGCCGTGATGTCACCGGTATGCCGGGGGAAGACCACCCCGAGCGGGGTGATCGCGTACATGCTGGCGTCGCGGGAGAACAGAGCTCGTGTCACGTCGTCGAAGGCGGTGTCGCCGTCGAGTTCGCGGCTCAGCGTGGCGTCGAGGGCCCGCCGGGTCTCCTCGCGGGCGGCGTCGGCGTCGGCGTCGGCGGGGGTGGGGCGCGGGGCCGTGCCGGTACGGGGGGTGTGCGTGGTCAAGGATCCGCTCCAGGGTCTCGGGGCACGCGACGGGGACGGCGCGGTTCGGCGCGGTTCGGCGCCTGGGCACTACGGGGGCGGGGAGGCTCAGCGCTCGCCGAGGACGTCGAGGGCCGCTTCGAGACCGCCGGAGGCGACCGGCACCCCCGCGAGCCGCAGCCCCATCTGGACCCCCGACAAGGTGCCCGCGAGGGCGAGTTCGCCGAGCTGCCCGAGGTGGCCGATGCGGAAGACGCGCCCCGCGAGCTTGCCGAGCCCCGTGCCGAGCGACATGTCGAACCGCTCCAGCACCACCTTGCGCACCGCGTCCGCGTCGTGCTCGGGCGGCAGCAGGACCCCGGTCAGGGTCGCGGAGTGCTCGCGCTCGTCGGCGCACACCACGTCGAGCCCCCAGCCCCGCACCGCGGCACGGGTCGCCGCGGCCAGCCGCTGATGCCGCGCGAACACGGCGGGCAGCCCTTCCGCCGCCAGCAGCCGCAGGGCCTCTTCCAGCCCGTAGAGCAGATTCGTGGCCGGGGTGTACGGGAAGAAGCCCCGCTCGTTGGCCTCAAGAACCGGCCGCCAGTCCCAGTAGGCGCGCGGCGAGCGCGCGGTGCGCGATGCCTCCAGCGCCTTGTCGCTCACGGCGTTGAAGCCCAGCCCCGGCGGCAGCATCAGGCCCTTCTGCGAGCCCGCGACGGTGACGTCGACGCCCCACTCCTCGTGCCGGTAGTCGATGGAGCCCAGCGAGGACACCGTGTCCACGAGCAGCAGCGCGGGGTGTCCGGCTTCGTCGAGTGCGCGCCGGATCTCGGGGATCCTGCTGGTCACGCCCGTGGACGTCTCGTTGTGGACCACGCACACGGCCTTGATGCGGTGCTCGGTGTCGGCGGCGAGGCGGGCAGCGGCCTCTTCGGGGGACGCGCCGTGGCGCCAGTCGCCGGGGACGGTCTCGGGGTCCAGGCCGAGTTGCTCTGCCATGGATTGCCACAGCGTCGAGAAGTGCCCCGTCTCGAAGCACAGCACCCGGTCGCCCGGCGACAGGGTGTTCACCAGCGCGGCCTCCCAGGCGCCGGTGCCGGATGACGGATAGATCAGCACCGGGCCCGAGGTGCCGAACACGGGTTTGAGCGCGTCGAGGAGACGGTGCGTCAGCTCGGCGAACTCGGGTCCTCGGTGGTCGATGGTCGGTGCGGCCATGGCGCGCAGCACCGGGTCGGGGACGTTCGTCGGTCCGGGTATCTGGAGGAAGTGACGTCCAGGGCGAACACTCACGTGGGCCAACTCCCGTCGTCTATTGTGCCGTCAGACGGCACAGCGTTTCTTGAGATGGCACGAGTGAGCGTAGAAGCAGCGCTCGGAAGGAGTCAACGATGCGGAACGTACTGAACGCGCTCCGGGCGCTGGAGGAGATCGCGACCCGGCAGCCCATCGGCGTCGGCGAGCTGGCGCGGGCCATGGACCTGCCCAAGAGCACGCTCCAGCGCACCCTGCACACCCTCCACGAGGCCGGATGGATACGCCCGGCCGACGGCGCGGGCACCCGCTGGGTGATCACCGGCAGGGCGCTCTACGTGGGCCGCCGCGCCACCGGTGACCTGGGGCTCAGGGACGCGGCCGTGCCCGTGATGGAGCAACTGCGGCGCGACACGGGCGAGACCGTCCACCTGACCGTGCCGGAGGGGGACGCGGCGGTGCTGGTGGAGCGGCTGGAGACCGCGCAGCCCGTACGCATCGTGCTCCCCCTGGGTACCCGGCTGCCGCTGCACGCCTCCGCCAACGGCAAGGCGTATCTCGCGGCGCTGCCCGCCGAGCGGGCCGGGCAGCTCCTGGACGCGGCACTGTCCGAACTGCCCGGCTACACCGGCACCACCATCACCAGCCGCTCAGGGCTGCTGGACGAACTGGCGGCCGTCCGCGAGCGCGGCTGGTCCGACAACCGGGGCGAGTGGCGCGCCGACGTGTGCGCTGTCGCGGCGCCGGTGCGGGACGCGTCGGGAGCGCCCGTCGCGAGCCTGAGCGTCAACGTCCCCGCGAGCCGGATGACGCCCGAGGCGCGCTCCGCGCACGGCCCACGGGTGCGGGACGCGGCGCGGCAGCTCAGCGGCGTGCTGGGCCACGTCGAGAGCTGACGGCTCGTCATGAAATGTCCCTCGCGGGGGCGTTGGGTTCGGGCGCGCGGGCCGCCGGCGGTCGATTGTCAGCCCCCTTGACGAAGCCCAACGGTGCTTCCACACTCGCCCGGAGCGGAAGCCGGATTCCGCCATGGCACATCCGGATGTGCGCGTGACCCGGCTCCGCCCTTTCCCGCGTGATGTCACGACCGCAGCTCACGTCCTTCCACCGAAGGTGAGGGAGCACTGTGTCGGAACACCTCATAGCCATCGCTGCCCTGGTGCTCGTCTTTCTCCTCGCGACGGTCTTCTCCGCGCATATGGGAGTGCTCGCTCTCGTCGCGGCATTCGTCATCGGAACGGCCGTCGCCGGAGAATCCGCCGACGATATTTTCGGGGGTTTTCCCGGAGACCTCTTCGTCGTTCTGGTCGGGGTGACCTACCTCTTCGCGCTCGCCAAGAACAACGGCACGGTCGACTGGCTGCTGCACGCCACCATCCGTGCCGTCGGCGGCCGGATCGCCCTGATCCCCTGGGTGATGTTCGTCATCACCGCGCTGCTCACGGCGTCGGGAGCCGTCGTCCCCGCGGCCGTCGGCATCATCGCGCCCGTGGCTCTCGGATTCGCGCTGCGGCACCGCATCAATCCGCTGATGATGGGTCTTCTCGTCATCAACGGGGCCGCCGCCGGGGGGTTCTCGCCGATCAGCGTCTACGGCACCATCACGAACGGCGTCGTCTCCCGGAACGACCTTCCGGTGAATCCGCCCGTGCTCTTTCTGTGCACGTTCCTCTTCAACGCTCTGCTGTGCGTCGCGGTGTTCTTCCTCTTCGGCGGAAAGGAACTCGTGGGGCGCCGCATTCCCGTCGAAGGACATTCCGCCGACGGGGAGGGAAAGCCGGCGGGCGACGGCGTGTCCGGCACCGAGGGGGCGGGCGGCGCGGGCGGGCCGGTTGGCGGTCCGGGCGGTGGTGGCGGTGGTGGTGGCGCGGCCGTGGCGGTCGAGCCACGGGCTTCGCGCGCCGGACCGGACAGCGGCGCCGACGTCACCCTGGACCCCGTGCGCGTGCTGACGCTGGTGGGCCTGGCCTGCGTGATCGCCGGGTCCGTCCTCTTCGACCTCGACGTCGGGATGATGGCGCTGTCCGTCTCGGCCGTGCTCGCCCTCGTCGCGCCCGCCTCCGCGAAGGGCGCCCTGGACCAGTGCGCGTGGACCACGGTGCTGCTGGTGTGCGGCATCGTCACCTTCGTCAGCCTCATGGAACGCATGGGCACGATCGAGTGGCTCGGCGACGGTGTCGCGGGCATCAACGCGCCGCTGCTGGGCGCCCTGCTCATCTGCCTCATCGGAGCCGTCGTCTCCGCCTTCGCCTCCACGACGGGCATCCTCGGCGCCCTCATCCCGCTCGCCGTCCCCTTCCTCCACGACGGACACGTCAGCACCCTCGGCATGGTCATCGCCCTGGCGCTCTCGTCCTCGGTCGTGGACTCCTCGCCGTTCTCCACCAGCGGCGCCCTCGTCGTCGCCAACGCACCGCAGGAGCAGCGGCAGACCGTCTTCCGGCGCCTCATGGCCTGGGGCATGTCCATGGCCGTCGTCGCTCCGGTGCTGAGCTGGGGGGTGTTCGTGCTCCCGCTGTAGGGGGCGAGGGGGCGAGGAGGTGACCGAAAAGCTTCGCTCTTGATCTTCGCTTGGGTTTTGTTCTCCCCAGCCGGGCAGATCCGCCCGGCACGTAGTCACAGAGCGAACGGTAAGGAGAGAACGCCACGATGGTGTTCAAGAAGCTGCTCGGAGCCCTCGGCGTGGGCGGCCCGTCCGTCGATACGGTGCTGGACGGGGGAGCGGTGCGGCCCGGCGGTCCGCTGACGGGACGCGTCCATCTGGAGGGCGGGCAGAGCGACGCCGAGATCGAGGCGATCACCCTCGAACTCGTCGCCCGCGTCGAGACCGAGGGCCCGGACGGCGAGCACGACGGCGCCCTCGTCTTCGAGCGCTTCACGGTCGGCGGCGGCTTCCGGCTGGCCGAGGGCGAGCGGCGCGAAGAGCGCTTCTCGGTCACTCTTCCGTGGGAGACGCCGGTGACCGAGCTGCACGGTCAGCCGCTGGGTGTGGTCCTCGGCGTGCGGACCGAGGTGTCCGTCGCGGGCGCGAAGGACAAGGGCGACCTCGATCCGCTGACGGTCGGCCCGCTGCCCGTCCAGGAACGGATCCTGGGCGCGTTCGGCGAGCTGGGCTTCGGCTTCGTCTCCGCCGACCTGGAGACGGGCCACATCAACGGCACAGGCCAGCGGCTCCCCTTCTACCAGGAGATCGAGCTGTCCCCGCCGGCGCACCTCGCCCACGCCGTGAACGAGATCGAGGTCACCTTCCTCGCCGCCCCCGGCGGCATGGAGGTCGTCCTGGAGGCCGACAAGCGCGGCGGCCTCTTCTCCGGGGGCCACGACGCGCTCCAGCGTGTCACCGTCACGCACGAGGACGCCGACGGCACCGACTGGAACGCCGAGGCCGACGCGTGGGTGCGGCGCCTCGTCGAGTCACGTGGCGACGGGCACGCGTACGGCGACGGTCACGCGGCCCCGTACCACGGCGGGCACGATGCGCACGGCGCGCACGGTGGACACGGCGGGCACGAGGGCGGGCATCAGCGCTCGGGGCCCGGCGTGGGGACGGCGGTCGCCGCGGGCGCGGCGGGGCTGGCCGTCGGCGTGGCGGGCGGTCTGGTCGCGGCCGAGGTCGTCGACGAGATCGGCGACGCCTTCGAGGACGAGGACGAGGAAGGTGAGGACGAGGGCTGAGCACCTGATCGCTGAGCGGGGAGTCGGCCTGATCGGAACCCCGCGCCCACGCGACCTGTTAACTTCTACACAGGTGTAGAAAAATGGCGGGCCCGGCACCCCGGCCGGTCCGGGCCCGCCCCTCGTAGATGGAGTGCTCATGGCCCTGTGGGATCGCATCAAGGAGTCGGCGCAGACGATGCAGACCCAGCTCGACGCGAAGAAGAACGAGCTGAAGAGCGGGGGATTCCGGGACGCGAGCATGGCCATGTGCGCCCTGGTCGCGGCGGCCGACGGGAGCATCGACCCCGCGGAGCGCACGAGGGTCGCCCAGCTCATCGCCGCCAACGACGTGCTCCAGAACTTCTCCGCCGACGACCTCCAGAAGCGCTTCGACGGCTATCTGGACAAGCTCGTCGCGGACTTCGACTTCGGCAAGGTCAGCATCCTTCAGGAGATCGCCAAGGTGAAGAAGAAGCCGACCGAGGCCCGCGCGGTCATCCAGATCGGCATCGTCATCGGCGGCGCCGACGGCGACTTCGACGCGACGGAGCGCGCGGTCGTGCGCGAGGCATGCTTCACCCTGGAGGTGCCGCCCGCGGAGTTCGACGTCTGACCCGCGCCACCCCGCCCGTCACCCGCCCCTGAAGGGAAGTCCGTGTTCGGAATCGGCGAAGTCGCCATCCTCATCATCGTCGCCGTCCTGGTGTTCGGCGCCAAGAAGCTGCCCGAGCTGGCCCGCTCGGCGGGGAAGTCGGCCCGCATCCTCAAGAGCGAGGTCCGGGCCATGAAGGGGGACAAGGGGCAGGACAAGGGACCGGGCAAGGGGCCCGGTGCGGAGGCGGCCGACAGGCGCACGGTCGAGGTCACGCCCGACGACGTGATCACGCGGCGCGAGGGCGGCAAGCCCTGACCGTCCCCGCGTGCGAGGGGCAGGCCACGGCCGCCACGGCCCCGCCGGAAAAGAAATTCTCCGGCGGGGCCGTTGCACGGCCGAGATGTGTGCTAGGTTGGTTTCAGTTGCAGTTTTGGTACCCATGAAACTTAGTGTGCGCCTGACGGGATGTAACCCTTTCAGGCGCATTTTTTGTGAGGTCCGGTTCGCCGGACAGGGTCATAGCGGCGACTGGAATTCCGCGAGGTGCGGTATTCCACACTGACCCTTCTTAGAGGAGATTTTTATGGCTACTGGCACTGTGAAGTGGTTCAACTCGGAAAAGGGCTTCGGCTTCATCGAGCAGGAGGGTGGCGGCGCCGACGTCTTCGCCCACTACTCGAACATCGCCGCCTCCGGCTTCCGTGAGCTGCACGAGGGCCAGAAGGTCAGCTTCGACGTCACGCAGGGCCAGAAGGGCCCGCAGGCCGAGAACATCGTCCCCGCCTGATTTCGGGACGCGCCTTATGCGGTGAGGCCCGCACCCCTCGGGGTGCGGGCCTCGCTCGCGTTTTACGGAGAAAAGGCCGCGCACGGATTCAGCCGATGGGCGCGCCGAACCACTTTTCCAGCTCGCCGCGCAGCTCGGCCTGGCCGTCACCACCGTCGTCGCCGACCCACGCCACATGGCCGTCGGGGCGCAGCAGCACGGCGGGTGCGTCCAGTTCTTCGCTGACGTCGACGATGTGGTCGACGCGGTCGGTCCAGCCGTCGGCCGAGAGGCTGCCGGTCTGGTCCAGCAACAGTCCGCGACCACCGTGCATGAGCCCGTAGAGGCGTCCCCGCTTGAGTTCCACATCGCGCAGGCGTCGGCCGAGGAGTGCGTGGCCCTCGCCGAGGTCGTAGCGGATCCCGATCGCGGTGATCTTCTCGATCAGATGACGGTTCACCTCTTCAAAGCCCATCAGCTCCGTCACCAGTCGGCGCACCGCGCTGGGGCCGGGCTCGGGGGAGAGCAGCTCGGTCTGTGCGCGGGTGTTGTCCAGCACGGCGGCGGCCACCGGGTGGCGTTCGGCGTGATAGCTGTCCAGCAGTCCCTCCGGTGCCCAGCCGTTGATCTCGGCGGCGAGTTTCCAGCCGAGGTTGAACGCGTCCTGGATGCCGAGGTTGAGCCCCTGTCCGCCGGTCGGCGGGTGGATGTGTGCGGCGTCACCCGCCAGCAGTACCCGGCCCACGCGGTAGCGCTCGGCCTGCCGGGTGGCGTCGCCGAAGCGGGAGAGCCAGCGCGGTGAGTGCGCGCCGAAGTCGGTCCCGGCGATCTCCCGCACACGCTGCTTCAGCTCCTCCAGGGTCGGCGGAACCGCCCGCTCCCCGGCCGCGCCCTCTCCGCTGACGCCCTCGGCGGGCACGATGAGCCGGTACACCCCGTCGCCGAGGGGCATGGTGCCGAACCGCACCTGCGTCCTGCGGACCTCCGACACCACGGCGGCCAGTGTCTCCGGCGGCACGGCCACCTCCACCTCGCCCAGCAGCGTCTCGGTCCTGGCGGGCTCGCCGGGGAAGCCGACGCCCAGCAGCTTGCGCACCGTGCTGCGTCCCCCGTCGCAGCCGACGAGGTGCCGCGCGCGCAGCTTCGTGCCGTCCGCCAGCTCGGCCGTCACCCCCTTCTCGTCCTGGCTCAGCCCCACCAGCGCGCAGCCGCGCCGGACCTCGGCGCCCAGCTCGACGGCGCGCTCCGTCAGCAGGCGCTCGGTGGTGCTCTGCGGGACGGCGAGGACGTACGAGTGCGCGGTGTCCAGCCGCTCGGGCCACGGCCTGTCGATGCCCGCGAAGAAGCCGCCCGTCGCGAACCGCTGGCCGAGCGGGAGGAACCGCTCCAGCAGACCGCGCTGGTCCATCACCTCGACGCTGCGCACATGCAGGCCCAGCGCGCGGGACTGCCCCGTCGGCTCCGGCTCCCTCTCCAGCACGACCACCCGCACGCCGTGCAGCCGCAGCTCACCGGCCAGCATCATGCCGGTCGGCCCGCCGCCGGCCACGATCACGTCAAACATCCGCATCCTCATCAGGTGAGTGGGCGAGGCGACCGTCGCGAATCCGATATTTCCGCTGGTCCTGGCCTCGGGCGATGATTCTGCGGTACGACCGGGGCCTTGCCGCAAGGCCCCCCGTGCGCTATACGTTGAGAGTGGCAAGGAGCCGGTGCGCTCCTTGCCTTTTGCTGTCTCCGGGGGCCTGCCACGGCGGTCGCCCAAGGAGGTTCCGACAGTTGCATCTGACACCGCGCGAGACCGAGCGGCTCCAGTTGTTCACGGTCGCCGAGCTGGCCCGCAGACGCCGGGCCCGCGGCAGGCGCCTCAACGCGCCCGAGGCCATCGCGCTCATCTGCGACGAGGTGCTGGAGGCCGCCTGGGACGGGCTGAGCATGGCCGAGGTGATCGCGGCCGGGCGCGCGGTGCTCACCGAGGCCGACGTCATGGAGGGGGTGCCCGCGATGGTGCCCACCGTGCAGGTGGAGGCGCTGTTCCCCAGCGGCACCGCGCTCGTGGCCGTCGACGCGCCCATCGCCTCGGCGCCGGACACCCCGGGCACCCCGGTCCCCGGCGCCGTGCGCACCGCACCGGAGCCGGTACGCGTCAACGAGGGCAGGCGCACGCTGGCCCTCACTGTGCGCAACACGGGGGAGCGCGCCGTCTACGTCTCCTCGCACTATCCGCTGGCGGAGGCCAACGCGGCGCTGGAGTTCGACAGGGCGGCGGCAGCCGGCATGCGCCTGGACATCGCCGCCGGCACGGCGCTCGTCTTCGCGCCGGGAGAGTCCCGCGAGGTCCCCCTGGTGACGGCCCGTCACGAGGACGCGGGGCTGCGGCGCCGGGACGGGCAGGCGGGCGGACAGTCGGTGTGTGAGCCGGACGGGAAGCCGGAGGGGAGCGCGTGAACCGGATCGAACGCCGCACGTACAACGCGCTCTACGGGCCCACCACGGGCGACCGCGTCAGGCTCGGCGACACCAGCCTGTGGGTGGAGGTCGAGACGGACGACGGGACGCCGGGCGACGAACTGCTGGGCGGCTGCGGCAAGACCGTGCGCGACGGGCTGCTCGCATCCCCCCGGTCCGACCGCGCCTCGGCGCTCGACCTCGTCATCTCCAGCGTGGTCCTCATGGACCCCGTACTCGGCGTGCGCAAGACCGACATCGGGGTGAAGGACGGCCGCGTCGTGGCCGTGGGCGGCGTCGGCAACCCGGACGTGATGGCCGTCGAGTACGCCGTCGACTCGCACACCTCGATGGTGCCGGGCGAGGGCCTGATCGCCACCCCCGGCATCGTCGACAGCCATGTGCACCTGTCCTCGCCCGAGATCGCGCCCGCCGCGCTCGCCTCCGGGGTGACGACGGTGGTCGGGATGGGGCTCGGCGGGATGTGGGAGATCGGCTGCAACCCGGCCCACAACCTCCACACCCTGATGAGCGCCTGGCGCGGCACCCCGCTCAACGTGGCGTTCCTGGCGCGCGGTTCGTCCAGCTCGCGGGCGCTGCTCGACGAGGCCGTGCTGGCGGGCGCCGGCGGATTCAAGATCCATGAGGACTTCGGTGCCACCCCGCGCATCGTGGACACCTGCCTGGGCGCGGCCGAGCACGCCGACCTGCCCGTCGCGCTGCACACCGACTCGATGAACGAGTCGGGCTATCTGCGTGACACCGTCGGCGCGACGAGGGGCCGCACCGTGCACGCCTACCACGTGGAGGGCGGCGGCGGGCACCCCGACCTCCTGGAGATCCTCTCCGAGCCGCACATACTGCCCTCGTCCACGACCCCGACCGTGCCGTACACCGTCAACACCGTGGACGAGCTGTTCCCGATGACGATGACCGTCCACCGGCAGAACCACCACAGCGAGAGCGACGTCGCCGTCTCGCGCGGGCGCATCCGCGCGCACGCCATCGCCGCCGAGAACTCCCTGCACGACCTCGGCGCCATCAGCATCGTCAACTCCGACTCCATGGGCATGGGCCGGATCGCCGAGACGGTGCGCCGCACCTGGCAGCTCGCCCATGTGCAGGCGCTGCGCACCGGCGAGGGCGGCGTCGAACACCCCGCGAACGCGCGCGTGTTGCGCTACCTCGCGAAGATCACGCTGAATCCCGCCGTGGCACACGGGCTCGCCCACGAGGTGGGTACGGTGCGGCCGGGACGGCTCGCCGACATCGTGCTGTGGCACCCGGCCTGGTTCGGCACCAAGCCCGAACTGGTCCTCAAGAGCGGCTTCGTGGCCTGGGGCAACACGGGCTCGGGCTCCGGCTCCACCCGGCTCACCCAGCCCCGCGCCTACCGTCCCTACTACGGTGCCCTCGGCGACGCGGCCTCCCGGCTGTCCCGGGTCTTCGTCGCTGCCGAGGCGCTGGCGGACCCGGCAGCGCGCGCCGCGCTCCCCGAGGGGCTGCGCTACGCGCCCGTACGCGGGTCGCGCGGCCTCTCCCGTACGGACATGGCGCACAACACGGCCACGCCCCGGGTCGAGGTGCCGCGCGATCCGGGGCCCGTCCTCGTCGACGGTGTGCCGACCGCGACCGACGCCGTGCGCGAGGTGCCCCTGGCACAGCTTCACCACCTGGCCTGACGGTCCCTGGCCTGACGGTCCGCACGACCACTCCCACACAGCGAAGGCGAAGCCACCCGCATGAGCCCCAGCACCGCCAGCACCCCCAGCGCCCCCAGCACCCTCGGCCCGTCGAGCACACCGAGCCGCCTCCCCGCGCGGACCGGCGGGCGCATACTGACCGCGCAGCTCCAGCGGCACGGCGTCGACCTCGTGTTCGGCGTGCCCGGAGAGAGCTATCTGGCCGTGCTGGACGCGCTGTACGACGCGCCGGTACGCATGGCCGTCTGCCGTCACGAGGGCGGTGCCGCCTACATGGCCGAGGCGTACGGCAAGCTCACCGGACGTCCCGGCGTCTGCTTCACCACCCGAGGGCCCGGCGCGGCCAACGCGCTCGTCGCCCTCCACACCGCGCACCAGGACGCCACCCCGCTCGTCCTCTTCGTCGGCCTCGTCCCGCGCGGGCACACGGGGCGGGCGGCGTTCCAGGAGTTCGACCTTCGCGGCACATTCAGCGCCCACGTCAAGCTCGTGGAGACCGTCGAGGACGCGGCGCGGCTGCCCGAGCACGTGGCCCGCGCCTTCGCCGTCGCCCGCGAGGGACGCCAGGGGCCCGTCGTCCTCGGACTGCCCGAGGACATGCTCACCGACACCGCGCGGGTGCCCGACGCGACCCCGCTGCCCGTGCCGGACGGCGCCGTCTCACCGGCCGAACTGGACCGGCTCGGGGCGCTGCTGGCCTCCGCCGAACGGCCGCTGCTGCTCCTCGGGGGATCCCGCTGGACGGAGCGGGCCCGCGCGGACATACGGGCGTGGGCCGAGGAGTGGTCCCTGCCCGTGGCCGTCGACTTCCGCTGCCAGGACCTGATCGCGGCCGACAGCGAGGTCTACGTCGGACACCTGGGCTACGGGCGCTCCGAAGCCCTCGCCCGCAGGGTGGCCGAGACGGATCTCCTCCTCTGCGTGGGCACGGCACCCGCCGACGTGACGACCGACGGGTTCACCCTGCTCGGCGGACCGGGCGACGGAGCCGACGAGGGGGCGCCCCCGGCCGCCGGGACCGGGCCCCGCATCGTGCAGGCACTGCCCTACCCCCTGCCGCCCGGCCCGCTCTACGTCCCCGAGCTGGCCCTGCTCGCCGCGCCCGAGGCGTTCGGCGAGGCGGTCAGGGGGCTGAAGCCGTCCGGGCCCGTGCCCTGGGCCGGGCGCACGGCGCGGGACCGGGCCGCCTACGCCGCCTTCCACGCGCCCCTCCACGACGACGACGCCCTCGACCTCGGCGCCGTCTTCGCCACGCTCGACGCGCGGCTCTCGCCCGACGCGATCGTCACCTTCGGCGCGGGCAACCACGCGGTGTGGACGCAGCGCTTCCTCACCTACCGCGAGGGCATGCGCCAGCTAGCGCCGCGCAACGGTTCTATGGGCTACGGCATCCCCGCCGCCGTCGCCGCCTGCCTCGTCCACCCGGACAGGCAGGTCGTGTCGGTCGCGGGCGACGGCTGCTTCCTGATGAACGGGCAGGAGCTGGCCACCGCGACGGCCGAGGGCGCCGCCCCCCTCGTGCTGGTGCTCGACAACAGCGGCTATGGCACGATCCGCAAGCACCAGGAGCGCGAGTACCCCGGTCGGGTGAGCGGAACGCGCCTGGTCAACCCCGACTTCGCCGCCTACGCGCGCGCGTTCGGGGCGCACGGCGAGACCGTCACCACCACGGCGGAGTTCGCGCCCGCGCTCGACCGGGCGCTGGCCCGCCAGGCGGCGGGCACGGCGGCGCTGATCGCCCTGCGCGTCACCGACGGGCGGCTCTTGCCGGGCATGACCGTCGACTCCCTGCGGAAGGCATCCCAGCGGGACTGATGCCGCACCACCTGCGGCACGGTCCGGTAGCGCCACTGTGCGAGCGGGGCTGGCACACTGTCGAGGTCCGGTCGAAGGAGCCACGCATGTCGGTAGCACGCCAACTGAAAAAAGCGGTACGTCTGCCACGCGCGCGGTCCCGTGTGGACCTGAGCCACCCCGTCCGCTCCCCGCTCGGCACGGCGGTGGTCAACTGCGTCGCGTACCAGGAGGGGAACCGGCAGGACGACGGGGACTGCCCCGTCAAGGAAGTGATCGAGCGCGTACGGGAGTCCGGCACCGGCTTCGCGTGGATCGGGCTGCACGAGCCGACGGCCGAGGAGTTCGCGGGCATCGCCGACCTCTTCGGACTGCACCCGGTGGCCGCCGAGGGCGCCGTGGTCAGGCACCAGCGGCCGAAGGTGGAGCGGTACGACGACACGCTGTTCGCGGTCTTCAAGACGGTCGGCTACGTCGAGCACGGCGAGCTGACCGCGAGCAGCGAGGTCGTGGACACCGGCGAGATCATGGTCTTCACGGGCCCCGACTTCGTCGTCACCGTCCGCCACGGACGGCACGGTTCGCTGGGCCCGCTGCGCGAGGAGCTGGAGGCGGATCCCTCGCAGCTGGCGAGGGGCCCGGTGGCCGTGCTGCACGCCATCGCCGACCATGTGGTGGACGACTTCATGGACGTCACCGACGCGGTCCAGGACGACATCGACCAGGTGGAGACCGACGTCTTCGCCCCGGACGCGGCCAGTACCGCCGACCCGGCCCGCATCTACCAGCTCAAGCGCGAACTGCTGGAGCTGAAGCGCGCCGTGGCGCCGCTGGACCGGCCGCTGCACCGGCTGACGCACCAGGCGATGCCGATGGTCGACACCGAGATACAGAAATATTTCAGGGACGTCGCCGACCACCTGACCAGGGTCAACGAGCAGATCGAGAGCTTCGACGAGCTGCTGAACTCCATTCTCCAGGCCAATCTGGCCCAGGTGGCCGTCGCGCAGAACGAGGCCATGCGCAGGATCAGCGCCTGGGTCGCGATCGTGGCCGTCCCCACCATGTTCTGCGGGTTCTACGGCATGAACTTCGACCACATGCCGGAGCTGCACTGGCGCTACGGCTATCCGCTGGTCCTGTGCGTCATCGCGGTCATCTGCTACACGATCCACCGGGGCTTCCGCCGCAACGGCTGGCTCTGAGCCCCCGCCCCCGCGCCGTCATGGCGCGTCCGGGGCGTCGGCGCCGTCCACGGGGTCGTCGAGGTCGTCGGACTCGTCCAGCAGTGCCTGGCCCGAGACGACCGTGTCCGCCCAGTGCCGGTGCATCCACTCCAGGTGGCCGGTGCGGCTCGCGGCGATGCGCAGGGTGTCCCAGTTGGGGAAGAGCTGCTGTGCCACGTGCGCGGTCATCAGCCGGGGATCCACCTCGAAGAGGTGGTCGAAGCGCTCGACGGCGACGTCGCCGGCCCGGCGCGGGGGAGGCGGCGTGTGCTCGTCGGCGTAGCGGTAGCCCTCCATCAGCGCTCCTCGCCCTCTTCTCCGTACGCCCGGTGCAGCCCGTACTTGCCGGGGTTCATGATGTTGTGCGGGTCCAGGACCTTCTTGATGTCCAGCATCACGTCGTAGCCGCCGCCCAGTTCCATGGGCACCAGGTCCACCTCGCCCTCGCGGCAGGAGCCGTGGCAGGCGCTGATGGAGCCCCCGTGGCGCAGCGCGACGGCCGCGATGTCCCGCTTGGCGTCCACCCAGGCGGCCCACGCCGCGTCGTCCAGCTCCTGCTCCCAGATGCCGACGTCGATCTCGGTGAGGTAGTCCACCCCCGTGTCGGCGCTCGTGTAGCAGAACATGCCCCAGTCGTCGAAGACGTCGAACCGCTCGCGCAGCCCGGCCACGATGGCGTGCCACTCGCGGCGCACGGCCGGCAGCTCCGTCCAGTTGATGGCCGCGTCCTCGCAGTGCCAGCTCATCGGCGCCACCTGACCCGCGCGGGTGCGGCCGTGCAGCGGGGTGGCGTAGCGGTCGTGCCGTGCCGCCCAGTCGCCGTGCGAGATCTCGTCGCCGAGGTAGCGGGCCCCCGCGTCGCGCGCGATCCGCATGAAGCGGCGCCCGCCCGCGAGGACCTCGTCCTCGTTGCCGTAGGCGACGGCGCAGACCAGCGCCCGTACGTCGGACGGCTGCGGGATGTACGCCTCGTCGTCCCTGCGCAGGTAGTCGACCTTCCACTCGTCGAAGAGCACGGCCCCGGCGAACGTCGCCACCCCGGCCTGCGCGAGCAGCTGGACGCAGCGGTAGGCGCCGTCGTAGTCGGGGAACGCCCAGAACGGCGAGAACTCCGCCTCCGGCTTCGGGTACAGCTTCAGCGTCGCTTCCGTGGCGATGCCCAGCGTGCCCTGGTGGCCCATGAACAGATGCTTGAGCTGATAGCCGCTGGAGCTCTTGGACACCTTGGGCCCGCCGCCGTCGCCCACCCTGATGATCTTTCCCGTCGGCAGGACGAACTCGAAGCTGAGCACCAGATCGCGCGAGTGCCCGTAGCGCGAGCCGATCAGCGACCAGCCGCTCGTGCCGATCCTGCCGCCGACGAGCGAGCAGGGGTACGAGGCGGGATCGTCCGGATAGATCAGCCCGTACGGCGCCAGCACCTCGTTGAGCTTCAGCATGTTGATGCCCGTGCCGACGGTGCAGGTGCGGTTGTCGGTGTCGATCTCCTTGACGGTGTTCAGCCGCTTGACGTCCACGACGATGCCGCGCCGCTCCGGCACGGCGCCGTCGGTGAGCCCGGTGCCGCCGTCCCTGGGCACGATGGGGATGCGGTGCGCGTGCGCGATCCGTACGACCTCCGCGACCTCCTCCGCCGTGCCCGGCATCACCACGAGGTCGGGTACGCGCTCGCTCCAGCGGTGCACGGGGAAGGGGGCGGGGACGCGGGCGCGGTTCATGCGCGCGGTCTTGGAGGTCAGCACATACGCGCCGCCGAGCGCGTCGGTGAGTTCGGTGAGCACCCGGTCGGAGAGCTGGGGCACGGTGGGAGTACGGGTGGTGCGCGCGGCGGTGGTGCGCGGGGTGGTGGTACTGGTGGTGGCCGACGGCCCGTCTGCCGTGGGCCCGTCCTTCGGCTGAGAAGTCATCGGCCCGTGCTCCCTCCCACCTCGATGCCGAGCGAGACGGCGAGCAGTTCGTGCAGGTCCACCACGTCGACGGAGACGGCCTCCCCGGCCTCCGCCAACGGGCGTTCCGACCAGGGACAGGCCGAGACCAGGGTGTCCACGTCCAGCTCGGCGGCCTTCGCGACGCGGCCCTCGCTGATCCGCGCCGTCAGCTCCGGCTTCTCGACGGGCAGTCCGCCGCCCGCGCCCGAGCAGTACGACCACTGGGTCACGCGGTCCACGTCGTGGAACGTCAGCCCGGGGATCGCGCGCAGGATGCGGCGCGGCTCCTCCCACACGCCCTTGCGCTTGTTGAGGCGGCAGGGGTCGTGGTAGGTGATCGTGCGCTCGACGGGCACGGTCGGGGTCAGCCGTCCGTTCCCGATCAGTTCGGCGAGGAGTTCGACCACGAGGACGATCTCGATGTCGAAGTCGGCGCCGAAGTAGGCCGGGTAGTCCTCCGTGAAGGTGATGTAGTCGTGCGGGTCCAGGACCAGCACCCTGCGCACGCCGCTCGCCCGCCAGTCGGCGAGGTTGTGCTCGGCGAAGCGCCGGGACTGCTCGCGGTAGCCCATCTCGGCCGCGGGCCCGCCGCAGCACCACTGCTCGCGCATCAGCCCGAAGTCCACTCCGGCGCGCCGCAGGATCTGCGCGACGGCGCGGGGGACGGAGGTGCGGTGGAACGCCGCCTCGCAGTCCACGAACAGCACCGTCTCCCCGCCGACGGGCAGGTCAAGACCCTCGGCCCAGTCCCGCACCCGTTCCTGCCCGACGGGCACGTCACCGAGCACGGGCTCGTGCGACCGCTCGTCGGTCAGCCGGTTCCACCGCCGGTACCCCGGCTGGTGCACGCCGTTGTCGACGGCGAGCGCGCGCATCCGCTTGACGAGGTCCACGGTACGGGTGCGGAAGCGGTAGAAGTCGCCGGTGAACAGGGTGTTGGGGCAGCGCAGTTCGCAGGCACCGCACTGGGTGCAGTTCACATAGTCCTCGGCGACGTCCTCGACGGTCAGCTCGCCCTGCTCCATCGCGACGACGTTGGCGTGGAAGGCGGTCGGCGTCCAGGACTCGTTGCGGGTCACCTGCATGACGGGGCACACCTCGCGGCAGAACTTGTGGCCCGAGGAGAAGCAGTTGTAGGCGGCGTCGCGCCAGTCGGAGAGGAACTCGACGGTGACCGGGGCGTGTACGGGTGCGCCGCCCTCGGAGGGGGGCTCGGCGGAGGGATCGCCGGTGGGTTCGGCGGAGCGTGTGGCGTGGGGTGGGGCGTCGTCGTCGCGATCGGTCATCGGTATGCCTCCACTCGCAGGGGCCGGCCGTGCGGCGTACGCGCCCCGGAGGGGCGGGCGTTCCGCTTCCCCGGCTGATGACGCGCGTTAACCTATGACTTCATAGTTCATGTGACAAGAGGGCGGAGGGGAGCAGGGTGAGCGGGACGGAGGTCTCCGGCGCGGCGCGGCACATCGTCTTCGCGCCGCTGGGGGAGGGCGGCAGGGTGGACGTCGTCGCGCGCCGCATCAGCGAGGCGATCGGCCTCGGCCTGATAGCCGACGGTGAGCAACTGCCCAGCGAGACGGCGCTCTCGGGCGCGCTGAACGTCTCGACGGTGACCCTCCGCGAGGCCCTCGCGCTGCTGCGCCAGCGCGGTCTGGTCGAGACCCGCAGGGGGCGCGGCGGCGGCAGCTTCGTACGGGCGCCGGTCGACGCCTCCGTCGAGCGGCTGCGCGCACGGCTGCGGGAGACGGGCGTGCACGAGCTGCGCGAGATCGGCGACCACCACCTCGCCGTCTCCGCGACGGCGGCCAGGCTCGCCGCCGAGCGCGCCTCGGACGAGCATGTGCGGCGGCTGGGGGAGTGGGTGGAGCGGCTGGCCGCGGCCGAGAGTGTGGGCGAGCGCAGGAGGGCAGACGGCCGCTTCCACATCGAGGTCGCCGCGGCGGCCCAGTCCACCCGGCTGACCCGCCAGGAGATCGACCTCCAGGGCGAGATCGGCGAACTTCTGTGGCTGCCCTTCGGGGAGGCGGTCGTGCACGAGGAGGCCGTGCGGCAGCACCGGGGCATCCTCGCCGCGATCGAGGCGGGCGACGGCGCGCGGGCGCGGGCGCTGAGCGAGGAGCACATCGAACTGGGCGTCAACCGGCTCATCGCCTTCCACCTCCAGCTGGTCAAGAGCTGAGCGCCCCCCGGGGGGGGGCACGACGTGGGGCCCGCCGCTTGCCGGAGCCGTGCCCGGGAGGCGTACGGGGAGCGCCGCAGGGGAAGCCGTGCGGACAGGCGCCGTGCGGTGAGCGGCCGTGCGGGCAGGGGGAGGTGGGCAGCCGTGGCCGAGGCGGAGGGTTCCGCGTACGGGGCTCAGGACGAGCGCGCGGTGGGCGAAGGGCCGCTGGGTGCGGGCCCGTCGAGCGGTGGCGGTCCGACGGGCGGCGGCGGTCCGACGGGCGAGGGCGTCGCGAACGTGGGCGCGGGCGCTGACGCGGGCGTGGCTGCGGCGATCACCGGCGTCGAGACGGTGCTGGCGGACGTCTTCGCGGGCGTCGGAGTGCTGCGCGAACGTACCGCCGCGCTGCTCCGGCGCGCCCGCGCCGAGGGCCGCAGGCCGACGAGCGCCGACCTGGCCACCCTGCGCCCGACCGTGCTGCGGCACCTCGCCGAGTCCCGCGGCACGCTGGCGGGCACGGGCGTGATCGCGGCGCCCGGCGCCCTCGGCGACAGGGCACGCTGGCTGGAGTGGTGGCGCGTACCCGACGGCACGGCGGCGGGCACAGGGGAGGGCACCCCCTGCCCGCTCTGCGTCGACCTGGACCCGGGCAGCGTCGGCGCGTACGAGTACCCCGCCGCCGACTGGTTCGACGGGCCACGCCGCACCGGCCGCCGCGCGGTGGTCGGACCGTACGTCGACTACGCGGGCACCGACGAGTACATCCTCACGTGCGCCGCGCCCGTCGGCCTCGGCCAGGACTTCTTCGGCGTGGCCGCCGCCGACATCCGCGCCACCGACTTCGAGCGCGCCGTACTGCCCCTGCTGGAGGCGGAGGGCGGCGCTGCGCTGCTGGTCAACGCGTCCGGCCGGGTGCTCGCCTCCAACACGCCCGACGCCATCATCGGCTCCCTGGCCCCCGCCGACGCGCGGCGCGGCGATGTGCTCCCGCGCGGCGACAGGTGGGCGGACTGCACGGGGCTGCCGTGGTCACTGGTACGGCTGTGAGACCGGCCCCGGCCCGTACCACGCGATACCCCAGCACCTCACCTCGCTCGCGCCTCACTCGGCGGCCATCGTCGCCTGCCACGCACCCGGGCGCCGGCCTGTCGCCTTCCTGAAGAACACCGAGAAGTTGGACGCGTCGGGGAAGCCGAGCGCGTCGGCGCAGCGGGCCGAGGTGAGGCGGTCGTGTGCGAGGAGGCGTTTGGCCTCCAGGACGATCCGGTCGACGATGTACGCCTTCGCCGTGCGGCCGGTGACCTGTTGCACCGCTCGCGAGAGGGTGCGGGGCGCGTAACCCAGCGTCCGGGCGTAGTAGCCGGCGTCGTGGTGTTCCCGGAAGTGCGCTTCGACGCTGGACCTGAACAGCCGGAACACCGGATGCGCGGACCGTGCCTCGGTATGAGGTGGCCGCAGCCGGGCGAGGAGCGCGGAGAGCAGGATCCCGGGCAGCTCCGTCGGGACGTCCCCGGGCGGGGCGGATGCCTCCAGGAGGAGATGGTCGCGCGCGGCGTCGACGAACGGCCGGTCGGCTTCGGGAATGCTCCAGTGCGCGACGAGGTCCGGGGACGCGACGAGTTCCCGGGTGGCGTGGGTGACCGGCGCGGTCGGCACGAACAGCACGAGGTGCCCCGCCACACCGTCGACGTCGTCCCATCGGTGGACCGCGCCGGGCGCGACCCACACCGCGGACCGCTCCCTGAGCGGGTGCCGGAGGAAGTCCACCGTGACGGAGCCGTGGCCTTCGTCGACGAGCGCGAGGACATGGAAGTCGGCACGTTGCGTGCCGCCGTCGTTCAGCTCGCGGAGGCGGTCGAACGTCATCGTCTCGACCGCGGTGGCGCGCCGCCCCGGGGGCTGGTAGGTCATCTGCCGGATCACCGTCACGTGTCCAGTTTTCACCATCGGGCGACCGGTCGGGCCAATGCCGCGCGCGAGCGCGGAAGTTTGCATGAAGGCACAGGAAAGCGCAGGGCAAACGCCCAGGACACTGACCGGGAGAGACACGATGACCATGACCCAGCAGCCGCTCCTGCCCACTTACGACCATCGGCCGGGGACCGGGCCGACCCTGGTGTTCCTGCACTACTGGGGTGGTTCCGCCCGTACCTGGGACCTCGTCGCCGACCGCCTCGCGGGTCGTGATGTGCTCACGCTCGACTTCCGCGGGTGGAGCCGGTCGAGCGGCCTGCCCGGCCCTTACACGCTCGGCCAGCTCGCCGAGGACACGCTCGCCGTGCTCGCCGACGCGGGCGTCACCGACCACGTACTGGTCGGGCACTCGATGGGAGGCAAGGTCGCGCAACTGGTCGCTGCGACCCGGCCCGTCGGCCTGCGCGGCATCGTGCTCGTCGGCTCCGGCCCGGCGAAGCCCGCCGCGCAGATCACCCCTGAGTACCGGGAGACCCTCTCCCACGCCTACGACTCCGACGAGTCCGTGGCCGGGGCGCGGGACCACGTCCTCACCGCGTCCGAGCTGCCCGCGTCGGTCAAGGCGCGGATCGTGGCCGATTCGCGGGCCTGCGCCGACGCCGCACGCACCGAGTGGCCGCTGCGCGGCATCGCGGAGGACATCACCGCGCACACCCGCATGGTCAGCGTTCCCGCCCTCGTCGTCGCCGGGGAGAACGACCAGGTCGAGCCCGTCGACGTGCTCCGCGACAACCTGGTGCCCTATCTCTCCCAGGCCGGCTTCACGGTGATCCCGGACACCGGCCATCTGATCCCGCTGGAAGCTCCGGCCGGCCTCGTGGACGTCATCACGGCCTTCGCACCGGCAGCCTGACCGTCGCCATGGGCACACACCTGTCCGCGCATCTGCGCCAGCTCTTAATGGGAGCGTTACGCCCTCGAAGGGGCGGCGTCACAGTGAACACAGAGGCTGAAGAGGTCAGTTGGCCCACGCGACGGGCCACCGGTCACCGGCAGCACACCTGAACACACCTGACATCCGGTCCTCCCCCCACGATCCGACCAGGATGGGACCTCACGCATGCCTTACGTACCGAGCCGTGCCCAGCCCCGCTACGCGCGTAGCGGAGCGGGCCGGGGCGCAGCCACCGGCGCCTCCGAACCCACCGACACATCCGGCGCTCCGCTGGCGCTGCTCGAACCCGCGCCCGCGCCCGGCGACACACACGAACACGAGCCCCACCACGCCTCCGCCTCCGCCCCCGCCTCCGCTCACGTTCTGGCCGTCGGCGCCCCCGGCCCGAGACGGGAGCGGCTCACCCGCACCCTGCTGGCCAACGGGCACGAGGTCAGCCACGCGGCGCCCGGCGAGGTGACCTCGCGGGTGAAACAGGCGCCGCCCGACGCGATCGTCGCGCTGCACGAGGAGCGCGCGGGCCTGGACGTCATCGGCGAGGTGCGGGCCGCGCCCGTCGGCAGGGCGCTGCCGCTGCTCATGGTCACCGACGGCGCAGCGCCCGGCGGCGTGGTGGACATGCTGCGGCACGGCGCGGACGACTGCGTGCCGGAGACCTCCGACCCGGCCGAGCTGTCGGCCCGGATAGAGGCCAAGCTGCGCCGCGTGCCCGTCCCCGTCGAGAACCTGCTGCGCGACCCGCGCACCGGCCTCTACTCCGCGCCGCACTTCCACGACGAACTGGGCCGCGAACTGCGCCGCCCCGGCGCCGGACGCCGCAGCGGCGTCGTGGCCATGGTGGCCGTCGCCGAGATGAGTCCCCTGGAGGCCAGGCTCGGCCCGCGCGTGCGCAGGGAGGTCGCGGAGCGGCTGGCCGGGGTCGCCGAGAAGCTGGGCAGTCCGTGGGACCGGCTCGGCTGGGACGACGACGGTCATCTGCTCGTGCTGATGCCGGGCGTGGACGAGGAGACGGCGCGCGCGGCGCTGCGCGAGTTCGCGCACACGGTGGCGGGCACCCGTTTCGTCGTCGCCGACGAGAACGTCCGGCTGACGCCCGCCGTCGGCTGGCTCCCGCTCGCCGAGTGCGCGGGACCCGGCGGACCCGGCGGCCAGAACCCGGGCCCGGACCCGGCGCAGGCCGTCGTGGCCAAGGCGCGCGACGCGGTCACCGAGGCGCTGCGCCACCGGGACCTGCTGCCCGTCGCCTACGCCCCCTGGATGCGCGACACGGGGCAGCACCGCCGCCGCCCCCTCACGGCCTTCGTGCGCCCGCTGCTCTCCGCGCTCTCCCCGCTGCTGGTGCTGCTCGTCGGGGTGGGCCTGCCGTTCCTGCTCTACCAGCAGTTGTACGAGCTGGGCTGGGACCTGGGCTCCGGCGTCTACTGGGTGGTGGTCGCCGGGCTGCTGGTCTCGGCGCTGCTGATCGTGCTGGAGTGCCTGTTCTCGCTGGACGCCGAGACCAGGCCGGAGCGGCCCGGGCAGCCCTACCCGCCCGCCAGCGCCGTCATCGCCGCCTACCTGCCCAATGAGGCGGCGACGATCGTCGACACCGTCGAGTCCTTCCTCCGCCAGGAGTACCCGGGCGAGCTGGAGATCGTCCTCGCCTACAACACCCCGCACCCCCTCCCCGTCGAGGACACCCTGCGCGAGATGGCCCGCCGCGATCCGCGCCTGGTCCTGCTCCCCGTGCGCGGCAGCACCTCCAAGGCGCAGAACATCAACGCGGCGGTCACCCGCGTGCGCGGCGAGATGGTGGGCATCTTCGACGCCGATCACCACCCGGCGCCCGACGCGTTCCGGCGGGCCTGGCACTGGCTGTCGAACGGCTACGACGTCGTCCAGGGGCACTGCGTGGTACGCAACGGGGACAGCTCCTGGGTCTCCCGGCTGGTGGGCGTCGAGTTCGAGGCCATCTACGCGGTCAGCCACCCCGGCCGCACCAGGCTCTACGGCTTCGGCGTGTTCGGCGGCTCCAACGGCTTCTGGCGCACGGACCTGCTCGCCCGCACCCGGATGCACGGCTCCATGCTCACCGAGGACATCGACTCCACGATGCGCGCACTGGGCGAGGGCGCGCGCATCGCCACGGACCGCACCCTCGTCTCGCGCGAGCTGGCGCCCACGATGCTGGGCCCCCTGTGGAACCAGCGGTCCCGCTGGGCACAGGGCTGGCTCCAGGTCTCGCTCAAGCACCTGTGGCACGGGCTGCGCTCCCCGGCGTTCACGCTCCGGCAGAAGGCGGGGCTGTTCGTGCTGCTCGGCTGGCGCGAGATACAGCCGTGGCTGACGCTCCAGATCCTCCCCGTCATCCTCTACTCGGCGTGGCGCGCGGGCGGGGTGCACCAGCTCGACTGGGCGGTGCCGCTGTGCCTGCTCGCGCTGCTGTTCACGATGTCGGCGGGTGTCGTACAGGCCGCCTTCGCCTGGCGGCTGGCCGTGCCCGAACTGCGCGCGCGGCGCGCCTGGTTCTGGTCGTACCTCCTGGTCACCACCGTGTTCTACAGCCACTTCAAGAACGTGATCGCCCGGCAGGCGCACCTCAAGGAAGCCCTGGGCGACCGCCAGTGGCGGGTCACCCCGCGCGCGGCGAAGGCGGTGGCCAAGCCGTGAGCCTGCACCGGACCCGGACCCCGACCCGGGCTCGGAAGCCCGCACGCACCCCCACCCCGCCCGAGGGCGCGCCGGCGCGCAGCAGGGCCCGGGAGATCGAGGGCTACCGAGGGCTCGCCGCGCTGAGCACCGTCGTCTTCCACGTCTGGCAGCAGTACGTCACCTACGACGCGGACGGTTCACGGCCGCCCGTGGACAACCCCTACCTCGGCGCGCTCATCTCCCTCGAAGTCATCGACCTCTTCTTCGTGATGTCCGCCTACCTGCTGACGCTCTCCTACGCGCGCGCCGCCATCGACGGCGGCCCGACCCGGCCCGCCGGGGTCTTCCTCTTCCGGCGCGCCATCAGGATCGTGCCGCTGTACTTCCTCGCGGTCCTGGTCGTCTGGGCCAGCCGCAACCCGACCCTGCCGGGCGACTGGCCGGACCTGTTCGAACACCTCACCTTCACCCACGTCTTCGACAAGGACCGCATCTTCTACACCCTCGGCCCCACCTGGTCGCTGTCCCTGGAGATGCTGTTCTACGTCGCGCTCGTCGTGCTCGGCCCGCTCGCGGTGCGCGTCTGCCGCGCCGTCGGACGGCGCGGCGCGCGGGTCGCGGTGTGCGCGGGAGGGTGCGCGCTGCTGTTCGTACTGCCGGTGGTGTGGATCGCGGTGGCGCACTACGCGCTGCACGTGCCGCACACCGAGTGGCCCGTCTACTTCGGCCCCCAGGCGCGGTTCGGCGGCTTCGCCGCAGGCATGGGCCTGGCCGTCGCGACGGTCGCGCTCGGCGAACGCGGCAGGCCCGGCGCCCCGCTCGCGGGCACGCTCACGCTGACGGCGTTCGCGGGCGTGTACGCCCTGTCGCTGTACTCGGAGCCGGGCAACGCGGGCTTCACCTTCTACCATCCGATCGCCGCCGTGCTGTGGCTGGTGATGCTGTACGGCACCGTCCACGTGGCCAGGCGTCCGCGCTGGCACCGGTTCCTGCGGGCGCGCTGGCTCACAGGGGTGGGCCTGGTCAGCTACAGCCTCTTCATCTGGCACGAGCCGATCATGCTGCGGCTCTACGGCGCCGGGCTGCTCCCGCACGGGCAGGAGGGCTTCCCGCCGGCCGTCGCCGTCGTGCTGCTCGTGGCGGTGCCCGCGGCCGTGCTCAGCTACTGGGCCGTCGAGTATCCGGCGAGCCTGCTCGGCAGGCTCAAGGACCGCGCGGGCAGGCCCCGCGACTTCTATCCGGCGGACCCGGACCCGGACCCGGCGCACCCGTCGGACCCGGCGGACCGGAAAGGCCGGGGGGAGGTCCGGGAGAGCCCCGCGCGGGCGGGCGCGGAGGTGCACGGGACCGCGTAGCCACCGTGGCCACCCGCGCGCCGCCGCCCGCAGACCCGCACCGCGTCAAGGCCCGACGGGGCCTTGCGGTGCGGGTCTGCCCGTACGGATGAAGTCCGCGTGCCAGCCGGGGCAATCCTGCTTCGCGCCGGGCCTGAAGGGGACGGCATGGAACTGTGGATCTTCCGAGAAGGGTGGCACGCATGGAGCGGTCCGAGCCGGAGCGGCCAAACCGCAGGGCAGCACTCGGGTTCGGCGCGGCGGTGGCGCTCACCGCGGCGCTTCCGGCGCGCAAGGCATTCGCGGCCCCGGGCGCCGATGTCCCGGGCACACACGGCGGTCACTCGGGGACCCTCGGGTTCTCGGGCAAGGAAGTGCTCGGGGTGACGGGTCCTGGGCGGGCGCTGCTGAGCAACCGGAAGCTGTACCACTCGACGGTGATGCAGTCCTTCGGGTTCGACGAGCGCCGCGGCCACCTCTACGCGCTCCAGGTCATGCAGGGCGGCGTCCGCCTGCGCGGCGAGCCCCGCGCGTACAGCCACAGCGAGCGCGAGGACCGCGGCGACCTGTGCCTGAACCGCCTCGACATGAAGGGCCGACGGCTCGGCCACATGTTCCTCAAGGGCGTGGGCCACGGCGGCGCCCTGGGCATCGAGCCGCTGAAGGACCGCACCGTGCTGTGGACGGAGTGGGACGCGGCACCGCGCTCCGGCTACGGGCGCGGAGTGTGCCGCTTCTCCTTCGCCAACGGCAAAGTGCTCACCAGCCAGAGCCTGCGCGACAGCTCCTACCGCCCGAAGCCGGGCTCCACGAACAACTACGTCACCCTCGACGTGGCGCACGGCAGGGTGCTGCTGCACTACCGGCGCGACGACGAGCCGTGGTTCGCGGTCTACGCCCTCGACCGCTTCCTGGCCCGCGACTTCCGCCCGCTCATCGAGTTCCAGCGCCCGGCCACGGACCTGCGGCTGCCGTTCCAGGGCATGACGCTGTACGACTCGTCCGCCTATCAGATGCTCGGCAGCGCGTACGGCCCGAAGAACCCGCGCTCCTCGGGAGGCAACACCCGCCTCTTCCGCATCGATGTGCGCTCGGGCGTCACCCTGGAGAACACGCTCGACCGTACGGCCCCCGGCCTGAACCCGCGCGAGCCCGAGGGCCTCGCGGTGCTCAACACCAAGAAGGGGCCGCAACTGTGCATGGGCTTCGCGCACGGCAAGGCCAGGGCGCGCAGGTTCTCCCTCTTCATGAAGGACATCGGCTGGTCGGCCTTGTGAGGGGGGCGGGATGAAGGGGTGAGGGGGTGAGAGGGCTGCTGGGCGGCGAGGGGCCGGGCACCCTCGGCCCCTCGCCGCCCACCCCCGTTGCCCGGCTCCGACGTTCAGCTCTGCCGGGAGACGCCCGGCCCCGACCGTACGCGGGAAGCACCCGAACCGCCCCTACCACCCGAGCCGTCCGCACCCTCCGCACCGCCCAGGGCGAGCCACGACGCCTCCAGCGCACTGTTGAACGACACCTCGCTGAGCACTCCGGGCGCGGCCACCTGGTCCCCGGCCAGGTACACGCCCTCGCCACGGTGCACGGCGGGGCGGTCGCGCCAGGTCGTGCCGGGCGGGTCGACGGCGCCCGTGCGGTGCTCCGCGACCGACTCCGTCGAGCGCACAGTACGCTCCCGCCAGCCCGGGAAGCCCAGGTCGAGCAGCCGCTCCCCGCGAGCCAGCCCCACGGCCCTCGGCTCCCCTGGCGCCAGCGGGAACTGTGCCTGGAGCAGCGACTGGCAGGGCGGTGCGAGGGAGGGGTCGGCCGTAGTGAACCGCTCGATCCAGCCGGGCGCGTCGAGGTCGGACACGGCGAACGCGTCGCCGCGCCGCTTCTCCAGCACCAGGTCCAGCAGCGCCGTACGGCCGCCGGGCCAGCCGAGTGCGCTGTCGCCCAGCAACTGCCGGGCCGACTCCAGGGTGGTGGCCACGATGACGGGCCCGTCGCCCGTCAGTCCGGTCAGTTCCGACGGCGAGGACACCCGCGCCCCCGTCTCGACGCGTACGCCCATCGCGCGGGCACGCGCCGCCATCCCCGCGATGAGAGCGGCCCAGCCGCCGCGCGGATAGTGGGCCTCGGGCGGCAGCTTCATGGCGCGGCGCAGCCGCTCGTGGGTGAAGGCGGCGGACAGCGCGCCCGGGTCGTGGTGGAAGACCGCCACGGCGGCGTAGTGCGCCGCGGCCCGCGCGTTCCGCTCACCGGCCACGGTGCTCGCCCACTCCAGGAACGGCACGTCGGACGGCGCCTCGCGCCTGGCCAGCAGCCGCAGGAGGCCGGGCGGCGGGGTCCTGCGCAGCGCGCCGTCACGGTGGAAGCGCAGCCGCGCCCCCTCCAGCGGAGGGACCGGCGCCATGGGAGGCAGCAGTCCGCGCCGCTTGAGCCAGGTCCAGTGCGGGCCGCCCTTGTAGAGGGCGTGCGGCCCCTCGTTGGTGCGGTACGGGCCGTCGGCGGTGCGGGCCCGGCCGCCGAGGTCGCGGTGCGCCTCGTACAGGGTGACGGCGGCGCCCGCCTCGGCACTGGCCAGGGCCGCGGTGAGTCCGGCGAACCCGCCGCCGACGACGGTGAGATGACGCGTGGGCATGGGAGCCTCCATCTGGGGTGGCGCGGCCCGTAGGGCCACTGGTGGCTGGTGGACGCCGGGTTACGCGCGGGCCGGTGGCCGGCCGCCCGGCTCCTGATGGCCGCTCAGCTCCCATGTCTGGCCCCCTACGAGGGCACGCCCCTGGTCGTCCTGCCCCTGCCCGTGCTCCTGCCCGTGCCCGTGCCCGCGTGCGGCGCGGGCCGTCACAACGTGCCGCTTCATGCCGCTGCTCCCTCCGCTCGAAGGTGCCGTGCCCCGCCCGGTGCGGGGCCTCCTGACCCGTACGACGGGGGAGGGGCGCGGAGTGTGACATCGCGGGGCGGAGAGAGGCAGACGGACGGGCGCGGTCGCCGGTGCCGGAGCCCGTCGCACTCAGGACCCCGGACCGGTGCCCGGCCCCCAGGGCGTGTTTCGAAACACGCTCTAGCCGGGATCGGTCCTCGGCGCCGGAACCGGGGCGCCGGATTCCGTCCCGGCCACCGGCGCCGGGTCCTCGCCGGGGTCCGCGCGCGAGTTTCCCGAGTGCGGGGTGCAGCGGCCCTCGGCCCGCCACTGCCGCACCAGCGCGCGGAAGATCGGCGGATCCTCCTGGTGCGCGCGCAGCAGTTCCGCGAGTACGACCGCCGGATCTCCCGGCTGGGACGACTGCGTGCCTGGGTTTCCCTGGGCATACATGACCTGTCCAACGCGCCTTTCCCCAGGTGGGCACGCTGCCGTCGTGCTGACACCCGCGTTCGGGCGTAGCGAACGCCCCGTACAGCCGGTGCGGAACGGCCCTCTCCGGCCCGTCCCGCGGGCGGTTGGCCGCTCGTCCGTACGCCTGACCGGGCACTTGTCCTGGCGCCGGGAACCCCTTTCCGACGTCACCCACAAGGCGGTGCGGTTCCTGCCCCGTACCGGGCGGGGGCGCTTCGAGGCGTACTTGTCCCGGTCCGCCGCGGAGAGGGAGCGTAGGAGCGCCCAGGTGCCGTCGCCGGATCAAGGAGTTCACGTGACGTACGACGCGTACGACCTCCCGGCCCTCCGCGAGCGCATACCCGCGCTCGGCGCGGGCCGCGCCTACTTCGACGGGCCAGGGGGCACCCAGACCCCTCGGCCCGTCATCGAGGCCGTCTCCGACGCGCTGGCGAACCCGCTGGCCAACCAGGGCGAGAACACCCTGGGCGAGCGGAACGCGGAAGCCATCGTCGTCGGGGCACGCGCCGCGCTCGGCGATCTGCTGGCGGCCGACCCGTCGGGCATCGTCTTCGGGCGCAGCGCCACTCAGCTCACCTACGACCTCTCCCGCACCCTGGCCAGGACGTGGTCGCCCGGCGACGAGATCGTCGTGACGCGGCTGGACCACGACGCCAACATCCGCCCCTGGGTCCAGGCCGCGGCGCACGCGGGGGCCACGGTGCGGTGGGCGGACTTCGACCCGGAGACCGGCGAGCTGACGCCGGATCACCTGCGCGCCGCGCTGTCGGGGTCGGGGCGCACCCGGCTGGTCGCGGTCACGGCGGCGTCGAACCTGATCGGCACCAGGCCGCCCGTCGCGGAACTCGCCGCGCTGGCGCACGCGGAGGGTGCGCTGTTCCACGTCGACGCGGTGCACTACGCCGCGCACGCCTGCGTGGACCTCGCGGCGCTGGGCGCCGACTTCCTCGTCTGCTCCCCGTACAAGTTCCTCGGGCCCCACCTGGGCGTCCTCGCGGCCGACCCCGCTCTGCTGGAGACGCTGCGGCCCGACAAGCTGCTGCCCGCGACGGACGAGGTGCCCATGCGCTTCGAGCTGGGGACCTTGCCCTACGAACTCCTCGCCGGAGTCCGCGCCGCCGTCGACTTCCTCGCCGGTCTCGCCCCGCGCGGGGAGGGCGGCGGGCGGCGGGCGCGGCTGGTCTCCGCGCTCGCCGCGGTCGGGGCGCACGAGGACGCGCTGCGGCTGCGCGTCGAGAAGGGGCTGGCCGCGTTCGAAGGGGTCACCCTGTACTCGCGTGCCGTCGAGCGCACCCCGACCCTCCTGCTCACCCTGGAGGGCCGCGACACGGAGGCCGCCTCCCGCTTCCTCGCCGCACGTGGCGTCGACGCGCCGTCCGGTTCCTTCTACGCGCTGGAGCCCTCCCGCCACCTCGGGCTCGGGGACGCGGGCGGACTGCGCGTCGGCCTCGCGCCGTACAACAGCGCCGAAGACGTCGACCGGCTGCTGGAGGGCCTGGCGGAACACCTCGCCCGGTGACGGGAGAATGACGGCTGCGAAGGCCACGAAGGCTACGGGGGGATCAGCGCATGCCGACCGTCGAAGCGGTGTCGTTGTCGGTGCGGGCGGGCTTCGCCGAGTGCCCGACGTGGGACGCCGCCACCGCCACCCTGCTCTGGGTGGACCTCAACGCGGGCACGGTGCACCGCTACGACCCCGCTGACGGCACCGACAGCACCGTCGCGACCATGGACCAGCCCGTCGCGGCGGCCAAGCCCCGTGCCACGGGCGGCCTCGCCCTCAGCCTGCGCGACGGGGTCGCCGTGACCACGTCCGAGTCCGACGGGCCGACGCGGTGGCTGACGCGCTGGGCCGACGAGGGGGTGCGCGGGAACGACGCGGGGGTCGACGGCGCGGGATGCCTCTTCGTGGTGCCGGACGCGGGCCGCGGCATCGCGGGCGCCCCCTTCGACGGCTGACCCCGCGCGTCAGGGGGCGTACGGGCGTGGCCCGGCGGGCCGTTCGTCGTGCGTCCGCACGGGACCGCGCCGCACCGGCCGCCGCCTCACCCCCGTACCTCGGCGTACTCCTCCGTGTCCGGTGTGCCCTCCCGTACGCCGGAATCGCGGCGCCCGTACGGCACGCGCCCGGAGCGCTTCCGCGCTTCCGCGGCCCGTCGCGCAGCTTCCGTACAGGGCGCGGAGCGCCGTCTTCCCCTGCCGGGGCGTGCCAGGATCGGCGGCCGTACCGCACCCGGATCACAGGACGGCTCAGCTTACGGAAGACGGAGGGCCCCGCCTCATGACCACGGTTGCCAGGAAGCGGCCCCCGGCCCTCCTCTTCGACGTGGACGGTGTGCTGATCGATTCGGGGGCCGCCCATGCGCGCGTGTGGGCCGGATGGGCGCGGGCGCGCGGGCTGGACCCGGCTCTGGTACAGCGGGCGACGCAGGGCCGCCGCCGCATCGACACGCTGCGGCGGCTGGCGCCCGACCGCCCGCCGGTGGAGGAGAACCGGCTGCTCGACGCACTCATGGCCGCAGAGGAGCCCACCATCGCCGCCTACGAGGGCGCCCGCGAACTGCTGTGCTCCCTCGCGCCCGGCACCTGGGCCCTCGTGACCTCCAGCCGGGCCGGGACCACGGCCTCGCGCATGGCCGCGCTCGGCCTTCCGCTGCCGGAGGCGCGCGTCTGCGCCGAGGACGTACGCGAAGGAAAGCCGTCCCCCGAGGGCTACCTCGCCGCGGCGGCGGCCCTCGGTGTGGCCCCCTCCGACTGCCTGGTGCTGGAGGACTCGCCCGCGGGGATACGCGCGGGCCGCGCCGCCGGATGCGTCGTCCACGCGGTGTCCACCACCCACCCGCCACACCGCCTCCGCGCCGCACACGCCTGTTTCCCCTCCCTCCGGGACGCCGTCGCCTCCGCACACGCGCACGCTTGTGATGTACGAAGTCGCCCATTAGATTGAACCCTTAGGTTCAAGTCCGTGCGTGGTGGCGCGCGACTCCCGTACAGGGCAAGGGGTTGGCGGATGAAGACGGTCGTGATCTCGGGCGGCACCGACGGCATGGGCAGGGCACTCGCGCACGCCCGGCTGCGGCGCGGCGACAGCGTCGTCATCGTCGGCCGCGACGAGGGGAAGGGGCAGGCGTTCCTCGCCGACGCGGCGGCCATGGGCGCGGGGGCACGTGCGTACTTCGTCGCGGCGGACCTGAGCCTGGTCGCCGAGAACAGGCGGGTGCTGGCCGAACTCGCGGAAGGTTTCCCCGTCGTGGACGCGCTCGTGCTCTGCGCACGGCACTTCCGCTCGGACCGGCTGGAGACGGCCGAGGGCCTGGAGAACACCTTCGCGCTGGAGTATCTGAGCCGGTTCCTGCTGAGTCACGGCCTTGCCGGGGCGCTGGCGAGGGCGGCGGCGCCCCTCGTCGTGAATGTGTCGGGCCCCGGCATCCCGGTGGGCCGCGTCCGCTGGGAGGACCCGCTCTTCACGCGGGGCTATGACGGGGTCGCGGCCCAGATGCAGGGCGGTCGCGCGAACGACCTCCTCGGCGTGGCCTTCGCCGAGGGCTACGGCGCCCACGCGACGGCCCCGGACACGGGCGGGGCCAGGGCCCGGTACGTGCTGCTCGACCCCGGTGCCGTCGCGACGAGTTTCTCCGGCCGGTACGACGCGGCGACGGCCGCCCATGTTGCGGAGCTGAAGCGGCGGGGCAAGCCCGTCGAGCAGGGCATCGTGCCCATCGACGCGCTGATCGACGCGCCTCCGGCCGAGCCGCTGTCCGCCTTCGCTGAGACGCGCCGGATCGGCCTGGAGCACCCATCCTTCGACAAGGGCGACGCGCGCCGTCTCCACGACCTCACCCTTGGACTGCTGGCGCGGCACGCGCCGGAGCGTCCCGGGGGCGGTGACTGCCGTCGCGGTGAGTGCGGCGCGGGAAAAAGTGTCGCCCGTGACGGGGGAGTTCGCTGATACTCGGGCCCATGGCGCACTTCTCCGACTTCGATACCCGTGGCTACCGGACGGTGGACGTCACCACCGGCTACGGCCAGTGGGTGGACACCTACGAACAGACCGTCGAGGACGTCATGGACCTCGCCGTGCTGGAGGAACTGGAAGAGCCCCGCTGGAGCGCGGTGCGCCGTGCGGCCGACCTCGGCTGCGGCACGGGACGTACGGGCGCGTGGCTCAAGAGCCGAGGCGTCGCCTCCGTCGACGGTGTGGACCTCACCCCGGGGATGCTGGAGCGGGCGCGTGCGCGCGGCGTCCACGACCGGCTGGTGGAGGGCGACGTGCGCGCGAGCGGCCTGGAAGCGGGGGCCTACGACCTCGTCATCGCCTCCCTCATCGACGAACACCTGCCGAAGCTGCGGCCGTTCTACGACGAGGCGTGGCGCCTGGCGGACGAGGAGGCCACGTGCGTCATCCTCGCGTTCCACCCGCACTTCATCATGGCCTCGGGCATGCCCACCCACTTCACCAGCGCGTCGGGCGAGCCGATCGCCATCACGACCCACGTCCACCTCCTGAGCGACCACATCACCGCGGGCCTCAAGGCGGGCTGGACGCTGGCCGAGATGCGCGAGGGGGTCGTGGACGAGCGCTGGCTCGCGGTCAAGCCCAAATGGGAACGCTTCCGCGGCCACCCCGTCTCGGCCGCCCTGGTGTGGCGCAAGCGGAGCTGAGGCAAGGGCCAGGGGCCGGGGGAGGGGCGGTTCAGCGGGACCGGAGCGGCACGGGTCCGGCCCGTTCTCCGGCCACGGCGGGTTCGGCGCGCCGTCCCTCGTCGGAGAGGTCCATGGAGAGGAACGCGAGCGCCGAGCAGCCCAGGGGCAGCATCGCCAGCGAGCACAGCAGCAGGGCGAGCGCCACCGGGGTGAGCGTCAGCGCGGCGCCCGCCGCCGAGGGGCCCCCGACGCCGAGCCGGAGCAGCGCGGTACGGGCCTCCTCGCCTGCCGGTCCCGCCACGTACCGGAACAGGCCGTACCCGCACACCGTGGTCACGGCGCCCGTCGAACAGACCCCGCACACCCGCCACCAGGAGCCCCGCACCAGCGTCCACGAGCGGCGCAGCGCGGACAGCGGAGCGCGGCCCTCCAGCACAGTCACGGCGGGCGCGAGCGCGAGGCGGACCCGTACGAAGAAGGCGAGGGCGAGGAGCGCGAACGGGACGACGCACCCCGTCAGCACCGTCAGCGCGCACTGCGCGGGCCCGTGCGGCGCCGCGCTCACCCCGGGCACCGCGCCCGAGCGGACGGCGGCCATGGCGGCGCAGCCGGCCAGCGCCGTTCCGCCCACGCACAGCCGCACCAGCAACTGCACCCCGAGCGCGGCCCGCAGCCGCGCTCGGGTGCGCCGCCACAACTCGCCCCTGGCCAGCGGCAGTCGTGTGGCGGCGGCGGAGAGCGCCACGCCATGGGCGCTGTGGAGTACGGCCATGAGGCAGGCGGTGATGAGCAGCAGGAGCGGTACGAGCGCCGCGCCGACGGCGAGCGCGGACCCGGGCAGCCCGGCACCGGCACCGGCACCCGTGCCCCCGCCCACGTCGAGCCCTGTACCCGTACCGGCTCCGGGGCCGAGGTCCGGCCAGAAGGCGTGCGCGGGGAGGGCGGCGGCCCCCGGTCCGGAGGGCCGCAGCCAGCCGTCCGCCGCCGCGACCACGGCGGTCGCCGTGACCGCTGCCGCCGCGCTCACGGCGGTGACCACCCCGTAGAGGGGCCGCCAGTGACGGCCGATGACGGCGAGGACGCCCCCGGCGATCTCCCCCGGACCGAGCGGCCGGGGTGCCACCGTCGGGGCGGGGACACCGTGCGCCGGGTCCTCGCCGTCCGCCGTGGCGCTCGTCGCGCTCCGCATGACGCTCACCCTTCGCCGGTGCCCTGCCCGCTGTGATGTCGTGCTCTCCAGAACGGCGGAGTATTCCGACCCGACGGATCACGTGGCAAGGACCGTCCCCGTACCGGGGAGAACCGTCCCTTCACGCGCACGACCCACGTACACCCGTGCGGTCCCGACCCCTCGAAAGGGCACCGAAACGCCGCCTCGCGCCCGCCTCGCACCCACCTCGCGCCCGCCCCGCTCCGCTGCCGCCGTGCGTGTGATGTTCGCGTGGGTGCCGGGGCGCATGGGTACGCGGTCGTCGGGCGGGGCAAGGCTTACCGTCGCGGACACCGGCCGACGCGGACAGGCCGGCCGCCAGAGACCACGGGAGGTTTCCCAGTGAAGTTCGGCATCTCGACGTTCATCACGGATCAGGGCATCGCACCGGCCCCGCTCGGCCGGGCCGTGGAGGAGCGCGGGTTCGACTCCCTGCTGATCGCGGAGCACACGCACATCCCGGTGGAGCGCCGTTCGCCCTACCCCGGCGGCGGTGACCTGCCGGGGATCTACTACCGCACCCTCGACCCCTTCGTGGCACTGAGCGCCGCCGCCTCCGTGACGAACCGGCTGCTGCTCGGCACCGGCGTCGCGCTCGTGGCCCAGCGCGACCCGCTGACCACCGCGAAGGAGGTGGCCTCCCTGGACCTGGTCTCCGGCGGCCGGGCGGTCTTCGGCGTCGGCGTCGGCTGGAACCGCGAGGAGATGGAGAACCACGGCACCGACCCCACCAGCAGGGGCCGTCTCGTGGACGAACGGCTGCGCGCGATGCGTGAGCTGTGGACGAAGGAGAAGGCGGAGTTCCACGGGGAGTTCGTGGACTTCGACCCCGTCTACTCCTGGCCCAAGCCCGTGCAGAGCCCGCACCCGCCCATCTACGTCGGCGGCGGCGAGGCCGCCTTCCCCCGCGTGGCCGCGTTCGGCGACGCCTGGCTGGCCAACAGCGTGCCGCCCGAGCGGCTCGGCCCGCAGATCGACCGGCTGCGCGAGTCGGCGGGACGCGACGTCCCCGTCACGGTGTACGCGTCGCCCCACAGCGCCGAGGCCGTCGAGGGCTACGCGGCGCTGGGCGTGGAGCGGCTGCTGTTCTACCTGCCCACGAAGCCCGAGCCCGAGGCGCTGGCCGTGCTGGACCGGCTGGCCGAGGCCGCCGAAGCGCACCGCTGACGGGCCGGTCGCCGTGACCACTCTGACGGGCGCGGAGGCGAGGGCGGCGTTCGCCGGGAGCAGGGTGGCCCGGCTGGCGACCGTGGACGCGGACGGCCGCCCCCACCTGGTGCCCGTCGTCTTCGCGGTGACGGGGGACACCGTGGTGACGGCCGTCGACCACAAGCCGAAGCGCACCGCGCGGCTGAAGCGGCTGGCCAACATCGAGGCCAATCCCGCGGTCTGTCTGCTCGTCGACGCGTACGACGAGGAGTGGGAGCACCTGTGGTGGGCGCGCGCCGACGGCACGGCGCGCGTCCTGCCCCCGGCGGACGCCCCGCTGGACGGCCCGGCGTCCGACGCATGCGACGCGTCCGACACAACCGGTGCGTCCGACGCGTCCGGTGCGGCGGACGCCGCCAGGTCGGCCGAGCTGCTGGGCCTGCTCGTGGAGAAGTACGGGCACCACTACGCGGACCGCCCGCCGCGCGGCCCGGTGACCGAGGTGACGGTCGGCCGCTGGAGCGGGTGGCGACTGGGGTGAGGGCCACCGGTCCGGCGCGTGGCCCGGCGCGCCGGCCCTCTCCCCACCTCGCGCCGGGCCGGGCCGGCCCGGGCCGCGTCAGCGGATCTGGCGGCGTACCAGCTCGTGCAGTTGCCCGCCCGTGTCCGCGAGCAGCTCAGCGGGCGGGCCCTCCTGGACGATCCTGCCCTCCGACATGACCAGGACCCGGTCGGCGTCCATGACCGTGGAGAGCCGGTGCGCGATGACGACGCGGGTGGCGCGCAGTTCACGGGTGCTCTCGATCACGACGCGCTGGGTCTCGTTGTCCAGCGCGCTGGTCGCCTCGTCGAAGAAGAGGACGCGCGGACGGCGGATCAGGGCCTGGGCGATCATCAGCCGCTGGCGCTGGCCGCCCGAGATGGTGCCGCCGCCGTCCGAGAGCATCGTGTGCATGCCCATCGGCATGCGCTTGATGTCCTCGGCCAGGCCCGCCATCCTGGCCGCCTCCCACGCCTCCTCCTGCGAGTACATCTCGGTGCCGCAGATGGCGTCGAGGATCGACCCCGTGAAGGGCTGCGCGTTCTGGAGGACGACGCCGCACTGGCGGCGGACGCTCGCCTGGTCGAGGGCCGCCAGGTCCTGGCCGTCGTAGAGGACGCTGCCGGAGGCGGGCCGGTCGAAGCCGATGAGCAGCCGCAGCAGCGTCGACTTGCCGCAGCCGCTGGCCCCGACGACGGCGACGAACTCGCCCGCGCGGATCCGGAACGAGACGTCGTCCAGCACCAGCGGGCCGTCGTCGGAGTAGCGGAAGGAGAGTTGCCGCGCCTCGATGTCACCGGACAGCGCACCGGGCTGGGTGCTGGCCCCGCGTACCTCGGGCATCTCGTCGAGCACCGGCTTGATCTGCTCGAACATCGGCAGCGCCGAAGCGGCCGAGATCAGCGCGCCCGTGAGCTGGGTGACCGAGGTGAGCATCATCGTCACGGCGGTGTTGAAGGTGAGGAACGCGCTGGAGGAGAGGCTGCCGCGCGCCGGACCCGCCAGCAGCATGAACATCAGGAGCGAGCAGAGCGGCAGATAGACCGCGTTGACGACCGTCGTCAGATTCTTGATCCGGCCCACCCGCTGCTGGAGTTCGCGGCTGCGCGCGAACTCGCGCGCCCAGTCCGCGTAGGCGAAGCTCTCCGCCGCGGCGACGCGCAGCTTCGGCAGCCCGCGCAGCGTCTGGAACGCCTGGTTGTTGAGCTTGTTGGTCAGCTCGACGAGCCTGCGCTGCCAGCGCAACTGCCACAGCCCCATCCCGAGGAAGACGGCGGCGATGACGGTCAGCATCCCGAGCGCGGTCAGCGCGAGCGGGACGCTGAAGAAGAGCAGCAGCACGAGGTTCATCGCGCCGACCGTCACCGACTGCACCGCTACAGGGCCGACCCCGGACAGCAGGCGGCGCATGGTGCTGACTCCCATCGCGGCGCTGGCCAGTTCGCCGGTGGAGCGCTCCGTGAAGAAGCGCGTGGGCAGCCGCAGCAGCCGGTCCCACACGGCGGGCTGGAGCGTGCTCTCGACGCGGCCCTCCATGCGCAGGATCGAGAGGTTCTGGAACAGCATGAACGCGGCCGAGACCACGCTCGCGACGATGACGGCCAGCGAGACCTGCACGATCAGACCGGTCTCGGCGTTGGGCACGAACTCACCCAGCACCTGCCCCGTCGCGACCGGCACCAGCGCCCCGAGGCCGACGGTGACCAGCCCGCCCAGCACGAGGTTGCGCACGTCGCCGCGCGTGCCGCGCACGCTGAAGCGCAGCAGGCGCCAGGCGCTCATCGGGCGGTCGGGCAGCGGCCGGTAGAACATGACGGCGCGCGGCTCGAACTCCTCAGCGCGCTTGGCGCAGAGCCGGGTGCGCTCGCCGGACGCGTCGACGGCCTCGTAGCCGCCGCGCCGCCACAGCAGCGCCACCGGCGTTCCGTCGTCCGTGCGGTGGCCCACCAGGGGGCCGGTGTTCTCCCGCCACCAGCGCCCGTCGAGCCGCACGACGCGGGTGCGGATCCGGGAGCCGAGCGCGACGCGTTCGACGGCGCTCAGCCGCTCGTCGGGCGAGCCCCCGCCCCGCGCGGGGGCCGACAGCGTGATCCTGGCCGCCTCGGCGACCCGGCGGCAGACGGCGAACGTGGCGTCGTCCCCGGCGCCCGGCGCGCGCACGGTGGACCTGCCCGAGGTGCCGATGGAGGCCACCAGCGCCTGGTCGGCCTGCGCGCGTACGGTCTCACCCGCCTCGATCCCGGCGGCCGTGCGGTCCTCGTGGGCCCGCTCCAGGCGCTCGATCCAGCGGTCGAGCGTGGACAGCAGCCGGTACTGCTGGTTGACCATGCGCTGCCACATCGCGCCGTCGACGAGCAGTTCGCCCGCCGCCTCCTCGCCGAAGGCGGCACCGTACTCGACGCTTCCGGGGGAGACGGGCATCCACAGGACGTCCTCGTCCTCGTCCTCGCCCCCGTCCTGCCCCTGCCCCTCGCTGGTGCCGCCCGGTCCGGCGCCGACGTTGCGCTGGCCGTCCAGCGGCGCGTCCGACAGCACGCGCAGACCGCGCCCCACACCGAGCGCGAACGCGTCCTCCAGCGGGCTGAGGCTCCCGGCCGGATCCCCGTACGGGTACGGGGACGGGTACGGGTTCGGGGCGCCGTCGCCCTGGCCGTACGCGTACCCGGACTCGTAGCCCTGGCCGTAGCCGTACCCGTGACCGGAGTCCCGCGCGGGCTCCGGTTTGAACAGCTCCCGCAACTGGATGCGCCGCAGCACGCTCCCCTGGAGCGGCCTGCCCACCAGCGTGTGCCGAGGCCCCTCGACGGGTCCGATCAGCAGGGTGCCGGGCGCGAGGCGGCCGAGGAAGTGCCAGTGGCCCTGCTGGGAGGCGTCGACGGCGAACAGGTCCATCGCCCCGTCCTCGACGAGCCACAGGACCTGCGGGCCCTCCAGCGACAGGCTGCGTCCTCCGCTGAGGTCGCGGCGCTCGCCCAGCCCGCCGAGCGCGGCGAGCACGACGTCACCGGGACCCGCGTCAGGGCCCGTACCCGTACCCGTACCCGTGCCCATACCCATACCCGTGCCCGTGGCCTCCGGCTGCTGGTGAACGGATGTCACCTCAGTGCTCCTTGACCAGGTCGGCGTACGGGCCCCGCGCGGCCACCAGCTCCTCGTGCCGCCCGCGCTCCACGACGGTCCCGTGGTCCAGCACGACGATCTCGTCGCTGTCGCGCACGGTGCTCAGCCGGTGCGCGATCACCACGCAGGCGCAGCCGCGCCGCCGCAGGTTGTCGATGATGACCCGTTCGGTCTCCGCGTCCAGCGCGCTGGTCACCTCGTCGAGCACCAGGATGCTGGGCCTGCGCACCAGGGCCCTGGCGATCTCCAGGCGCTGCCGCTGTCCGCCGGAGAAGTTGCGCCCGTCCTGCTCCACCCGGCAGTGGATGCCGCCGGGGCGGCGGCTGAGCGTCTCGTGGATCGCGGCGTCCTGGAGCGCGGCCACCACCGCCTCGTCCGGGATCGACGGGTCCCACAGCGCCACGTTGTCGCGCACGGTGCCCTCGAAGAGGAAGACGTCCTGGTCCACGAAGGACACCGAGGCGGCGAGCGCCCCCCTGGGTATGTCCTCCAGCCGCTGCCCGTCGATGCGGACCGCGCCCTCCCACGGGCTGTAGAGGCCGGAGATCAGCCGCGACACCGTCGACTTGCCGCTGCCCGAGCCGCCGACGAGCGCGACCTGCTGACCGGGCCCCACCGCCAGCGAGAAGTCCGTGAGCAGCGGCTTGTCGAGCGGGCTGTAGCCGAAGGTGACGTTCTCCAGCGCCACGTGCCCCTTGAGTCTGCGCGTGCTCGCCTCCGGTTCGCGGCGCGTGTAGAGCGGGTCGACGGGGAAGTTCTCGACGTCCTTGAGGCGCGCGACGTCGGCGGCGAAGTCCTGGATGCGCCCCGCCACCCCGTTCAGCCGGGTGATGGGCGCGGTGAAGCGGGTCACCAGCGCCTGGAAGGCCACCAGCAGCCCGATGGAGATATGGCCCTCCACCGCGCGCATCCCGCCGATCAGCAGGATGAGCGCGCTGTTGAGCGCCGCGAGCGTGGGCGCCACGACGGCCAGCGCCGCACTCGGCACGCCGAGCCGCTGCTGCTCCTCCAGCGTCGTCGCGTGCTGGCCGGCCCAGCGGCGGAAGTAGCCGTTCTCGCCGCCGGTCGCCTTCATCGTCTCGATGAGCTGGAGGCCGCTGTAGGAGGTGTTGGTGAGCCGCGCGCTGTCGGCGCGCAGCTTCTGCGTACGGGTGGCACGCAGCTTGACCACCACGCGCATCGCGACCACGTTGAGCAGCGCGATCAGCACGCCGACGACGGTGAGCTGCGGATCGTAGGTCCACAGCAGCACGGCGTAGAGGATCACCACGACCGCGTCCACGCCCGCCGCCGCGAGGTCCCTGGCCAGGGTCTCGGCCACCGTGTCGTTGGACTGGAGGCGCTGCACCAGATCGGCCGGGTTGCGCTGTGCGAAGAAGGTGACGGGCAGTCTGAGCAGGTGCCGCAGGAAGCGGGCGCTGCCCAGCGTCGAGGAGATGATGCGCCCGCGCAGCAGGTTGGCCTGCTGGAGCGCGGTGAGGACGACGGTGAGCACCACCATGGCCGCCATCGAGGCGAACAGCACGCCGAGTGAGGATGTCTGGTCGCCGATGAGGAACATGTCGATGTACGTGCGGCTGAGCGCGGGCACGGCGGCGCCGACGCCGACCAGCAGCAGGCTGGCCAGCAGTGCGGCGAGCATCGTGCCCGTGGTGCCGCGCAGCCGCGCGGGCATGGCGCCCATGATCCCGGGCTTCCTGCCGCCCTTGCGGAAGCCCTCGTCCGGCTCGAAGGTCAGCACGACGCCGGTGAAGCTGCTGTCGAAGTCCTCCATGGACACGAAGCGGCGGCCCTTGTCGGGGTCGTTGATCTGCACGCCCCGGCGGCCGAGGCGGCGCGCCGTGCCGTCGTAGACGACGTAGTGGTTGAACTCCCAGAACAGGATGGCCGGGGCCCGCACCTCGGCGAGCGCGGCGGGCTCCATCTGCATGCCCTTGGCCTTGAGGCCGTAGGAGCGCGCGGCCTTGAGGAGGTTGCTGGCGCGGGAGCCGTCGCGGGAGACGCCGCAGGCGATGCGCAGCTCTTCGAGGGGGACGTGCCGCCCGTAGTGCCCGAGCACCATGGCCAGCGAGGCGGCGCCGCACTCCACGGCCTCCATCTGGAGGACGGTGGGGGTGCGCACGCTCTTCCCCCGGCCGCCCTTGGGCAGCGGCTGCGGGCGCGTGCGGTTGGCGCGCCGCCGCCCAGACCTGGGCTCGGGGCGGTGCCTGCCGCGGCCGGCGGGGGGCAGTCGCTGGGCGCCGGGGGCATCGGGGGAGGGCGGGGAGGACTGCGGCGCGGTCACGGGAGGAGCCAATCGATCGGACGCTGCGCCGCGAGGTGGATGGCGCCGTCGGCCAGGGTCATGGAGTCGATCGTGTACGGCGGACCCTGCTCCGACGACCAGGCGTAGCCGGACTTGGTCCGGGAGGAGCGGTCGAGCCGCACCATGACCGCGACGGGGTGGCCCTGCCGGGAGAACTGGCGGCTGAGCTGCGTATCGCCGAGGAACCCGGCGATCTGCCGCTCCGTCTGGGGCGTACGGCCCACCGCCTGCACCTTGCCGCGCAGCACCCCGAACTGCTGGGTGGGCGCGGACTGGACCGTCAGATCGACGGAGGCGCCCACGGGAACCGTCGCGCCGCTGTCCCCCGGCACGTAGAGCATGGCCACAAGGGGCTCGTCGGGGCGCTCGACGCGTTCGACGGTGGCCACGTCCGCTCCGGTGGTGACCACGCTGCCGATCTTGGACACGAGGGTGGTGACACGGCCGGCGGCGACGGCGCGCACGGCGCGGTAGCCGCGCTCCGTACGGACCTTGAGCAGCGGAGAGCCCGCGCGCAGCGTCTCGCCCTCCTTGGCGAGCACCGCGGTGACCTGCCCGGCGACCGGGCTCTGGAGGACGTAGCTGCCCTGGGCGTGGGTGAGCACCCCGGGCGCGCTGAGCTTGGAGGAGACGGAGCCGGTCACGGCCCAGAAGCACGCGGCGGCCATGACGACGACCGTGACGGTGAGCACGAGCCAGCCCTGCGGGCGGGCGAAGCGCACCGGAAGATCGAGTTCTTCGGGCGATTGCAGCTTGGAAAGCGCCTTTTGCCGGAACTGCACGGAACTATTCCCTCAACTGCATTCGTCTCATTCGGGCCCAACGCGGCCTGACGCTAACACGGACGTCGCGGCGCGCTGATGGCCGTCATCCGGCCTGGCCCAAAGGTGTCCGAAGGCCCCGGAACGGTGATGTTCCGGGGCCCACGGTGCGCTCTAGCGGCAGTTTTGCGTGCCGAAGAGCGGAGCTTCAACGCTCGTGATTCCGCCGCTCGGCGGCGAAGGGCGCCTCAGAGACCGGCGAGACCGGTGACCGCGGAGGTGTTGACGCCGGTGACCTGCGAAACGGTGCCGGTGACCTCGGAGACCGGGGCCACGGAGTCGACGGTGCCGACGACGTCGCCGACGACCGGGCCGAGAACGCCACCGGACACGTTGTCCAGGTCGCTGTCGGAAATCTCGCGGGTCTCAACCTGGGGGGTGAAGTCCATGACTTGGCCCTTCTTTCGTCTGTGCTGGGTATTTCAGTAGGCCGACGGGCAGGCTGCCGGGTAAATGGCGGCCCGTCCGTCTGGGCGGTCGTCAGGCTGCCAAAAAGGCGACCATTTCTTCAACTCCCGCAACTGGCCCGATCAAAGCATGTCGGCGGGGCGCACGGCCACTCGGTCAACTGCCGATTCAGGGAGCATCCCCGGACAGAACTTCGCCGAAGTGGACTCCCTTGCACCGCTTGGTGGCGACGTCTTCACACGATCGGCAGAAGCCATTCTCTCCGGGTGGCACAGTGTGTCACGAGTAAGCGGACATTCCCGCGCCAACGGGTAATTGGATGCCCCGGGCATCCGAATTCCGCCGGGCGTCGTGGGGCGTATGCGCTCCCGATGTGCAGATCCGCTGAAAGCGCGGTGCGGAGCGCATACGTGCAGGTCCAGACCGTGCGCGCTCTGTCCGTGCGTCGGCGTGGATGTCGCGTTTTTCGGCATGTGGAGATACTTCTGCCGCATGCGCGGGTGGTTCCGGTGAAGTGGTGATACGGAGAATTCCCGAGGTGTGCCCGTCATGAGGAAAGACGCGCTCAGTGCGTGCGGGGTTGAGCCGTGGCCCGCTTCGGCCCGTGGAGAAGTCGTGGAGGAACACGCCCGGCGGGGAAGGCCGGCAGGGGAATTCCCGGCACGGGAAAATATCCCGGCGCGGGCCCTTTCCGTGGATGTCCGATCCCCTGGGCGGCCCTCGCGATACCGGCCGGTGCACGGTGAACGCGTCCTGGCCGTCCTGGCCGTCCCGGGCGTCCTGTCCGTCCCGGCCGGGACGGACATCGGCCGCGCATCAAGCGGATGAGATCCTTCCGTGTTCCGGGTCCCCTCACCCGGCCGTACCCGGAACGTTCCCTCCCCCTTCGACGGGTGGATGAGGACGGTCCGCTTTCCCGTGCCCACACGAAGCACCGCTTCCCCACCGGAACCCACAAATCCGCAAACCCATTCAGAATGGGACTGGCGAGCGGGCAGGCGGACGGCAATGATGGCGGCATGACGGGGCGAGCTGGAGCGGGGGGAGGGGGCCGGCTTGTCGACGGGGCTGTGGCCGGGAGGCTGACGCTGTGCGCCGTATCGGGGAATCGGAGCACAGCCGTGCGCTCAACCGCCCTCGTGGGGACGAGGGCCGGGACATCCAGTACGCGCGGCACATCCAGTGCACGCGCCGCACGCAGTGGCGGTACACCGCCGTGACACCGGTCGTACGAGGTCGGCGCGGGGCCAACAGCCCTCGCCCCGGGCCGTACCCGCGCACCGACACCGCATCGGCGACACCCGCCGGCGGACGGACGACGGCAACCACCGGACCGCACGTGTGCGTCCTTGTCACCGTCCGGCCGGGCACCGCCCGGCCGCGTGCCGCCTCGAAGCTCCGCGTCCCGCACACGCGGCGGGGTCTTCGGGCCGGCGAGCACAGGCACAGCACGGGGGGCGGGTGATCCCGCTGTACGAACGAGAAGCGCTGGTGGTTTCCGCGCTTTAGGCGAACGGCACCGGGACGTGCCGCGCCGGTCGGCAGACGGCCGACAATCCTGTCTTGCGTCTCTATGTGGTGGCCGGGCCTCGGGGTGGCCTCGGCCGATCGCTTTTCAACTAGGACATCAACCGTCAGGTTTCGGGGGTGGAACCGGCTATGAAGTTGGTGGAACGGGACAAGGAGCTGGCGATTCTGGGGGGCATGCTCGACGCGAGTGCGGCCGGGCATGGCGGAGTTGCGTTGATCAGTGGTGCCGTGGCCAGCGGCAAGACGGCCCTGCTCCGCGCTTTCGGGGAGCGCGTGGGCGCGACGGGGGCGCTGTTCCTCCAGGCCACGGGCTCGGGCTTCGAACGGGATCTGCCGCTCGGAGTGATGGGGCAACTGCTGCTCGGGGCCGATCTTCCGGAGGCGGACACCGCGCTCGCCACCCGGCTGCTGGACCTGGTCGCGGTGACCGCGCCGGTGCGGGCCGCGGAGGGAGCCATTCCCGCAGAGCTGGCGATCAATGTGTTTCCCAGGCTCTGCGGAATTCTCCTCGCCCAGGCGAGGAGGCGGCCCGTGGTGCTCAGTATCGATGACGTACACCATGCCGACGCACATTCGCTCGAATGCGTACTCTATCTCGCACGACGGCTCGAAGTAAGCAGAATTCTCGTGGTGTTGGGCGAAAGCGGCAGTTTTCCCTGGGAGGACTCGCGTTTCCGGGACGAATTGCTGCACCGGCCCGGTTGCCGCCATCTGCGGCTCGATCTGCTCCCGTGGCAGGGCGTCACGGAGATGATCACCGCGGGGCTCGGCGGGCGCAGAGCGCGTCCGCTCGCCTCCGACTTCCACTGGCTCAGCGGTGGCAGCCCGCTGCTGATGCGCGCGCTGCTGGAGGACTACCACGCCTCGGAGCGGGCCGGTTCGGCCGAACTGGTGCCGGGCGAGGCGTTCGAGCAGGCCGTCACCTCGTGCCTGTACCGCAGCGACATCGCCACCCGGCGCGCCGCCTGGGCACTCGCGGTGCTCGGCCCGGACATCTCCCACGACGCGCTCGCCGAAGTCCTGGGCGCCTGCCCGGAGTCGGCGGACCGCAGCCTGACGGCGCTGGGCGAGATGGGGCTGCTCAGCTCCGGCTGGTTCCGGCACGAGGCGGGCAGGGCGGCGGTGCTCCAGAGCATGGAGCCGCCCCACCGGGCCCGGCTCGAAGCCCGGACGGCCGAGGTGCTGCACGACCGAGGCGAACCGGCCATCGTCCTGGCCCGGCACCTGATCGTGGCCGAGCCCATCGAGGCGTCGTGGACCCTGCCCACTCTGCTGGAAGCGGCGGAACGGGCGCTCGACGAGGACGAGGTCGGCCTCGCGCTGGACTGCCTCCGCGTCGCGGGCGACTCCTGCGCCGACGAGCGGCAGGACCTGACGGTCAGGGCTGCCCTCATCCGCGCGGGCTGGCGCATCAACCCCTCGGACGCGGCGGGTCACCTGCCCGCGCTGACCGGGGCGGCGCTCGAAGGGCGCCTCGGCGCGAGGGACACCAAGGCCCTGGTCGGCTGTCTGCTGTGGTTCGGCAAGGTCGACGAGGCGCTCGGCGTGCTCGGCGCCGCCTCGGCCCGCCGAACGCGGGCCCCGGGCGAGGACGCGCCGGTGCGGGGGCGGCCCGTCGCCGAGGGACCGGCGACGGAAGGACCGGTGGTGGAGGGGCCCGTGGCGGAGGCGCCGCGCGTGGGCGGCGGCTTCCTGGAGCCCGACTTCGTCCGGCTCTGGATGACGTACGGCTACCCGGGCCTCCCCGGCGCCCGTCGGCCAGGACTCCCCGGCGCCGAGCACCGAAGGCCCGGCGACGGCCACGCGCAGGGCCCCGAGGGGCCCGGTACGCCCGCGGGCACGCCCGCCGCCGTGCCGGGCGGCGGCGGCCCGTCGTCGCGGGGCGCGGAAGAGCTGGCGATGTCGCTGCTGGACAGGCTCCTGGGCCAGGGGACGGAACCGTCCCGTGGGGCAGCCGCCGAGGTGACCGCGAGGGCGGAGGAGGTGCTGGAGAGCACACGCCTCAAGGAACGCACCCTTCCGGCGCTGATGGCCGCCGTGGCCACGCTCGTCTTCGCCGACGAGCTGGGCAAGGCGGCCCGCTGGTGCGACGCGCTGTACGAGGAGGCGACGGAGCGGCACGCGCCGATGTGGCAGTCGCTGGCCGCGGCGGCCAAGGCGCTGGTGGACATCCGGCGGGGCGGGCTGAGCGCGGCGGAGGAGTCGGCGCACACCGCGCTGACCCTGGTCTCGCCTGAGGGCTGGGGCGCGGCCATCGCCACTCCCGTCGCCGCGCTGCTCTACACCAAGGCCATGATGGGCCGGTTCGACGAGGCGGCGGCGCACTTGAGCGTGCCGGTGCCCGAGGCGGCCTTCCGCACGCCGGGCGGGCTGTTCTACCTGTGGGCCCGCGGTCACTACTACCTCGCCGTCGGGCGCCCCTACGCCGCGCTCGACGACTTCCACGCGTGCGGCGATCTCATGATCAAGTGGGAGCTGGACTTTCCCGCCTTCGTGCCGTGGCGCACCGATGCCGCGCAGGCGTATCTCTCGCTGGGTGACGAGCACCGGGCCCGCGCGCTGGCGGAGGAGCAGCTCGTGCGGGTCGGCACCGCACGCACCTGGATGCGGGGGGTCTCGCTCCGGGTGCTCGCTGCCACCGTCGAGCCGGGGAAGCGGCCCCGCTTCCTCAGCGAGGCCGTCGAGATCCTCCGGGAGCGCGGGCACCGGCTGGAGCTGGCCCGTGCCATGGACGAACTGGCCCTGGCCTACCGCGAGCTGGGCGACGAGGGCAGGGCCCGTGCCCTCGCGCGCAAGGCGCTCCAGCTGATGCGGGAGAGCGGGGTGGAGCCGCCCGCGGAGGAGGAGCGGATCCGCCGCGCTGAGCCCGCGGCTCCCGCGCCCGACGAACAGCCCTGGTCCCCGGGCGAGCTGTGGCAGCCTGGCGAGCTGAGCGAGGCGGAGCTGAGGGTGGCCACGCTTGCGGCGCGCGGGCACACCAACCGGCAGATCGCGGGCAAGCTGTTCATCACCGTCAGCACGGTCGAGCAGCATCTGACCCGGGTCTACCGCAAGCTCGACGTCCAGCGCAGGACCGACCTGGCGGCCAAGCTCAGATCGGATGTCGCGGGACCACCAGGCAGGCCCGAGGGCGGCCGGGAGGCCGGCACCGTCCGCAATCGCCTTCGCGCCGTCTGACGTCGCCGGCCGTCCGACGCTCCTACGGGCGCGGGGGGGGGGCCCCCCCAGGGGGGGGGGCGTGGCCGGGGGAAACAAACAACCACAACCCCCCAGGTGTCCCCCCCCCGGGGGACCCCCCCCCCCCCCCCACCCCCCCCCCCCCCCCCCCCCCACCCACCC